>NZ_JBFAQA010000048.1:0-65698 GCF_040677005.1 Nonomuraea sp. NPDC049421
CCGCCCCCGCGCCCCGCCCGCACCCCGGGGGCGCACAGGCGGGGCGCCCCGGCCCGCCGGGCGCCCGCCCGGGGGGCGCCCGCCGGCCGTCCGGCCGGCGGACCACACCGGTCACCAGCGCCATTCGCGCTGGTCGAGCAGGTGCTCGGCGGTGACGCCGTGCGCCTTCGCCCAGGTCAGGAACTCGTCGATCTGCTGCAGCTGGTAGGAGCTCTCGTTGTAGCTGGTCGCCATGACGTGCCCCAGCCAGCTCTCCTCGCCCATGGCGTAGATGTACGCCTCGCGGGTGCCCAGCTCGGTCACGATGTCGGCCGCCTGCGCGGCGTCGGAGCCGGAGAGCTTGCGCGAGTCGCTCATCCGCTTGGGCACCGGCCGGGTCAGCAGCGCCTGGTAGAGCCAGGTCAGCGGCGCGCCGTCGCACTCCATGCCGAGGAAGGCCATGTCGGCCGTCCCCAGGTGGGAGCGGACGTGCCGGTAGAGCGCCGGGTCCACGCCGGAGGAGTCGGCTCCGACGAAGACGGACCGGCCAGCCAGGCGGATCCAGTAGGTGGACTTGGCGCGGATGTCGAGGCTGGCGTGCTCGCCGAGGAACGGCGCGGCCACCACCTCGCCGCCGGGGAAGGCCACCTCGTCGAAGGTGTCGACCTCGGTGACGTCCATGCCGAGCTGCCGCAGGTAGAGCGCGAGCGAGGGGTCGGACAGGTTGCCGCCGGAGGAGCGCGGCACCACGACCGTGCCGATGCGGCCGCGCAGCTGCAGCAGCGACTCCAGCACGATGTGGTCCTGGTGGCCGTGCGTGATCAGCGCGAGGTCGATGTGGTCGGGCAGGTCGTCGTAGGTGTAGCGGCCGGACGCCGTGGAGTCGCCGCTGATGAACGGGTCGGTGATGATCGCCGCCTCCGGCGACTGCAGCACCAGGCAGGCGTGACCGAAGTAGCGGACCCGGCCGCCCGACTCGATGTGCCGCTCCGGCCGTCCGGGGGGCTCGGGCGCGAGCAGCCGGGCGAGGCCCGCCGCGGTCTCGTCGTCGGAGATCTCCAGCGCCTCGCGCAGCGCGGCCGGCGTGGTGGGCCGCAGCCGGGCGTCGAACAGCGCGTCGATGCCCCGGTGCCGGAACGGCAGCGGCAGGTCCACCACGCCCGGGTTCGGCAGGCGCGGCGTGCTGAGGATGAACGGCCGCTCGATCCCGGTCTCCAGCGACAGCTGCACCGACTGGCGCGCCTCGATGAAGGCCGGGCTGTGGTAGATCAGCGGCTCCAGGAAGCGCAGCGACGGCTGGTTGTAGGTGTCGTAGACCAGCTCGACCAGGCCCGACAGGGCGGGCGGCAGCTTGGCGTAGAGCGGGGTGAGGTCGAAGCCGGTGGCGTTCTCCTCCAGCAGCTGCTCGGCCTGCGCGATCGACTCGGCGAAGTCCAGCATCGCCGCGCGCTCCGACCTGATCGCCGCGACCAGCGCCTTCACCTCGTCCGCCCGGCTCTCCGGCACGTTGACGAAGTAACCGCCGCGCAGCTCAGGGTTGGCGCAGGCGGCGACGTGCGCGGGAGGCGACTCCAGGTACGACTCCAGCAGCGGCACCTGGAGGAAGGCCAGGTTCATCGACGCCTGGACCGGCGTGAACGTGTGCATCCAGGCGTAGAAGCGGTCCACCAGCGGTTCGATGATGGCGTTGGCGTGCAGATAGCGTAATTCGTGATCCATGTTGGCTCCTGGGTGACGTGTGATGATCCGTTAGGAGACTTCCGCGCCGGTGGGGACGGCGACCTTCGGGCTCTCCCCGGACAGCAGCGCCTGGTAGACCGAGCGCAGGGTGGGGCTCGGGTCCACGCCGAGCTCCTCGGCGAGCAGCCGCCGGCCCTCCTGATAGACCGACAGCGCCTCCTCGCGGCAGCCCTCCTGGTCGAGGGCCATCATGAGCTGGGCGCGGAAGCGTTCCTGCAAGGGGTGCTGGATGACCAGGTCGACGAGTTCGGGGATGAGCCGGGCGTGCCGGCCGAGCGCCAGCTCCGCGTCGATGAGCGAAGACAGCGCAGTCAGGCGGGCCTCTTCGAGGCGCGGGCGTTCGATCTGGATGAGGTGTTCCGTGACGTTCGACAGAGCGGGGCCGTGCCACAGGCGCAACGCCGAGCGGAACCAGTTGACGCTCTCCTCGTAGCCGCCCAGGCGCAGCGCGCTGTGCCCGAACCTGACCCTGGACTCGAACAGCTCCAGATCGAGGTGACCGTGACAAACCTGCAGCAGATAGCCGGGGTGGTGCCGCCGGATCGTCACGGCGGGCGAGAGTTGCTTGCGCAGCCGCGACGCGTAGGTATGGATCTGGGCGCTGGCGGTGGCCGGCGGCCGGTCACCCCACAGCAGCTCACCGAGCCGCAGATCCGACACCACCTGGCCCCGCTGGAACAGCAGGGCCGCGAACATCGTGCGTTGCTTCGACCCCTGCAGTGCGATCTCGCGATCCCCTTGCCACGCGGTCACGGGACCGAGAACCCTGAACTCCAGTCGTGAATTTTCCATGTCATGCAACCCACGTCGATTCGTGAACATGGATCCCCCTTGTCGTGGGTGGATGTACGGGCGGCCGCCGGTCTTGCGCGCGAACTCTGTTACGGTCTGCACGACCGCGATCGCGGGTTGTTTTTGACCGGCGCGACGCCCGGGCACCGGCAGTCGCCCCCGTTCGCCGCCCATGGCTTCCGAGACTAGGTGTGCGGCTCTGGCCTGTCCAGGGTCGCCGCAAATATAGACGCCATATAGCGGCGTGTCACATAATGTCGCTGCCATTTATCACATCCGGTTCTTTCCGAATCTGCCGGCGACGCGTCACCCCAGCTCGGCGCGGGGATCGCGCCGGAGATATAAGCCGCGTATAGCTCGCCCCGGCACGATGGAATTGTGCTGAGAGAGCAGAGTCGCGGGGTGAACGGAATACTCGGAACCATCGGGAACACGCCGCTGATCAGACTGGACCGATTGTCCGCGGACACGGGGGTGAACCTGTTCGCCAAACTCGAACGGTTCAATCCGGGCGGCAGCATCAAGGACCGCACCGCGCTCAACATGGTCGTCGGGAAGATATACAACGGAGAAATCGTGCCGGGCCGGTCGGTGGTCGTCGAATCCAGTTCGGGAAATCTCGGCATCGGGCTGGCGCAGATCTGCCGCTATTTCGGCCTGCGTTTCGTGTGCGTGGTCGATCCGAAGACGACCCGGCAGAACATCGAGATACTCAAGGCGTACGAGGCGTGCGTCGAGGTGGTCACCGAGCGCGACCGCGAGACCGGCGAGTACCTGCCCACGCGGCTGCGCAGGGTGCGCGAGATCATGGCCGCCGAGCAGCACGCCTTCTGGCCCAACCAGTACGCCAACCCGCTCAACCCGCAGGCTCACGCGACGACCATGCGGGAGATCGCCGAGGCGCTGGACGGGCGGGTCGACTACCTGTTCTGCTCGGTCAGCACCTTCGGCACGCTGCGCGGCTGCGCCGAGTACGCCCGCGGCAACGCGCTGGGCACCACCGTCGTCGGCGTGGACGCGGTCGGCAGCGCCATCTTCGACGGCGAGCCCGAGCCCCGGCTGATCTCGGGCCACGGCGCGTCCGTCGCGCCCGCGCTGCTGGACCGGCGGCTCGCCGACGAGGTCGTGCACGTCTCCGACCTCGAATGCGTGGTCGGCTGCCGACGGCTGATCCTGCGGGAGGCGATCCTGGCCGGCGGCTCGTCGGGGGCGACGGTCGCGGCGCTGGAGAAGCGCGGCCCGCACCTGCCGCGCGGGGCCAACTGCGTGCTGATCTTCCCGGACGGCGGCGACCGCTACCTGGACACCGTCTATTCGGACGAGTGGGTCACCGAGCACTTCGGCGAGGTGTCCCACCTGTGGAAGAGCCCAGACCGGGCGACCCCGGGCGCGGACGACGCGGTCGCCCCCGAAGGAGGGGAGGCCGCATGCGGCATCTGATCTCGATCGACGACCTCACCGACGACCAGCTGCGGCACATCGTCGAGCGCGGCGCCGGCTTCGCGTCCGGCCGCAACGGCGCCGCCCGGCCGCTGGCGGGCCAGGTGGTCGGCGTGTACTTCCGCCGCACCTCCACCAGGACCAGGACCGCGTTCTCCAGCGGCGCCCTGCGCCTCGGCGCGCACATCATCGCGTACGGGCCGGACGACCTGCAGACCAACACCGGCGAGACCACGCAGGACACCGGCAAGGTGTTCGCCCTGATGCTGGACGCCCTGGTGGCGCGCACGGCGGACGACCCGGCCGAGATGCGCGGCTGGGCCGACCAGGACCGCATGTCGGTGATCAACGCGATGAGCTCCGACGAGCACCCCACGCAGGCGCTGGCCGACCTGGTCACGCTGCAGCGCCGCTTCGGCGCCGTGGACGGCCTGCGCGTGCTGTACGTCGGCGAGGGCAACAACACCGCCACCGCCCTGGCGCTCGCGCTGGCCCGCTTCTCTGACGTCGAGCTGGAGTTCCGCACCCCGCCCGGCTACGGCCTGCCGGAGGAGCTGCTCGGCCGCGCGGCCGAGCGGGCGCGGCGCACGGGCTCGTCGGTGACCGAGCGGCACGACATGGACGAGGGCACCGCCAAGGGCTTCGACGTCGTCTACACCACGCGCTGGCAGACGACGGGGACCAGCAAGCCCGACCCCGACTGGCGGCGGATCTTCCAGCCGTTCCAGGTGACGGAACGCCTGTGGGAGGGCAACCCGGAGGCCGTCTTCATGCACGACCTGCCGGCGCACCGCGGCGAGGAGGTCACCGCCGAGGTGCTCGACGGCCCCGCCTCCATCGCCTTCGAGCAGGCCGCGGGCAAGCTGCACAGCGCGATGGCGGTGCTGGAGTGGTGTCGGGCGGGGTGAGCGCCCGCGGCGGCGTGCGCAACCCCGACTTCCTGAAGCTGTGGGCCGGAGCGGGCCTGAACCACCTGGCGGTGCGGGTGGGCGCCATCACGTATCCGCTGCTGGCGCTCTGGCACTCGGGCTCGTCCGGCGTGGCCGGGCTGGTGATGGCCGCCGTGCTGCTGCCCAACCTGGTCGTCCAGCTGCCCGCCGGGGTGCTGGTGGACCGGCTCGACCGGCGCCGGCTGATGCTCTGGTGCGACGTGGGCTGCGTCCTCGTGACCGGCTCCGTCAGCGGGGCGCTGCTGGCGGGCGCGTACTGGACGGCGCACCTCGCGGTGGCGGGTTTCCTGCACGGCGCGCTCTGTGTCGTCCACGCGCTGGCCGAGCAGGCGGCGGTGCGTCACGTGGTCAGCGCGGATGAGCTGCCCGTCGCGCTCGGCAGGAACGAGGCCAGGTCACGCGGCGCCGCGCTGCTCGGCCAGCCCGTCGGCAGCGTGCTGCTCGCGGCCGGGCGCACGCTGCCGTTCCTGTTCGCCGCCGCCGCTCATCTGGTCTCGCTCCTGCTGCTGCTGATGATCAGGCGGGACCTTCAGGAGAGCCGCGGCCCGGCGGCCGAGCCGCCGCTGCGCGCGGTGCGGGCGGGCGCCGCTTGGCTGTTCGCCCGGCCGTTCCTGCGCACGCTGGTGCTGCTGCTGTCGGCGTCCAACGTCGTCTTCCAGGCCGTCACGCTGGCGCTGATGGAGATCGTGGTGCGCGGGCACGGCTCGGTCGCGCTCGTCGGCGTGATCACCGCGCTGAGCGGGCTCGGCGGCATGGCGGGCGCGCTCACCGGAAGCTGGTGGGCGCGCAGGGCGGGCCTGCGCCCGCTGGTGATCGGCGCCTTCGCGCTGTGGTCCCTGGTGATCGCCGCGCTCGCCGTCAGCACGTCGCCGCCCGTGCTCGCGCTGCTCTACACGCTCATCGGGTACGCGGGCGGCGCGATCAACGTCTCCGGCCACGTCCGGCTGGTCCAGGTCACCCCCGACGCGCTGCTCGGGCGGGTGACCAGCGTCGCCCTGCTGGTCGGGATGGGCCCGGCCGCCGCCGGCTCGCTGGCGGCCGGCCTGCTCCTGGACGCGGCGGGGACCACGCGCACCGTGCTCGGCATGAGCGCGGTCATGGCGCTGCTCGCGGCGGTGGCCGCGCTGAGCCCTGCGCTACGCGGCGAGCCCACGGCTCGCGCACAGAACAGAAGGGGAAAGTGATGTCGGTAAGAACACCACGCGTCGCCGTCCTGGGGGCCGGGATCGGCGGGCTCACCGCCGCCGCGACCCTCCTGCGGCAGGGCTTCGACGTGGACGTCTACGAGCAGGCGATCACGCTGCGGGAGGCGGGCGTGGGCCTGCACCTGGGCTCCAACGGCAGCCGCATCCTGCACAGGCTCGGCCTGGCCGCCGGGCTTGACGCGGTCGCGGTGCGGCCGGCCGCGCTGGAGGTGCGCGGCTTCGACGACGGCCGGGTCTTCGCCAGGCAGCCGATGGGGGCGGCGTGGGCGGATGAGCACGGGGCCCCGTACTACACCGTCCAGCGCTCCGACCTGCTCGGGCTGCTCGCGGGGCTGGTCCCCGAGCGGCACCTGCACCTCGGGCGGCGCTGCACCGGCTTCACCGAGGACGCGGACGGCGTGCGGCTGAGCTTCGAGCGGGGGCCGGCCGCCGAGGCGGACGTGCTCATCGGCGCGGACGGCGTGCACTCGGTCGTCAGGCGCGCCGTCGCCGGGCGTGAGACGCCGGTCTCGTCGGGATCCGTCGCCTATCGCGGGGTCGTGCCGTTCGACGCGCTGCCCGGGCTGGCCCGCGACACCATGTTCGTCTGGCTCGGACCGTCCTCGCGGCTGCTCGGCTATCCCGTGGCCGGCGGGCGGCTGCTCACGTTCGTCTCGATCGTGCCCGAGGAGGGGGACGGCGAGGCCGAGTCGTGGAGCGCGTACGGCGACGCGCGGGCCGTGGCCCGGGCACTGACCGGCTGGGAGCCCGACGTGCGGCGCATCGTGAGCGCCATCGACGCGGTCGGCCGGTGGGTGCTGCGCGACAGGGCGCCGCTGGAGCGGTGGAGCACGGCGCGTACGACGCTGCTCGGCGACGCCGCCCACCCGATGCTGCCGCACCACGGTCAGGGCGCCAACCAGGCCATCGAGGACGCCGCCGCGCTCGCGCTCTGCCTCGGCCAGGCGCCGCGCGGCCCCGGCTGGCCCGAGACGGCCCTGCGCCGCTACGAGCAGGTACGCCGCCCGCACACCACCCGGGTGCAGCTCGGCTCGCGCGGCGGCGGCTCCCTGCGGCTGCACGCGCCCGAACCGGCCAGGGTGCCCTGCTCCACCCCGCTGCCCAGGCCCGCCGCGCCGCGCGGCGACGGGCTCGGCTCGATGGTCGAGGACGTCGGCTGGATCCAGAGCTACGACGTCGAGGCCGCGCTGACCGGGTCCTGACGAGATCCGGACGTATAGGGCAGGTATGGGGGTCCTTCCTATCGTTCCTGCGAGATTGACGGATCGGCCGTCGGAGGGCGGGAGACGTGGAAGAGCCGTGGGCAGGGCGGTCAGCGGAGTCGGCGCGGTCAGCGCAGCCGGCACGTGACGGCGACGGTGACCCTGGGCAGCCGCCGGCCGCGCACCAGCGGCGCTTCCTGGTGCGGGCCGACCCGGACGCCCGCGCGCTGGCCGGGCACTGCGCCCGGTGGCAGGAGGCGTACATCGGCGCGGTGTTCGTGTCGGTGGGGGCGAAAGGGGAGCCGGCCGGGCTGGTCGAGATGTTCCTCGCGGCCGGATGCGTCGGGCGGCTGGTCACCTTCTACCAGCCGCATCTGGTGCCCGAGCTGGCCGAGCTGGCCAGGCTCGCAGAAACGACCTGGCGCACCGCCCGCCCGGACGGCGCCGCCTCGGAGGCGTACTGGATGGAGGTGGCGGAGGTGCTCGCGGTGGGGGCGACCGAGACGGCCGGGTTCGGCCAGGACGTCATCGAGAGGGCCGCCGCGACCGCGACCCTGCTGAACGGCGCGCTGGGCCGCGGCGAGCTGCCCACCCCGAGACCGCTGCCCGCCCCGCCCGCGAACGGCGCACCCGTGGGGCCGCCGCCCGCAGGGGGGACGGCGGCGCGGCTGCTGCGCGAGGGGGCCCGGCTGGTGTCGCTCGAATGCGAGCAGCGCATCGAGGCCTTCCACGACCTCGGCGACACTCACCCCGCTTCTCCTGCTCCGGAGGCTTCGTGAAGACTTCCACGATCGTCAGGACCGTCCTCGACTTCGACGTGGCCGAGTACGTCACCGCCGCCCGCGTCGCGGGACGCCGCCACCTGGACCCCGCGCTGCGCGGCCGGATGGCCGACCTGTACGTCGACCTGCACGCCCTGCTGAGCGGCTCGCCGGCCACGCTGGACCGCCGGGAGCTGCGCGTGCTCAGGCTGGCCGAGCTGGCCCTGCAGAGCGAGTGGAAGCTGGCCGCGCGGACGGGCGAAGGCGTCGAGCCGGGCGGCCCCGAGGGTCCCAGAGGCACCCGCTACCAGCCGTACAGCAACGTCAGGCTGCTCAACCACGCGCTCGGCACCCGCAGGCACGCCAGCGACGCGGTGGTGGAGCGGCACTGCCGCCAGGCGCTGAAGTACCTGGTGGACTCCTGGCTCGGCTACGAGCGCCGCACGGTGCGCGGCGAGGAGACGTGGGGGCAGCTCGACCTGCCGACGCCACGCGAGTCGGAGGAGCGGCTGCACCGGCTGGAGGCGCTGCGCGCGGCCATGCGGCCGTGGCCCGCGCTGCTCGAACCCGGGCCCGCGCCGCCGTCGCGCTGGGAGGACTACCTGGGCGAGGCGGGCCGGGCGCGGATCCTCGAATACCTCATCAACCTGCCGCAGAGCAGCAAGCACGAGGAGAACGTCTTCCTGCGCGTCATCCACCTCACGGAGGCGGCCACGTCGGGCATCCTCGCGCGTACGGTCGCCGCCAACACCTGGCTGGAGTCCGGCGGCTACGGGGCCGCCGTGCGCTGCCTGGCGCTCGCGACGGAGCTGGCCCTGCTGCAGATCGACATCATGCTGGTGCTGCGGCGCACGATGTCGGTGGAGAGCTTCCTCGGCTTCCGCAAGGACACCGAGAACGCCAGCGCCATCCAGATGGCCTCCGCCCAGACGCTGCAGATCCACCTGCTCGGCGTGCACCCGCGCAAGGTCGAGGCGCTCGGCGGCATCGAGGAGAACGCCTTCCTGCTGCTCTACCTCAACCGCCACTTCCAGCCGCTCAGGTCGCTGCTGCAGCGGCTGGAGGAGACGGACGAGACGCGGCCGGTGTTCGCCGCCGCGCGGGAGCTCGACGAGGCGTTGTTCCGGTGGCGGCGGCTGCACCTCGGGCTCGCGCACCGCTATCTCCCCAAGGACGTGATGGGGTCCGGCGGCACGGTGGGGGCGCCGTACCTGTCGGGGTTCTACCACGATCGGATCTTCGACGCGGAGGGCCGGCTGTTCCCGCATCCCGTGCCGCTCGCGATGCCGCCGATCGACGAGCGGGTCAGGGCCCGCTCCGTCTTCTCCCCGCTCAACTGAGCGATCAGACGGCCCACGGGCCGACATACCGAAAGGAAACCTCCATGGCAGGCATGATGGACAGGCGGCGCATGCTGGGCGTGTCGGCGGGCGCTGCGGCGGCCACCGTGATCGGCGCGGCGACCGCCGGGCAGGCGGCGGCCACCCCCGGGCACCGGCTGCCGCCGGTCCCCGGCATGAAGGGCGACCGGTGGGCCAACGAGTTCTGGTACGCCTTCGACCAGGCCACCTGGCACGAGGCGAGCCAGGAGTTCAAGGACGCCTGGGCGGCGGTGAAGGCGTACTTCGACGGCGGCGACGCCGAGCTGGCCATGGTGCTGGCGTGGATGGAGGACATGCAGTCCCCGTCGTACCCGGCCGGCTACGTCAACCTCGTCACGCCCATCAAGGAGCCGCTGCGCGTCGTCTCCCGCATCCAGCTCGAGGTCTTCGACCGCTTCTACCCGCTGCACCACCCGCACAGCCGCGACCGGCTGGCGACCGCGTTCGCCGACTTCGGGCAGGGCGTCCTGTACGACCCGCGCATCGAGGGAGTGCACTCCATGAACGGCCAGCCCGCGCCGGCCGGCTACCACATCTGGCACGCGATCCTGCGGGCGCAGACGTTCCTCGGCATCGACGCGTGGAAGTGGCAGATCATCGACCCCATGGTGGGGCTCGGCTGGGGGCTGCAGTCGATCGCGAAGCCTTCGCAGAAGGAGTGGAACCCGCCGCTGCCGCGCCACGTCGTGCGCGAGCAGAGCCGCAAGTGGCTCAGGCGGAGCCCGAGGGAGCTCGACCGGGCCTTCCTGTCGCAGCCGTACCCGGAGGACAACCCGGGCGGCAACCCGGCGGAGGCGCAGGCGCAGCTCTTCACCGGGAAGACCGTGCGGTAGGGCTGGGCGGTAGGGCTGGGCGGTAGGGCTGGACGGTAGGACTGGACCCACCGGGAAAAGGGGCCTGCCCGGCCTGTGCGCGGCGGCCTCGCCGCGCAGACTGGTGTCAGGGACGGCGACGGCCGTCCTGCGACACGGGAACACACGGGAACGGGGTGAGCGCCGTGCGGGAGGCGTTACGTCACCGGTGGATCGAGGTGCGGCGGGCCGGGGTCCGCGCGCTGGCGGGACTGTCGGGGCTCATCCTGGCCGGCCTGTGTGTGGGCGCGTTCGCCGCCATCCTGGCGGGCGGGCTCGGGCTGCTGCTCGTCCCGCTCGTCATGATCGCCGTACGCGCGCTCGCCGGGTTCTTCCGCGGGTCCGCGGCCGAGCGGCTCGGGGTCACGGTGGAGAGCCCGTACCTGCCGCGTCCCGGTACGACCGGTGACTTCTGGCCGCTGCGCCAGGTCAGGCTGTTCGGCTGGATCGTCACCGACCGGGCGACGTGGCGCGACCTGGCGTGGCTGCCGCTGAACGTGCTGCTCGGCGTGCCGCTGGCCGCCCTGTCACCGCTGCTCGTCCTCTACGGCCTGTACGGCGTCCTGCTCCCCATCACCTACCCCCTGATCGACCAGCAGGTCGGCGCCGGGCCCGCGCACTTCCTGCTGCTGACCGTGGCCGATGTGCCGAGCGCGTTCCTCGCCGTCCCGCTCGGCCTGGCCGTGCTCGGAGCCGGGCTCTGGGCGGCCCCCTGGACGCTCGACGCGCACGCCCGCCTCACCGCCGCGCTGCTCGGCCCCACCCGCGGGCAGCTGGAACGGCGGCTGGCGGCGGTGACCGAGTCGCGCAGCGAGGCCGTCGACTTCAACGCCGCCGACCTGCGCCGCATCGAGCGCGACCTGCACGACGGCGTCCAGGTCAGGCTGCTCGCGCTGGGCATGAACCTGACCGCGATCCAGCGGCTCATCCGCGAGGACCCCGAGGCCGCCGAGGCGCTGCTGATGGAGACCCGCGAGAGCTCCGGGAAGGCGCTCACCGAGCTGCGCGACCTCGTCCGCGGCATCCACCCGCCGGTGCTGGCCGACCGCGGGCTCGCCGACGCCGTCCGCGCGCTCGCCATGGACCTGCCGCTGCGCGCCGAGACCGACGTCGAGCTGCCCGGCCGCGCCCCCGCGCCGGTCGAGTCGGCCGTCTACTTCGCGGTCTCCGAGGCGCTCACCAACGTGATCAAACATGCCGTGGCGAGCCGGGTCGCCGTTCGGATACGGTACGACCGCGGCGTGTTGCGCGCCGAGATCACCGATGACGGCATCGGCGGGGCCGACGCCTCGGCGGGGTCGGGGCTGCGCGGGGTGGAGAGACGGCTGTCGGCGTTCGACGGCATCGTGGTCGTGAGCAGCCCCCCGGGTGGTCCCACGATCGTGGTGCTGGAGGTTCCGTGCGTGTTGTCGTAGCCGAGGATCAGTTCCTGTTACGCGACGGCCTGACCCGGTTGCTGACGGCCCACGGCTTCGACGTCGTCGAGGTCGTCGACAACGGCCCCGGCACGCTCAGGGCGCTGACCGAGCTGCGGCCCGACGTCGCCATCGTCGACGTGCGGCTGCCGCCGTCCTTCACCGACGAGGGGCTGCGCGCCGCCATCGAGGCCAGACGGCGGGTGCCGGGCCTGCCCGTCCTCGTCCTGTCCCAGTACGTCGAGCAGCTCTACGCCCGCGAACTGCTCGCCGACCAGGCGGGCGGCGTCGGCTACCTGCTCAAGGACCAGGTGTTCGACGAGGCCCAGTTCGTCGAGGCCATCCGCAGGGTCGCCGCCGGCGGCACCGCGCTCGACCCCGAGGTGGTCGCCAAGCTGCTCGGCGGCCGGGGCGCCGACACGCCCGTCGCCCGGCTGACCGCCCGCGAGCGCGAGATCCTCTCCCTGATGGCCGAGGGCCGCTCCAACAGCGCGATCGCGCAGCGGCTGTTCATCAGCGAGAAGGCCATCAGCAAATACACCACCAGCATCTTCGCCAAGCTGGACCTGCCGGTGTCGGAGGACGACAACCGCCGGGTGCTGGCCGTGCTCGCCTACCTCAACGCCTGAGCCGCCCCGCGTATAGGGCAGATATTGGGTCGTACCCGATCGTGACGCCATTGGGCTGACATCCGTCACGATCGGAAGAGGTGAGCCGGTGTCCGGCGAGCA
The DNA here is from genome assembly GCF_040677005.1 of Nonomuraea sp. NPDC049421. NCBI lineage: Bacteria > Bacillati > Actinomycetota > Actinomycetes > Streptosporangiales > Streptosporangiaceae > Nonomuraea > Nonomuraea sp. NPDC049421. Next base: position 12,449 of record NZ_JBFAQA010000048.1, read on the forward strand.
GAACGACACCTACCTCGTCGTCGTCAACGACGAGGAGCAGTACTCGATCTGGTGGGCCGACCGTGAGGTGCCCGCCGGGTGGCGTCAGGAAGGCACGCGGGGGCCCCGCGAGGAGTGCCTGGCCCACATCGAGCGCGTATGGACCGACATGCGCCCGCTCAGCCTGCGTACCCGCATGGACGAGGCCGAGGTGAAATGAGCGACGTCGAGCCGCGCCTGTCTCCTGGCCTGTCTCCGGACCTGTCTCCTGGCCTGTCTCCGCGCCCGTTCTCGGGCCTGCTTCCCGGCCTGTTCGCCGCCCAGGCGGCGCGGACCCCCGGGGCCGTGGCCGTCGTGGACGGCGGGCGGGAGCTGGACTACGCGACGCTGGAGCGCCGTGCCAACCAGGTCGCCAACGGGCTGCTGGCCAGGGGCGTACGGCCGGAGACGCCGGTCGGCGTCTGCCTGCGGCGCGGTGCCGGCCTGGTGGCCGCCCTGCTCGGCGTGTGGAAGGCGGGGGCGGCGTACGTCCCCCTCGACCCCGACCACCCCGCCGACCGCACGCACTGGATCCTGACCGACACCGCCACCCCGCTCGTCCTGACCGACCCCGACCCCGACTGGGACCTGGTGCTGCCGGACGGTGTGGTGCGGGTCGCCATGGACGCCTTCGACGGCGAGTCCGCCACGGCGCCGGACGTCGCCGCCGACCCAGACCGGCTCGCCTACGTGATCTACACCTCCGGCTCGACCGGCCGGCCCAAGGGGGTGCTGATCGGGCACGGCGCCATCGCCAACCGGGTCAGGTGGACGGTGCGGGAGCACGGGCTCGGCCCGGCCGACCGGGTGTTGCAGAAGACGACGCTGACGTTCGACGCGGCCGGGTGGGAGATCTTCGCGCCGCTCATCAGCGGCGGCGCCGTGGTGCTCGCCCCGCACGGCGCCGAGCGCGACCCGGCGGCGCTGCTGCGCGCGGTCGCCGCGTACGACGTGTCCGTGCTCCAGGTCGTGCCCTCGCTGCTGCGGCTGCTGGTGGACGAGCCGGGCTGGCGGGAGTGCGGGTCGCTGCGGCTGCTGTTCTCGGCCGGTGAGCCGCTGGACGCCGAGCTGTGCGAGCTCGTACGCAAGCGGCTCCCCGTGACGATCTGGAACACCTACGGCCCCACCGAGTGCGCCATCGACGTGACCGCCCACCCGGCCGACCCGGGGCAGAGCGCGGGCCGGGTGCCGATCGGACGGCCGATCGACGGCATCAGGCTGCGCGTGCTCGACGAGGGCGGCGCGCTCACGCCACTCGGAGCCCCGGGAGAGCTGCACGCGGGCGGCGCCGGCCTGGCCCGCGGCTACCTGGGCAGGCCCGCCCTGACCGCCGAACGTTTCCTGCCCGACCCGTACGGCCCGCCCGGCAGCCGCATGTACCGCACCGGCGACCTGGTCAGGTGGCGGCCCGACGGCACGCTCGACTACGACGGCCGCATCGACGCGCAGGTCAAGGTCAACGGCGTGCGGATCGAGCCGGGCGAGGTGGAGTCGGTCCTGCTGACGCATCCCGGGCTGCGCGGGGCCGCCGTGACGGCCGGTCCGGGGGCCGACGGCGCGGCCCGGCTGGTCGCGTACGTCGTGGGCCGGGACGGCGAGCCGCCGCAGGCCGCCGCGCTGCGCGCGTACCTGCGTGACCGGCTGCCGGACGCGCTGGTGCCGTCCCTGTTCGTGCCGCTCGCCGCGCTGCCGGTGACGACCAGCGGCAAGGTGGACAGGGCCGCGCTGCCCGCGCCTGACTTCGACGCGACGTCCGATGGCCCGGCCAGGCCGCTCACGGACGCCGAGCAGACCGTGGCCCGCGTCTGGCAGGACCTGCTCGGCGTCACCGGCGTGCGCGCCGACGACGACTTCTTCCAGCGCGGCGGCTCCTCGCTGCTGCTGGCCAGGCTGGCGGCCAGGCTGAGCGCCGCCGTGGGCCGCGAGGTGGCCGTGCACCGGCTGTTCGCCGCCGGCACGGTGGCCGAGCAGGCGCGGCTCGTCGAGGAGGCCGCCGAGCCGGTCGCCACGGTGCCGCGCGCGCCCAGGGACCGGCCGCTGCCGCTCTCCGTCGAGCAGCACCAGCTCTGGTTCCTCGACAGGATGGACCCGGGCAACCCCGAGTGGGTGACGCCGCTGCTGGTCCCGCTGCCCGCCGGTCTCGGCACGGCGACGGTCGAACGCGCCATGACGGCGCTTCTCGCCCGGCACGAGGTGCTGCGCACCCGCTACCACATGGAGGGCGGCGAGCCCCGGCAGGTCGTCGACGACCCCGCCCCGGTCACCCTCCCCGTGGCCGACCGCCCGGACGACCCCGCCGCGCTGGCCGAGCTGCTCGCCGGCGTGTTCCGCGAGGGCTTCGACCTGGTCCGCGGCCCCGTCTGGCGCGCCCTCCTGGTCGGCGGCCAGGGCGCCGCCCCGGACGGAGAGGCCGCATCGCCGGGGGATCAGGGCAGCGGGGGCCACATGCTGGCGCTGGCCGTGCATCACATCGCCTCGGACGGACAGTCGTCGGTGCTGCTCGGCGCCGAGATCAGGGAGCTGTGCGCCGCACTGGCGGCCGGCCGGGAGCCCGAGCTGGCGCCGCTGCCCGTCCAGTACGCCGACTACGCCGTCTGGCAGCGCGACCGCATGACGGAGGCGTTCCTGGAGCCGCAGCTCGCCTTCTGGCGGGAGGAGCTGGCCGACCTGCCCAGGCTCGACCTGCCTGTGGACCACCCGCGCCCGGCCGTCCGCGACCCGCGCGGCGCCACGCTCACCTTCGAGGTGCCGCGCTCCTGCTCGGACGGCCTCGCGGAGCTGAGCCGCCGCAGGGGCACGACCCCGCTGGCGGCGTACCTGACGGCGTTCTGCACGCTGCTGGCCCGCTGGAGCGGCCAGTGGGACGTGCCGCTCGGCGTGCCCACGGCGGGCAGGACCAGGCCGGAGCTGGCCGGGGTCGCGGGCCCGTTCCACAACACGCTCGTCGTGCGGTGCGCGCTGGAGCCCGAGATGAGCTTCGAGTCCGCGATGGACGCCGTATGGGAGCGCAACAGGCGCGCGCTGGCCCACCGAGACGTGCCGTTCGAGCGGGTCGTGGAGGCGCTGGCCCCGGCGCGCGACCTGTCGCGGACCCCGCTCTACCAGGTGATGTTCAACTTCATGGAGGAGGGCGTCACCGTATCGGGCGGCGGCGACCTCGACCCGCTGCGGGACGTCTGGGGAGTTGCCAAGACCGACCTGACCCTGTTCCTGCACACCGCTCCCGACGGGAGCGTGAAAGGCATCATCGAGTACGCCACCTCCCTGTTCGACGAGCCCACGATCGCCAGGATGGCCGAGCACTACCTGCGCCTGCTGGCGGCGGCACCGGGCGGAGCGACGCTGCGTGAGCTGGGCGCGCACGCCGACGCGCCGCGCGGCCCCATCGAGCGGCTGCTCGCCGAGCGCTGCTCGGAGCTGCTCGGCCGCGAGGTCGGCGTGATGCAGAACTTCTTCCACCTGGGCGGCACGTCCCGGCTGGCGCTCACGCTGATGGCGCAGGTGCAGGAGGACTTCGATCTCGACCTGCCGGTCCGGCTGATCTTCGAGCGCCCCTCGGTCGCGCGGCTGGCCGAGGCCGTCCGCGCGCTCGCCGGCGCGGGACCGGACCAGCAACCGACGGTAGTAGAGGAGCAGCGGGCATGACGCAGATCGACATCGAGCGCGAGGAGGCCCTGCTGCGCCGCCGGGCCGGCGGCCGGTCGCGGATCCCGCGGGCCGACCGCGGGGCGCCGCTGCCGCTGTCGTACGGGCAGCAGCAGATGTGGTTCCTCAACCGCCTCGAACCGGACAGCCCCGAATACCTCGTCCCCATGATCCTGCGGCTGACCGGCCCGGTGGACGTGGCGGCGCTGCGCCGCGCGATCGACGAGATCGCCGCCCGGCACGAGATCCTGCGCACCCGCTACGCGGTGGCGGGGGCCGAGCCGGTGCAGCTCGTCGACCCGCCGGGCGAGGTCCCCTTCCGGGTGGACGACCTGCGCGGCGGCGACGAGGAAAGGGCCCTGCGGATCGCCGAGGACGAGGTGGCCCGCGGTATGGACCTGGCCGAGGAGTGGCCGGTCAGGGTCCGCCTGGTGCGCGTCGCCGACGAGCTGAGCCTGCTGGTGGTGGTCTTCCACCACATCGCGTGCGACGAGTGGTCGCTGCGCCTGTTCGAGGAGGAGCTGAGCGCCCTCTACCGCGCTCCCGGCGCGCTGCCGCAGCCGCCGCTCCAGTACGCCGACTACGCCGCCCACCAGCGGGCCAGGGCCGCCGACGGCGCCTTCGACGGCACCTTGAGCTACTGGCGCGAGCAGCTGGCCGACCTCGTCCCGACCGAGCCGCCCGCCGACCGGCCGCGCCCCGACGTACGGGACTGGCGCGGCGCGGCGGTCCCCATCGAGGTGGACGCCCGGCTCGGCGCGGCGCTGCGCGAGATCGCCAGGGGCCGCGAGACGACGCTGTTCACCGTCCTGCTGGCCGGCTTCCAGGCGCTGCTCGCCCGCTACACCGGCAGGACCGACGTCACCGTCGGCACCGTGGTCTCCGACCGCAACAGGCCGGAGCTGCAGGGCATGTTCGGCTACGGCATCAACAGCCTCGTCATGCGCGGCCGGTGGCGGCCGGGCGAGACGTTCGCGGGCCTGCTGGCCGGCACGCAGGCGGCCGTGCTCGACGCGCTCGACCACCAGGACATGCCGTTCTCCCGGCTCGTGGACGAGCTGGAGCCGGCCCGCGACCGCTCGCGCACGCCGCTGTTCCGGGTGGCGTTCACCATGCACGAGCCCAAGGCCGCCGCGCTCGACCTGCCGGGCGTGCGGGCCGAGTCGCTGGAGGCGCCCTGGCGGATCTCCAAGTTCGACCTCACGCTCCAGCTCCAGGAGGCGCCCGACGGGTCGCTGATCGGGCAGGTCGAGTACGCCACCGCGCTGTTCGACCGGGAGACGATCGAGCGCACGGCCGCGAACCTGGTGCGCCTGCTGGCCGGCATCGCCGCCGCGCCCGACACCCCGGTCGACCGCCTGGACCTGCTCGGTCCTGACGAGCTGGCGCTCGCCACCGGCCCGGTGCGGCCTCGGCCCGCCGACCCGCGTACGCTGCCCGAGGCGTTCCTTGAGCAGGTCAGAGCCACGCCGGGTGCGGTCGCGGTCACCGACGGCGGCCGTCATCTGACCTACGCCGAGCTGAACGCGCGGGCCAACCGGCTGGCGCACCGGCTGCGCGGCGCCGGCGTCGGCGCGGGGTCGCTCGTGGGCGTCTGCCTCGACCGCAGCGCCGAGCTGGTGGTGACGCTGCTGGCGGTGCTGAAGGCGGGCGGGGCGTACCTGCCGCTGGATCCGGCGTACCCGGCGGACCGGCTGGCGTTCATGGTGTCGGACGCGGGCGTGCCCGTCGTCGTCACCCGCTCGGAGCACCTGGAGCTGGTCGAGCGGGTGCACGGCGGCGAGGTGATCGTCCTCGACCGGGACGCCGCCGCCATCGAGAGCCACCCGGACACCGACCTCGGCCCCGCCTCCGTCCCGGGCGACCTCATCTACGTGATCTACACCTCGGGGTCCACGGGCCGGCCGAAGGGCATGTGCCTGACGCACGCCAACGTGCTGCGCCTGCTGACGGCCACCCGCGAGCGGTTCGGGTCCGGCCCTGACGACGTGTGGCCGATGTTCCACTCCTACGCCTTCGACGTGTCGGTGTGGGAGCTGTGGGGCGCGCTGCTGCACGGCGGCCGGCTGGTGATCGTGCCGTTCGACACGGCGAGATCGCCGGACGACCTGATGGACCTGCTGGTCGAGCAGCGGGTGACGGTGCTGAACCAGACGCCTGGAGCCTTCTACCGGCTGGTGCGCCTCGCCGCGCAGGGCGACCCCCGCGTGGACCGGCTCGCGCTGCGCCTGGTGATCTTCGCCGGCGAGCGGCTGGAGATGCCCGACCTGCGCCCGTGGACCGACCGGCGCGGCCTCACCGCGCCCGCCCTGGTCAACATGTACGGCATCACCGAGACGACCGTGCACGTCACCCACTACGAGGTGGCGGAACGTGACCTCGAACCCGCCGAGGCGTCCCCCGTCGGGCGGCCCATCGACGACCTGTGGGTGGTGCTGCTCGACGAGCGCGGCAACGTCGTGCCGCTCGGCGCGACCGGCGAGATCTGCGTGGGCGGCGCGGGCGTCGGCCGCGGCTACCTCGACCGGCCAGGGCTGACCGCGCAGCGGTTCGTGCCCGACCCGTACGGCCCGCCCGGCTCGCGGCTCTACCGCAGCGGCGACCTCGCGCGGCGGCGGCCGGATGGCGGCCTCGAATACCTGGGCCGCATCGACGACCAGGTCAAGATCCGCGGCTACCGGGTCGAGCCGGGCGAGATCCAGGCCCGGCTGCGGGCCGACGACCGGCTGCGCGACGCCGTGGTCGTGGCCCGCGAGGACGTGCCGGGCGCCGCCAGGCTCATCGCGTACGTCGTGCCGGCCGACCCCGCCGCCTTCGACCCGGGCGAGCTGCGCGCGACGCTGGCCGGGTCGCTGCCCGACTACATGGTTCCCGCCGCGTTCGTGCCGGTGGCCGAGATCCCGCTGACCGCGCAGGGCAAGGTGGACCGCCGCGCCCTGCCCGCGCCGGGCGACGCGGCACTGCCCGCCGGAGCCGGCTACGTGGCGCCGCGCACCGCGATCGAGGAGCTCATCGCCACCGTGTGGACGGAGACGCTGCCCACCGGTCGCGTCGGCGTGCACGACGACTTCTTCGAGCTGGGCGGCGACTCCATCCTGGCCGTCGTGCTGGCGGGCGGCCTGCGCGACGCGGGCCTGGACGTCCGGGTCGCCGACCTGTTCGAGACGCGGACCGTGGCCACGCTGGCGGCCCGGCTGGACGAGCGCGGCGGTGAGGAGGAGAGCCGGTCCGGTGGCCTGACGCCGGTGCGGCCGTTCGCGCTGCTCACGGAGCAGGACCGGGCCAAGGTGCCCGGCGGGGTGCTGGACGCGTACCCGATGTCGCGGCTGCAGACCGGCATGGTCGTCGAGATGCTCTCCGACGGAGACCTTAACCTCTACCTCAACGCCACCGCCTTCCGCGTGCTCGACGACCGTCCCCTGGAGCCCGACCTGCTGCGCGAGGCGACCCGCACGGTCGTCGGCCGGCACGAGGCGCTGCGCACCTCGCTCGCGCTCACCGGCTACTCGGCGCCGATGCAGCTCGTGCACCGCCCGGAGGACGTCGAGGTGAACGTGCCGGTCGCCGACCTCGGCGACCTCGACCTGGACGGGCAGCGCGTGGCCGTGCGCGCGTTCGTCACCAGCGAGCGGACCCGGCTGTTCGACCTGGCGAAACCGCCGCTGATCCGGGTCTCCGCGCACCGCTGCGCCGCCGAGGGCTGGTGGATCACCATCACCGAGTGCCACGCCGTCCTGGAGGGCTGGAGCTACCACTCGCTGCTCATGGAGATCCTCACCGTCTACCGGGCGCTGCGCGACGGGACCGAGGCGACGCTCGCCGACCTGCCCGCCATCAGGTACGCCGACTTCATCGCCGCCGAGCAGGCCGTGCTCGCCGACGACGCGGAACGGGCGTACTGGCGCTCGATCGTCACCTCCGTCCCCAAGTTCGCGCTGCCCGCCGGGCTCGGCGCGGGCCAGGACGCGCCCAGGCGGGAGTACCGCATCCGCATCCCGCTGGCCGGCTACGAGGAGGGGCTGCGGGCTGCGGCGAGCGCGGCGGGCGTCCCGCTGAAGAGCATGCTGCTCGCCGCGCACATGAAGGTCATGAGCACGCTCACCGACCAGCGCGCCTTCTTCACCGGCCTGGTCTTCCACGCCAGGCTGGAGGCGCCGGGCGCGGACCGGGTGCACGGCCTCTACCTCAACACGCTGCCCTTCCCGTACGAGCGGGGCGCCCGCACCTGGGGCGAGCTGGCGCGCCGGCTGTTCGAGCAGGAGACCGAGCTCTGGTCCCACCAGCGCTTCCCCATGCCGGAGATCCAGCGCGACGCGGGCCCCGAGCGGCTCATCGACACCCGCTTCGTCTACCTGGACTTCCACCAGGTGGACACCGACCTGTTCGACGGCGACTCGGTCATCGACGACAGCCCGACGGAGTTCGGCCTGGGCGTGCACATCCTGGCCGGCCACCTCATGGTCACCGCCAACGTGCAGCACGTCTCGGAGGAGGCGGTGGACCGGCTCGGCGCGATGTACCGGGCCGCGCTGGAGTCCATCGCCGAGGGTCCCGACGGGGACGCCGACGCGGTGCTGCTGCCGCCCGGCGAGTACGACCGGCTCGTCACCGAGCTGAACGTCACCCGCACCCGTCCCGTGGACGCGAGCGTGCTCGACCTGTTCGAGCGGCAGGCGGCCGGCGACCCGGGCGCGGTGGCGGCGGCCTTCGACGGCGGCTCGTGGACGTACGCCGAGCTGGACGCCAGGGCCAACCGCGTGGCGCACCGGCTGCGCGCGCTCGGCGCCGGGCCGGAGAGCGCGGTCGGCGTGCTCGCCGCCCGCGGCCCCGACCTGCTGGCGAGCCTCATCGGGGTGTGGAAGTCGGGCGCCGCGTTCGTGCCGCTCGACCCGTCGTTCCCGGCGGGGCGCATGGCGACGATGCTGGCCGACGCCGGCGCGCGGGCGGTCGTCACCGACACGCCCGACGCGTTCATCGATGTCGATGTCGATGCCGAGGTCGAGATCGAGATCGTGAACCTCGCCGACGCGAGCCTCGACGGGCTGCCCGCCACCTCGCCCGGCGTCCGCACGGACCTGGACGGCGTCGCGCAGATCATCTTCACCTCCGGCTCGACCGGCCGGCCCAAGGGCGTGCTCGTCACCCACCGCGGCCTGGCCAACCACGTGCGCTGGGCGGCGGAGGAGCTGGCCGCGCAGGGCACCACGGGCGCGCCGCTGTTCTCCTCGGTGGCCTTCGACCTCGTCGTCCCGAACGTCTGGGCGCCGCTCGCCACCGGCCAGCCGGTCCGGCTGCTGCCCGCCGACCTCGACCTGTCCAGGCTCGGCCGCGAGCTGGCCGAGCACGGCCCCTACAGCTTCATCAAGCTCACGCCAGGCCACCTCGACGTGCTCGCCGGCCAGCTAAAGGGCGCCCAGGCGGCCAGGCTGGCCGAGATGATCGTGGTGGCGGGCGAGGCGCTGCCGGGCAGCACCGCCCAGCACTGGCTGCGCGTGCTCGGTCCCGGCGGCCTGGTCAACGAGTACGGGCCCACCGAGGCGACGGTCGGCACCTGCACCTATCCGATCATGAAGCGAGAGCGGGACGAGATCGTCCCCATCGGCCGCCCGCTGCCCGGCATGACCATGTACGTCCTCGACGAGCACATGCGGCCGGCGCCCTTCGGCGTCACCGGCGAGCTGTACGTCGGCGGCACCGGCGTCGCCCGCGGCTACGCGGGACGACCTGGGCTGACCGCCGACAGGTTCGTGCCCGACCCGTTCGGGCCGCCAGGGGGCCGCCTCTACCGCACCGGCGACCGGGCCTGGGTGCGCGGCGACGGCGCGGTCTGCTTCGCCGGGCGGGTGGACGACCAGGTCAAGGTGCGCGGCTACCGGGTCGAGCCGGGCGAGATCCGCGTCGTGCTGCTCGACCATCCCGGCGTCAGGGACGCCGTGGTCGTCGTCCGCGCGGGCGAGGCGGGGGACCGGTCGCTGGTCGCGTACTGCGTGCCCGCCGACGCCGCCCTGCCGCCCGCCGCCGAGCTGGCCGCGCACTGCGGCACCCGGCTGCCCGACTACATGGTGCCCGCGCTGTTCGTGCCGCTCGACCGCATCCCGCTCAACGCCAACGGCAAGGTGGACAGGACCGCGCTGCCCGACCCCGACCCGCGCGGCCAGAGCGGCTCCGCCCACGTCGAGCCGCGCAACGAGCTGGAGACGCTGGTCGCCGAGGTGTGGCGCACGGTGCTCGGGCACGAGCGCATCGGCGTGCACGACAACTTCTTCGAGCGCGGCGGCCACTCGATCAGGGCCGTCACCGTGGTGGGCGCGCTGCAGGAGGAGGGCCTGGACGTCTCCGTCCAGGACGTCTTCGAGCACCGCACGGTCGCCGAGCTGGCCGCCACGCTGGCCGGGCGCGAGAAGGCCGGCGAGGAGCGGCGCGCGGTCGAGCCGTTCGCGCTGGTGCCCGCCGCGGACCTGGCCACGCTCCCGGGCGGTATCACCGACGCCTACCCGCTGTCCGAGGTGCAGCGCGGCATGATCGTGGAGATGCTGGCCGGGCAGGAGCACGGCTACTACCACAACACCATGTCGTTCCTCGTCCGCGACCCGCACCCGTTCTCGCTCGACGCGCTGCGCGCCGCCGCCGGAATCGCCGCCGCCCGCCACGAGGCGCTGCGGACCTCCATCAGGCTGTCCGGGCACTCCGTGCCCATGCAGCTCGTCCACGAGAGCGCCGAGATCCCGGTCCGCGTGCTCGACCTGCGTGGCCTCGACGACGGCGGTCGCGAGCTGGCCATGCGGAACTTCCGCGCCCAGGAGCGCGCCCACCGGTTCGACCTGGAACGGCCGCCGCTGATCAGGATCACCGCGCTGCTCAAGGACGACGCGTCGTGGTGGCTGTCGTTCACCGTGCTGCACGCGGTCAGCGAGGGCTGGAGCTTCCATGGCCTGCTCATGGAGCTGCTCGACGACTACCGCGCGCTCAGAGACGGCGCCGGGCCGCCCCGCGTCGAGCCGCCGTCCGTCCGCTACGCCGACTTCATCGCCGCCGAGCTGCGCGCGCTCGAATCGGCCGACGACCGCGCCTACTGGCGCGAGGTCGTCACCGGCAGGCCCGGCTTCGCGCTGCCCGCCGCCTGGGGCGAGCCGCATCTGCCGCGCGAGGACTACCACGTCGTCCTCATGTACGCCGACCTCGAGGAGCGCCTGCGCGCCCTGGCCGCCCAGGCCGGCGCCTCGCTGAAGAGCGTGCTGCTCGCCGCCCACCTCAAGGTGCTCGGCATGCTCACCTCGGAGCCCGAGTTCGTCACCGGCCTGGTGTGCAACGGGCGGCTGGAGGCCCAGGGCGGCGAGCGCGTCTACGGCATGCACCTCAACACGCTGCCGTTCGCGTACGACAGGGGCGCCAGGACCTGGCTCGACCTCATCCGGCGGACCTTCGACGGCGAGCTGGCCCTGTGGCCGCACCGCAGGTTCCCCATGCCGGTCATCCAGCGGGAGCTGGGCGACGGGCGCAGGCTCATCGGCACGGCGTTCAGCTACCAGGACTTCGACCAGGTGGACACCGGCCTGATCGACGTCACCGCCACCGAGGGCGAGGACCCGACGGAGTTCGCGCTCGGGGTGCCGGCCACGCCGACGTACCTCATCCTGCGCTCCAACACGCACGCCATGAGCCGGCGCAACGCCGACCGGCTGGCCGCGATGCACCGCGCGGTGCTGGAGGCCATGGTGGCCGACCCGGACGGCGACGCCCGCGCCACCTGCCTGCCGCCGTCCGAGCGCACCTCGCGCGAGAGCGTCCCGGCGGTCGAGCACCCGCTGCCCCGCAGCCTGCACGAGGTGTTCGAGCGGCGCGCCCGCGAGACCCCGGACGCCGTCGCGGTCGTGCACCGTGAAGACCCCGGCGGGCGGCTGACCTATGGGGAGCTGGACGTGCGGGCCAACCGGCTCGCGCACCGGCTGCGTGAGCTGGGCGCGGGCCCGGAGACGCTGGTCGGCGTCTGTCTCGAACCCGGCACCGACCTGGTGGTCACGCTGCTGGCCGTGCTCAAGGCCGGCGCCGCGTACCTGCCGCTGCCGCCCACGTCGCCGGCCGACCGGTTGCGGTTCATGCTGGCCGACTCCGGGGCGGCCGTGGCCGTCACCACCGCCGTCCTCGCGCCGTCGGTGACCGCCGAAGGCATCGAGCAGGTGTTGCTCGACACCGGGGCCGCCCGCATCGCCGCACTCCCCGCGACGCCGCCGGAGAGCGGGACGGAGCCGGGTCACCTGGCGTACGTGTGCTACACCTCGGGCTCGACCGGCCGTCCCAAGGGCGTCGCCGTCACCCACGCCAACGTGCTGCGCCTCTACGCGGCCCTGTCGGGGCAGGTCGCCCTCGGCTCCGACAGGACCTGGGCGCTGCTGCACTCCTACGCCTTCGACGTGTCGGTGTGGGAGCTGTGGGGCGCGCTGCTGCACGGCGGCCGGCTGGTGATCGTCCCGACGGAGACCGCCCGCTCGCCCCGCGACCTGCTCGACCTGCTCATCGCCGAGCGGGTGACGACGCTGTCGCTGTCGCCGGTGGCGTTCCGCTCGATGATCGGGGCGGCGGACGGCGACGAGGCCACGCTGGCGCGGCTGTCGCTGCGCGAGGTCGTGTTCGGCGGCGACCGGCTCGAACCGTCCGACCTCGACGCCTGGGGGCTCGACCGGTGCGACCTGGCGCACGCGTACGGGCCGACCGAGTGCACGATCCACGTCACCTACCAGCCGCTCACCCCTGCAGACCTGGGCGCCGGCCTGGGGACAGTGGACGGCGTGCCGATCGGGCGGCCGCTCGACGACGTCCGCACGTACGTGCTGGACCCGTACGGCCACGAGGTCCCGGAAGGGGCGCCTGGCGAGCTGTACGTCGGCGGCGCCGGCGTGGCCCGCGGCTACCTCGGCCGTCCCGGCCTGACCGCGGAACGCTTCGTGCCCGACCCGTTCGGGCCGCCCGGCGCCCGCTACTACCGCACCGGCGACCTGGTACGCCGCAGGGCCGACGGCGCGCTGCACTTCCTCGGCCGGGTGGACGACCAGGTCAAGGTGCGCGGGCACCGCATCGAGCCCGGGGAGATCCAGGCCGTGCTGGCCGCCCATCCCGCCGTGCGGGAGAGCGTGGTCGTGGCGCGCGGCGACGGGCCCGCGCGGCGGCTGGTGGCGTACTGCGTGCCCGACGGCGGGAAGCTGCCGCCGGCCGCCGACCTGGCCGCGTACTGCGGGGAGCGGCTGCCCGACTACATGGTTCCGGCCGCGTTCGTGCCGCTGGAGGCGGTCCCGCTGACCGTGAACGGCAAGCTCGACCAGCGCGCGCTGCCCGCCCCCGACCGGGCCGCCCTGTGGTCGTCGGAACGGGACTTCGTGGCCCCGCGCACCCCGGCCGAGCGCACGCTGGCCGGGATCTGGTCGCGGCTGCTGGGCGTGGACCCCGTGGGGGCGCACGACCGGTTCTTCGACCTCGGCGGCGACTCGCTGACGATACTCAAGGCCATGACCCAGGCCAGGGAGGCCGGCCTGCCGGTGACACTGCGCCTGCTCTACCAGCACGGCTCCATCGCCGAGCTGGCCACCGCCCTCGACGGCGCCGGCGAGCCGGGGGCAGGTCCCGCCCTGACCCCGGCACAGCGCCGGGTCCTGGCCAGGCCGGGCGGGCACCGCTACGACCACTGGCAGCTCCGCGTCCCCGTCCCCGAGCAGATCGACGCGGCGACGCTGGCGGACGCCCTGCACGCCGTCGCCGCCCACCACGCGATCCCGGTGTCGTTCCGCCGGGTCGAGGCCGACGACCGGGCGGCGGCGGCCGCGTACGAGCGGCTCGACCCGGAGCACGGGCCGCTGCTCAGCGCCGTGCTCGCCACGACGGGAGCGGACCGGCCGGTGCTGATCCTCGCCGTCCACGAGCTCGCCGCCGACCGCGCCTCCCTGCCCATCCTCCTGCGCGACCTGGAGACCGCCTGCCGCGGCTCCGCGCTGCCGGAAGGGGACGGCGGGACGCTGCGGCGGTGGGCCGCCGCGCTGCCGGAGCCTGAGGACCTGATGGCCCAGGCCCACCACTGGCTCACCAGGACGCCCGCGCCCCCGCTCCCGCTGGACCACCCGTCCGGCACGGGGACCGTGCGGTCGCTGAGCGTGCCGCTGCCCGAGCCGGTGCCGTCGCGGGAGGAGGTGCTGGCCGCGCTGGCGGTCGTGCTCGCCCGCTGGAGCGGCGGCGACCGCGTGCTGCTCGACGTGGAGACCAGGGCGGGCCACGCGCCGCAGGACGCGGCCGGGCCGTTCGCGCACCGGTTCCCGGTGAGCCTGTGGGTGCCGCCGCAGCGCGCGTCGGTGCTCGCGTCGGTGGCGGGCCAGCTCGCCGCCGTCCCGGACGAGGGCCTGGGGTACGAGCTGCTGCGCCAGGCGGGCCCGGTCGCCGACGCGCTCGCCGCACTGCCCGCACCCCAGATCAGGTTCGGGTACGAGCCGGGCACACCGGGCGCCTTCGTCCCGGAGCGGATCACGGCGGTCCGCGACCCGCTCGCCCCCCGCGAGTACGTCCTGGAGATCGACGTCATGGGTCCCCGGCTGACGTGGACGTACGCGCTCCACGACGAGGCGACGATCCGCTCCCTGGCCGAGCAGGTCGTCGCGGAGCTCGGCGGGGTGGCGATCCCGTCGCCGGTGCCGACCATGGAGCGGCATCACGTGCCCGGTGTCAGCCTGGCGGTGATCAGGGACGGCAGGATCGCCGGGATCAGCGCGTACGGCCGCCTCGACGCGAGGCGCGGCGACCCCGTGACGCCTGACACGGTGTTCCGGGTGGCGTCGGTGAGCAAGCAGGTGACGTCGCTGGTCACGCTCACGCTGGCCGTGCGCGGCCGGCTGGACCTGGACGCCGACGTCAACGACCTCCTCACCTCCTGGCGGGTGCCGGGGGCGGAGGGCGCGCCGATCACCGTACGGCACCTGCTGGCCAACACCTCGGGCCTGGCCAGGGATCCCGAGTATCCGCCGTACCGCGACGGCGAGCCGGTCCCCACGGTGCTGGACGCGCTGCTGGGCCGGGCACCGGCGCGCACCCCGGCGGTCCGCCGGACCCGCCCGGTGGGGACGTTCGAGAAGAACGTGGTCAACTACCTGGTGCTGGAGCAGCTCCTGACGGACGTCACCGGCGCCGACTTCCCGTCCCTGGCACGGGAGACGGTGCTCGACCCGCTGGGCATGACGGGCAGCGGCTTCGAGGCCGGCTTCCCGCACGGCTCAGGACGCCCGATCGCGCACGGCCACGACGCGTTCGGCACGCCGATCGACGGCTTCGGCCTGATCCACCCGGCGACGGCCGCGGGCGGGCTGTGGACGACGGCGGCGGACCTGGCCCGGGTGCAGCTGGAGATCCGGCGCGCGTACCTTGGCGAGCCTGCCCTGATCACGCGGGAGCTGGCCGGGCAGATGCTCACGGCCACGCCGGGCAGCCTCTACGGCCTGTCCATGGTGGTGGACCGGTCGGAGAAGGAGCTGGACTTCGGCGCGGTGGGCGAGTTCACCGGCTACTGGGCGATGACGATGTGCCGGGTCACCGGCGGCGACGGCTTCGTCCTGCTGGCGAACGGCGACGGCGGTCGCGGGGTGGCGACGTTCATCACGGAGCTGTCCGGCACCCAGCGCTTCGGCGCCGAGTAGCCTTCGGCGGGAACGGCCGGCCCTTCGGGGCCGGCCGTTCCTGTCACTTGCGGTGGCCGATGACGAGGTGTTTCTCGCCGCCGGTTCTGTGCACCTCGCAGTTGGTGAACCCGGCCGCCTCCAGCAGCGCGCAGTACTCGGCGGCGGTGCGGTGCCGGCCCTCGGTCTCGACGTGCATGGTCAGGTTCATGACGGACGTGGGCAGCGGCCCCGTACGGGCGTCGTCGAAGAGCCGTTCCATGATGAGCACCCGCCCAGGCGGCGTGCACGCCCGGTACGCCTTCTCCAGCAGCATCGCGCACGTCGCGTCCGTCCAGTCCGACAGCACGTACCCGAAGGCGATGCAGTCGCCCTGGGGCAGCTCGTCGGCGAAGAAGTCACCCCCCTTGAACGCCAGCCGCCCGATCAGCCCGTGCCGCTGAGCCGATTCGCGCAGGTACGGCTCGACCTGCGGCAGGTCGAAGATCACGGCGTGCAGCGCGGGCGCGTGCTGCAGCGCCGCCGTGGCGAACGGCCCCGTCGCGCCGCCCACGTCCACCAGCCGCGTGACGTCACCGAGCCCGGCCAGCGCGGCGATCTCCTGCGAGGGCGCGTAACTGAGGTCCCACATGGCTCGCAGGAAGTCGCGGGTGGCGGCCTCGTCGCGGTAGAGGGTCTCGAACGGCGAAGGCAGGTCCCGGTCGACCGCCGCCTTGCCCTCGCGCAGGTAGGCGTCGAGCCGCCCCATCCGCTCCACGGTCTCGGTGGCCAGGTGCTCCACGAACCCGCCCAGATAGCGCGGGTCGTCCCTGTCGAGGTACGGCCGCATCGGCTCGGGCACGACGTACCGCTCGTCCGGGGTCTTGCCGAGGACGCCGAAGGCCACGAGGACCAGCAGCACCCGTTCGAGGGTGTCGGCGTCGACGCCCAGGGCGGCGGCCAGCTCAGGGGCCGTGGCGCCGCCGTGGCGGATCAGGTGGGTGAAGACGCCGTGCCGGTCGGCCACGTGGAGGGCCGGGGTCGCGACGACCCCGTATACGGCGCGTTCGAGCTCGCTCGGCAACATGATGCCATCCGTTTCCCGGTGTCGAAAAAAACAATTCCGGCTGGAAAGCCTAACTTCGTTCCCGGAAATCGTCAGGGTGCGGTGACCGCGTATGGCGCCGATTTATCGGAGATGTATAGACGCATTTCCCATAATCGGCGGCGACGGCACGAGCGCGCGGGAGGAAGATGTTCGGGATCGCCGGTTTCGGTTACGCGTTCGGAGCGGACGAGGACGTGCGGGAGGTCGCCGCCGACTACGTGCCCGACCCCGAGCGCATTCTGCGCATGGGTTACCGCACCTTCCACCGGGCCGAGGACGGCGTCACGGGCACCGAGCTCGCCGCGCGGGCCGGCCGGGCGGCGCTCGACCGGGTCGGGCTCGCCCCCGCCGACCTCGACCTGCTCGTGGTGGCGGTGTCGGAGCTGCCCGAATACCTGCACTGGGACTCCTCTGCGGCGCTGGCCAGAGAGCTGAAGATCGACCGCGTCCAGACGCTGCTGCTCACCGAGGGCTGCGCGTGCGGCGTGACCGGCCTCGGCACGGTGGCGGGCACGCTGGCCGTCCAGCCGGAGATCGAGACCGCGCTGTTCGTCGCGGTGAACCGGGTGAGCGAGTTCCACCGCAACCGGATGACGGTCAACACGGCCGTGCACAGCGACGGGGCGGTCGCGGCGGTGCTGCGGCGCGGCCATCCCCGCAACCGGTGGCTGGCCACCCACCAGTTCACCGACCCGGAGTTCTGCGACTGGTTCCGTACGGACTACGGCGGCGCGGTCGCCCCCGTGCCGCCGCCCGGCTGGTCGGCCGCCACGGCCCCGGCCGGCACCGAGCGGGTGCACGCCCACTTCGACAAGAGCCCGCGCCGGCTGCGCGCCTTCGTGGACGCGCTGGCCGCCCGCTCGGCAGAGGTGATCGAGCGGGCCTGCGAGCGGGCCGGCGTGGACCCGGGTGAGCTGACGCACGTCTTCGCGCTGAACGAGAGCGAGGACGCCATCGCCGACGTCGCCCGCCCGTTCGGCATCCCGCCCGAGCGCACCAACGCCGGCCTGGCCGCCGCGCACGGGCACATGGGCGCCGCCGACCAGCTCCTCGCCCTGGGGCGGTGCTGGGACGAGGGCGAGCTGGCGCCCGGCGACCTCGCCGCGCTGACCGGCACCTCGATCGGCATGCGCTGGTACTGCAGCCTCATCAGGGTCTGACCGGACGTCCGGGGAAAGGTTGATCATGGACGCACTGCTGCAGGAGCTGCGGACGGCCGTCGCCGAGCGCCGCATGCCGCCGCCGCGCACCCGCCTGGCGCTGCTGGAGACGGCCGACCCCGCACTGGCCCGCCGCGCGGGACGCCTGCTGGCGGCACTGCCCTCGGCACTGACCTCGACACGGACCTCGACACTGCCCTCCACACCGGCCTCGCCGCAGCCGGGCGCCGAGGACGCGCCCGTCGTGCCGGTGACCGTGCTGGCGACGGCCACGATCGGCCCGTACGAGCAGATCCTGCGGGCCCAGCTCGTGGCCGCCGGCGTGCTGCCCGAGCTGACCGTGGGGGAGCACGGCTCGCTGGACAGGGAGCTGGCGACGGGATCGTTCGCCCGCTCGTCGCCGCGGTTCGTCAGCGCGCTCATGGACGAGTCCTTCTTCCTGCCGCGCGACTGGTCGGCCGTCGGCGTCACGGCCCTGGAGGAGCACGTACGCGCCAGGCTGGCCGCACTCACCCGGAGCCTGCCCACCGGCGGCCCGACGCTGATCCTGCACACCGTCCCCATGCCCGCCGAGCTGCGCGACGGCCTGGTGAGCCGCCAGGCCCGCACCCAGGTCACGAAACTCTGGTACGAGCTGAACGCCGCCCTCCTCGCCCTCGCCGAGCAGCACGCCGCCGTCGAGGTCGTGGACCTGGCCGGGCTGCTGGCCGAGGAGCCGTACGCGGCCCGCGACGACCGCACGCACCGCTACGGCGACCTGCCCTACACCGACGGCGCGCTGCTGGTGCTGGCCCGCGAGGTGCGCCGCGTCGTCCAGGCCGGACTCGGCTTGTCGCGCAAGGTGCTCGCCCTCGACCTGGACGGCACGCTGTGGGGCGGCGTGCTCGGCGAGGCCGGCGCCGGCGGCGTGCAGCTGGGCGGCCTCTACCCGGGCAACTGCTACAGCGCGTTCCAGCGGGCCGTGCTGCGGCTGCGCGAGCAGGGCGTCATCCTCGTCCTGGCCAGCAAGAACGACGCCGAGCCCGTCGAGGAGGCGCTGAGCGGGCACCCCGAGATGCTGCTGCGCGCCGACGCGTTCGCGGCGCGGGCGGTCAACTGGTCGTCGAAGGCGGAGAACCTGAGCAGGGTGGCCGACGCGCTCGGCCTGCCGCCGTCCGCGTTCGTCTTCGTGGACGACACCGATGTCGAACGCGCCGAGGTGGCCGACCGCTTTCCCGAGATCGGCGTCGTCTCGGCCGCCGGCGACCCCGCCCACCTGGTCAGGAGGCTGCTGCGGACCGGCTGGTTCGACGCGCCGTCCCTCACCGACGCCGACCTGCGGCGCGCCGACCTCTACCGGGCGCGGGCGGAGCGGGCCGAGTTCTCCGACGGGTTCGAGGCGGCCGCCGACTACCTGCGGGCGCTGAAGATCGAGGTGGAGATCGCGCCGGTCACGCCGTACACGGTGGCGCGGGCGGCGCAGCTCGCCGCGCGGACGAACCAGTTCAACCTCACCGGCGTCAGGTTCGGCGAGGCCGAGACGGCCGAGCTGGCCGCGCGCCCCGACCACCTGGTGGCGACCGTGACGGTGTCCGACAGGTTCGGCTCCGACGGCGTCGTGGGCGCGCTGTGGGCGGAGTGCGGCGCGCGTACGTGGCGGGTGCTCAACCTGGTGCTGAGCTGCCGGGTGCTGGGACGCGGCATCGAGACGGCGATCGCCGCCTGGCTGTCCGAGCAGGCCGCCGAGAGCGGCGCGCGGACCCTGATCGGCCGGTACGTCCCCACCAAGCGCAACCGGGTCGCCGCCGCCTTCTGGACGCAGGCCGGCTTCACCAGGGACGGGGACGGCGACGGCTCGTTCGTCCTCGACCTGACCACCGGCACGGTGGACCTGCCCGGCTGGATCACGATGAGCGAGCGGAGCGGACATGAGTGAGCAGGTCAGCAGGGTCGTGACCGAGGTGCTCGCCGAGATACTCGGCGAGGACGCCGGGCGGCTGCGCCACGAGGACGTCCTGGCCGAGCGCGACTGGGACAGCATCAGCTCCCTGGAGGCGCTGGCCCAGCTCGAAAGCCGGCTGCGGGTCACGCTCGACCTGCGCGAGTTCCACGCCGTACGGACCGTCGGCGACCTCACCGAGCTGGTCGGCCGGACGACGGCCGCATGATCCTCGGCATCGACCACATCGGCCTGGCCACCCCGGAACCGCTGCGGAGCGGCGCGTTCCTGGAGGCGCTCGGCCTGTCCCCGGTGGACGGCGGCGTCGCCGACGACTACGGCGTCAGCTGTGAGTTCTGGCGCCTGCCCGGCCAGGGCCCCGACATCGAGCTGGTCTCACCGGCCCGCCCGAACTCGGCGATCGAGGGCAGGCTCGCCGGTCAGGGCCCAGGGCTCTACCACGTCGCGTTCGTCGTGGACGACGTCGAGGCCGAGCTGCGCCGGCTGCGCGGGAGCGGGCTGTCCCCGGTGGACGCCTCCCCGTGCAGGGGCGCCCGGCCCGGAATGACCGTGGCCTTCATGTACGTCCCCCGCCCCGCCGCGTTCCTCGTCGAGCTGGTGGCGTACCAGGAAAGCGCGGAACGGCGCGTATAGGCGGCATATTGCGGGCCCGCACAGAATGCCGAGCGGACCTCGATAACGACGGAAAAGGGGCACCCGGTGCGTTCCAACGAAGAATTCGTCGCGATCATCGGAATCGGCTGCAGGCTTCCCGGCGCGCGCGGACCGGAGGAATTCTGGCGGCTGCTCCACGACGGTCGCGACGCCATCGGCGAGGTACCCGCCGACCGCTGGGACGCCGGCGCCTACTACGACCCGACGCCCGCCACACCGGGCCGGATCAACAACCGGCTGGGCGGCTTCATCGACGGCGTGGACGAGTTCGACGCCGAGTTCTTCCGGCACTCGCCGCGCGAGGCCGCGCGTACCGACCCGCAGCAGCGCGTCCTCCTGGAGGTCGCCTGGGAGGCGCTCGAAGACGCGGGGCTGCCCGCGCACCTGCTGGCCGGCTCGCGTACGGGCGTCTTCGCCGGCGTGCACTTCAGCGACTACGAGTGCATGGAGTCGGCCGACTCCCACGACAACGACCTCTACTCGATGCGCGGCACCGCCCGCAGCGTCATCGCCGGCCGCCTGTCGCACGCGCTGGCCCTCCAGGGCCCCAGCATGGTCATCGACGCCGCCTGCTGCTCCTCGCTGGTGGCGCTGCACCTCGCCTGCCAGAGCATCCGGCGCGGCGAGGCCGACCTGGCGCTGGCCGCCGGCGCGAACGTGCTGCTCGACCCCGGCATCAGCGTGTCGTTCTCGCGGGGCAACATGCTGGCGCCCGACGGGCGCTGCAAGGCGTTCGACGCCTCGGCCAACGGGTTCGTGCGCAGCGACGGGTTCGGCGTGGTCGTGCTCAAGCCGCTGTCGGCGGCCCTGGCCGACGGCGACCGCGTCTACGCCGTGGTACGCGGCGGCGCGGTCAACAACGACGGCCAGACCGGCGCCTCCGCCGGCACGCCCAGCCAGTCGGGGCAGGAGCAGGTGCTGCGCGCCGCGTACGCCGACGCGGGCCTGACCCCCGACCGGGTGCACTACGTGGAGGCGCACGGCACCGGCACGGCGGTCGGCGACCCGGTCGAGCTGTCCGCCATCGCGGCGGTCTTCGCGGCGGGCCGCCCGGCGGACCGGCCGGTCAAGGTGGGCTCGGTCAAGACCAACATCGGGCACACCGAGGGCACCGCGGGCATCGCCGGCGTCATCAAGGCCGCGCTCAGCCTGCACCACAGGACGCTGCCGCCGTCCCTGCACTGCGCCGAGCCCACCCCTGCCTTCGCCTGGGACCGGCACGCCGTCCGGGTGCAGCGCGAGCTGGAGCCGTGGCCAGACGACGCGCCCACCGCGGCCGGGGTCAGCTCGTTCGGCATCACCGGCACGAACGCCCACGTCGTCCTGGAAGCCGCCCCCGCCGCTGAACCCGCCCCGCCAGAGCCGCCGGTCACCTCACGCGGGCTGCTGCTCGCCCTGTCCACGCGGTCCAAGCAGGCGCTGGCCGACACGGCGAGCGCGTACGAGGAACTGCTGGCCAGGCCGGACGCCCCCGCCGCGCAGGACGTGTGCCGGGCGGCGGCCACCCGCCGCAGCCACGAGCCGCACCGGCTGGTCGTGCACGCCGGGTCGGCCGCCGAGCTGCGCGAGGCGCTGGCCGCGTTCAAGGAGGGCCGATCCAAGGCGGGCACGGTCACCGGCCGGGTGCCCGCGCGGCCGGGCAAGGTGGCGTTCGTCTTCCCCGGGCAGGGCTCCGAGTGGCCCGGCATGGGCGCGGAGCTGCTCGCGTCCGAGCCGGTCTTCCGCGCCGCGATCGAGCGGTGCGACGCGGCCGTGCGGCGGTGGAGCGGCTGGTCGGTGCTGGAGCTGCTGTCCGGCCCGCCGGAGCGGATGACGGCGCTGCCGATCGACGTGGTGCAGCCGGTGCTGTTCTCCGTGCAGGTGGCGCTGGCCGCGCTCTGGCGGTCGTGGGGCATCGTGCCCGACACCGTGATCGGGCACAGCATGGGCGAGCTGGCGGCGGCCTGCGCGGCCGGCCGGCTCTCCCTGGACGACGGCGCCCGCGTCATCTGCGCCCGCAGCCGGCTGATGGCCACCACGGCGGGCCGGGGCGGCATGGCCGTCGTGGGCCTGGCGCACGAGGAGGCCCGCGCGCTGGTGGAGCCGTACGCGGGGCAGGTCTCGGTGGCGGCGCTCAACGGCCCGTCCACCACGGTCGTCTCCGGTGACCGGGCCGCGATCGACAAGATCGTGGGCGAGCTGGAGGGCGGCGAGGTCTTCTGCCGCCGCATCGACATCGACGTCGCCGCCCACAGCCCGCACATGGATGCCCTGCGCGACCTGCTGCGCACGGAGATCACCGGCGTCGGCGGCGAGGCCGCCACGGACGGCCCTGCGTTCCACTCGACCGCCGACCCCGAGGCGGAGCGGCTCGACGCCGCCTACTGGGTGCGCAACCTGCGCGAGCCGGTGCGGTTCTGGCCGGCCGTCGAGCGGCTGGTGGCCGAGGGACACGACACGTTCGTGGAGCTCAGCCCGCACCCGGTGGTGCTCGGCGCGATCGGCCGCGGCATCGAGGCCGACCTGCTCCTGCTGCCGTCGATGCGGCGCGACGAGGGCGTGGAGGTGGCGCTCGGCTCGCTCGCCCACCTGTACGTGGCGGGCCACGAGCCCGACTGGCGCGCCCTCTTCCCCGGCCGGGGCCCACACGTGGACCTGCCGCGCTACCCGTGGCAGCACATCGGCTTCCCGTGGAAGGACTCGGCCAAGGCCGGGCGTCCCCGGCACGGCACGGCCGGTCACCCGCTCCTCGGCGCCCGCATGCAGCTCGCGGCGCATCCCGGCACCGAGTTCTGGGAGTCGTGGCAGGACGTCCGCACCACGCCGTACCTCGCCGAGCACCGGGTGGACGACATGGCCGTCTTCCCCGCGGCCGGCTACGCGGAGATGGCGCTCGCGGCATCGGGCGGCGAGCCGGTGGAGCTGACCGACCTGATCTTCGCCGCCGCCCTGACCCTGCCCGACCAGCGCACCACCCAGGTCCAGCTGGCACTGGCCGGCACGGGGGAGCAGCGCGCCTTCCAGATCTACAGCGACCAGGGCGACGGTGCCTGGACCCTGCACGCGAAGGGCCGCCTCCGCCCAACTCCGGCCACAGAACCGGCCACAGAACCGGCCACAGAAGCGCCCACGCAGCCGGTGGTGCCCGAGGGCTGGGCGGTCATCGGCGCGGACGACTTCTACCGGGAGTGCGCCGCGCGCGGCCTGCGCTACGGGCCGAGGTTCCAGCGGATCCAGCGCGTGCACCGTGCTCCTGGCGGGAGCGAGGCGTGGGCGGAGCTGTCCGGCTTCGACACGGTGACCGCCCCCGGCGACCCGCACGTGGTGCACCCGGCGATCCTCGACGCCTGCCTGCAGACCGTCCTCGCCACGCTGCCGGACGGCACGGACACGTACCTGCCGGTCAGCCTCACACGCCTGCGCCTGCACGGCGCGCCCGCCGACGGCTGCCTCGCCCACGCGAGCCTCGGCGCCGACGGCCGCGCCGACCTCAAGGTGTGGAACCCGGACGGCACGCTCATCCTGGAGGTGGACGGCCTGGCGATGCGCCGCCTGGGCGGCACGGACGACGCCACGGAGAAGATGACCGAGGCCCGCTACGAGATCGCCTGGCAGCCGCTGCCCGCCCCGCCCCGCATGGAGACCACCCGCCGCCTCCTGCTCCTCGACGCCCCCGGCGGCACGCTGCACGAGACGCTGACCGCCCGCGGCCACACCTGCGTCAGGGTGCACCCCGGCCAGACGTACGAGCGGGTGGCCCCCGACCACTACGTCATCGACCCGGCCGCCCCCGCCGACTTCGCCCGCCTGCTCACGGACACCGCCGCCGACTACGGTCTGGACGGCGTCATCCACGCCTGGGGCGTGCTTCCCGGCGACACGGGGAGGACGGGGGAGCAGGACCGCGCCCCGGACACGGGAGCGGCCACCGCCCAGGACGCGGCGACGTCGGACGCGGACGTGCTGGCCGGGGCGCTCGCCCTGGCCTGCGGCGGCGCGCTGCACCTGGTGCGGGCCCTGGCCGGCGCATCGACCCGGCTGTGGATCGTCACCACGGGAGCCGTCGCGGTCAGGCAGGGCGAGCTGCCCGACATCGTGCCGGCGTCCCTGTGGGGCTTCGGCAGGACCGTCGCCCACGAGCACCCCGAGCTGCGCTGCACCCTCGTGGACCTCGAACAGGGCCGCCCCGACGCGCTCGCCGACGAGCTGGCGGCCGAGGACGAGGACCAGGTGGCCTGGCGGCACGGCGAGCGGTACGCGGCCAGGATGCGCCGCCTGCCGTACCCCGTACAGGAGGACGACGAGACCGTGCGCGGCGCCGAGCTGCTGCGCGGCGGCGGCAGGTTCCGGCTGGAGATGCCCGCGCCGGGCCCGCTCGACCGGCTCCGCGTCACCCCCGCGGAGGCGGAGCCGCCCGCGCCCGGCGAGGTCGAGGTCGAGGTCGAGGTCGCGGCGCTGAACTTCAAGGACGTGCTGCGCGCCATGGGCGTGCTGCCCGCCGCCACGACGGCCGCCCTGCCGCTCGGCATCGAGTGCGCGGGCCGCGTCACCGCGCTCGGCCAGGGCGTCGAAGGGCTGTCGGTGGGGCAGCGGGTGGTCGCCATCACCGACTCCTCGCGCGGCTGCGTGGCCTCCCACGTGCACGCCGACGCCCGCGTGGTCGTGCCGCTGCCCGACACGCTGAGCTTCGAGGACGCCGTGACGGCGCCGATCGTCTTCCTGACCGCGTACTTCGGGCTGGAGCGGCTGGCCGGCATGGGCGCGGACGACAGGGTGCTGATCCACTCGGCGAGCGGCGGCGTGGGCCTCGCGGCCGTGCAGCTCGCCCGCGCGGCCGGCGCCGAGGTGTTCGCCACCGCCGGGAGTGAGGAGAAGCGCGCCTACCTGCGCGACGAGCTGGGCATCGAGCACGTCATGGACTCCCGTTCCGTGGACTTCGCGGCGCAGGTTCGGGAGCTGACCGGCGGCGAGGGCGTGGACATCGTGCTGAACTCGCTGTCCGGCGACGCCATCGAGGCGGGCCTGGCGGCGCTGCGCCCCGGCGGCAGGTTCGTGGAGCTGGGCAAGCGCGACATCGAGGAGAACACCCAGCTCGGGCTCGCACACTTCGGCAGGGGTCTGTCGTTCTGCTCGCTCGACGTCGAGGCGCTGTTCCTGCACCGGCCCGAGCAGGTCGGCGCGGCGCTGCGGGAGCTGATGGGCCGCCTCGCGGACGGCCGGCTGAGCCCGCTGCCCAGGGAGGTGCACCCCGTACGGGCGGCCGGCGCCGCGTTCCGCCGCCTCGCCAGGGCCAGGCACGTCGGCAAGGTGCTGGTGTCCATGGAGCAGGAGCCGTCGGGCGACCTGCCGGTCCGCGCGGACGGCAGCTACCTGGTCACCGGCGGCCTGGGCGCGCTCGGCCTCGGCACCGCGCGGGCCCTGGCCCGCGAGGGCGCCGGACACCTGATCCTGCTCGGCAGGCGCGCGCCGAACCCGGAGACGGCCGCCGAGCTGAACGGACTGCGCGCGGCCGGCACCGCCGTCACCGTGGTACGCGCCGACGTCGCCAGGCACGCCGACCTGGCCCGCGCCGTCACCTCGGCCCTGGCGGGCGCGCCCCCGCTGCGCGGCGTCGTGCACGCGGCAGGCGTGCTGGCCGACCGCACGCTGGCCCAGCTCACCTGGGAGGACTTCACGACCGTGCTCGGCCCGAAGGCGCTCGGCTCCTGGAACCTGCACCGGCTCGCGGCCGGCGCGCCGCTCGACTTCTTCGTGCTGTTCTCCTCCGTCGCGGCCCTGCTCGGCAACCCGGGCCAAGCCAACTACGCGGCGGGCAACACCGCCATGGACGCGCTCGCCCACCACCGGCGCGCCCACGGCATGCCCGCCACCACGATCAACTGGGGCCCCTGGTCGGACATCGGGCTCGCGGCCCGCCCCGACCGCGGCGGCCGGCTGGAGGACCGCGGCCTGCCGAGCTGCACCCCCGACGAGGGCTATGACGCGCTCATGCGGGAGCTGGCGGCGGGCGGGCCCGCGCAGGTGGCGATCACCCGGTTCGAGCCGGGCCGCTGGGCGGAGCTGCTGCCCTCGGCCGGGCGCGGCTCGCTGCTGCGCGACCTGCTGGCCGTCCCCGACGACTCCGGCGCGGACCGGGCCGGCCACGACGGCAAGGGGCTCAAGGACGAGCTGCTCGCCGCCGCGCCGGACCGCCGCGCCGGCCTGCTCGTCGAGCACGTCACCCGGCAGATCGCCAAGATCACCAGGACGGACCCCGCGCTGCTCGACCCGGAGGCGTCGGCCACGTCGCTGGGCGTGGACTCGCTCATGGCGATGGAGCTGCGCCAGGCCATCGAGTCCAGCACGGGCGTGGTCGTCTCGACGGCCCGGCTGCTCGGCGGCGCGACCATCGTGGAGATCGCGAGGTACGTCGAGTCAGGTCTGGCCGAGGCGCACGCTCCCGCCCAGGCCGCCGGGTCCGGTCGTGCCGAGGCGCACGCCCAGGCCGCCCGGCCGGTGACCGTGCCCGAGCTGCGCCCCGAGCAGGTCGACGACCTGTCGGACGGCGACCTCGACGCCGTGCTCGGTCAGTTGCTGGCCGGCGGGGAGAGCACCGCGTGACGGGCATCGCGGACCTGCTCGACCGGCTCGCGCCGGAGGAGAAACGCGCGCTCGTACGCGACCTGCTGCTGCGCCGTGCGAAGGGCGACGAGCTGTTCCCGCTCTCGCACGGCCAGCAGGCCATGTGGTTCATGCACCACGTCGATCCCGGCAATCCCGCCTACAACGTCCCGTCCGCGTGGCGGGTGCTGACCCGGCTGGACCGGGCGGCCTTCGACGGCGCGCTCGCCGACCTGGCAGCCCGGCACCCGATGCTGCGGACGACGTACGTGGCGCTGGAGGGCATCCCGTTCCAGCGCGTGCACCCGCCGGCCGGGCAGGTGCGGCTGGAGTCGTACGACGCCCGCGACCTCGGCGAGGACGCCTTCGCCGCGCTGCTCACCCGCGAGGCGATGCACCCGTTCGACCTCGCGGAGGGCCCGGTGCTGCGCTGGCACCTGTACGACCGCGGCGACGGCGGGCAGGTCCTGCTGCTCAACGGCCACCACATCGCCCTGGACGCCTGGTCGGCCTTCCAGTGCCTGGACGAGCTGGGCGTGCTCTACACCGCCAGGCTGCGCGGCGAGCCGCCGGACCTGCCGGAGGTGGGCGCCCGCTACACCGAATACGTCCGCCGGCAGGCGGCCCTGCTGGGCGGTCCCGAGGGCGAGCGGCTGGCCGCGTACTGGCGGAGCCGGCTCGCCGGGCCGCTGCCCGACCTCGGGCTGCGTACGGACCGGCCGCGTCCCCGCGTCCGCCGCCAGCGCGGCGACCGGTGCCCGGTGTCGTTCGACGCCGAGCTGTCGGCGGCGCTGCGCCGCCTGGCCGACGCCGAGGCGGCGACGCTGTTCGTGGTGCTGCTGGCCGGCTTCTACACCCTGCTCTACCGGCACACCGGGCAGGCCGACCTGCGGGTGGCGACCCCGACCGCGCACCGGGAGCAGGCCGCCTTCAGCCAGGTCGTCGGCTATTTCGCGGACTCGGTGGTGCTGCGCGCCGACCTCGCGGGGCCGCCGTCGTTCCGCCTGCTCGTGCGGCGCGTACGCGACGGCGTGCTCGACGCGCTCGACCATCAGGACCTGCCGTTCGCGGTGCTGGTTGACCTGCTCAACCCCGAGCGTGACCCGAGCCGCCCGCCGCTGTGCGAGGTCAGCTTCGGCATGCAGAAGTCGCACCGCGTCAGGTTCCGTCAGGCGCGCGGGCCGGAAGGGGTGTCGCTGTTCGGGCTGCGCTCGGCGGACGCGCTCGTGCTCGACCTCGGCGACCTCGTGCTGGCGCCGCATCCGCTGTCGCACCCGACCTCCCGCTACGACCTCGACCTGCAGCTGCACGAGACGGACGGGACGATCGCGGGCGCGCTGACGTACGACACCGACCTGTTCGACCGGGCGACCGTCGAACGCCTGGTGAGCAACCTGCGGGTGCTGCTGGCCGCGGCCGTCGCCGACCCCGACGCGCCGCTGTCCCGGCTGCCCATGCTGACCGAGGAGGAGCAGCGGCTCATGCTCGGGTGGGGCGCCGGCTGAGCGGCTCCGTGCGCGCAGAACGGGGGCCTAGACCTACCCCCGGCGTAGGTAGATGCCCCCGAATTCGGGTGGCGGTTTCACCACCGTCACCCTCCTGACTTCACCTGTCAGGAAGCCGCGGGTCATCGCCGGAGATGAGTCAACGTCATATTCTCCGATGGCCTGCGGTTTCACCACCTCTGCCGGAACATCATTCCGGTATATTTCAAATATGCCGGTCACGCTTATCCGATGGGCCGTCGCTCCCTGTGATGACGGCCTTTTCTCGCGATTTTCAGTTGTCAAGTAAAAGGTTGTCCGCGATTACAGCTTTCCTTATCGGAAGATGGCAATCTGGGAGTGTTCGAGCATTCCGGTAAACAAGGGGGTGCCACATGGAGTTCCGGCTCCTGGGGCCGGTCGAGGCCTGGAGTGGCAGGCGTACCGTTCCGCTGGACGGGGCCAAGTTACGCACCGTGCTGGCTGCGTTGCTGTTCGCCGAGGGCAGGCCGCTTTCTGACCAGAGAATGAGCTACCTGCTGTGGGGTGAGCAGCCGCCCACGACACCGGGCGCGCAGATCTGCACGTACGTGTCCCGGCTCCGGCACCGGCTGCAGAAAGGCAGCCTGGAAATCACTCGTGAAGGAAGTGGTTATCAACTGGTCACCGGACAATGGGAAGTGGACCACCGGAAATTCCAGACCCTGGCCGACCAGGGCGCCCGCCAGCTCGGCGCCGGAGAATTCATCCAGGCGGAGAGCACGCTCAGGAGGGCGCTCGCGCTGTGGCGCGGCCCCGCCCTCTGCGACGTGACCGGGCAGCTGTCGGCCGCGGAGCTCCCCGGCTTGGAGGAGAGCCGCAGGACGGTGCTGGAGCGGCACATCGACGCCAGGCTGGCCCTGGGCATGCACGTGGAGCTCGTACCCGAGCTGACCGGCCTCGTCAGCGAGGACGCGCTCAGGGAGGGGCTCAGGACCCAGCTCATGATCGCGCTCTACCGCTGCGGCCGACCGGCTGACGCGCTCCAGGTCTACCAGCAGGGACGGGAGATCCTCGCCGAGCACCTGGGCGTCGCGCCGGGGGAGGAACTGCAGCGCGTGCACCAGGCGATCCTGACCGGAGACTCCGGGCTCGACCACCCGGACGTGCTCAACCTGCGAGGCGCCGCCTGACGGGGGCGGAGCCGCTGGACATATAGCTGAGGTATGGCCGCGCCGTCTAGGTTCCCCCTGACAAGCCACACGGGGGGACGGGAGACGGACGGTGCGGACGGGGATCTGGCTCATAGGAGCACGGGGGTCGGTGGGCACGACGGCGACGCTGGGAGCCGCCGCCATGCGCGCGGGTCTGGTGGCGCCCACGGGGTGCGTCACCGCGCGGCCCGACTTCGCCTCCGTGCCCCTCACGGAATTCGGCGACCTGGTGTTCGGCGGGCACGAGCTGGTGGACACTCCGCTGCTCAAGCGCGCCGAACAGCTGGTCGACGCCCGCGTGGTGCCCGCGGGGCTGCCCGCGCTGGTCGAGCGCGACCTGCGGGCGGCGGAGGAGGAGATCCGGCCCAGCCCGCTCGCCACCGCGCCCGACCAGCGGACCGCCGTCGAGGAGGCGGCCGCTCACCTGGCCGGCTTCCGCCGCAGGAACGGCCTGGACACCGTCGTCGTGGTCAACGTCTCCTCGACCGAGGCGCCGCTGCCGTACGAGCTGCCGCAGCACGCCACCCTCGACGCCCTGCGCCACGCGCTCGGCACGGACACCGCGGAGCTGCCCGCCAGCTCGCTGTACGCCATGGCGGCGTTCACGGCCGGCTGCCCCTACGTCGACTTCACGCCCTCCACGGGAGCCAGGCTGCCCGCCCTGGCCCAGCTCGCCGAGGAGCGGCGGGTGCCGTACGCGGGCCACGACGGCAAGACCGGCGAAACCCTGGTGAAGTCGGTGCTCGCACCGATGTTCGCCAGGCGGGCGCTGCGCCCGCTGTCCTGGTCGGGCACCAACCTGCTCGGCGGCGGCGACGGCGCCACCCTGGCCGAGCCTGACCGCGCCGACAGCAAGATCCGCTCCAAGCGCCGCATGCTCGCCGAGACCCTCGGCGAGGACGTCCACGACGCCGTGCACATCCATCACGTGCCCGACCTCGGCGACTGGAAGACGGCGTGGGACCACGTCACGTTCGAGGGCTTTCTGGGCGTGCGGATGACCCTGCAGTTCACCTGGCAGGGCTGCGACTCCGCGCTGGCCGCCCCGCTGGTGCTCGACCTCGCCCGCCTCACCGCCGCCGCCCACCGCGCCGGCCGGCACGGGCCGCTCGCGGAGCTGGCGTTCTTCTTCAAGGACCCGCTGGGGACGCGCGAGCACGGCCTGGAACGTCAGTACGACACCCTGGTGACCTGGGCTCACTCCGTGAGCAGCGCCGCCAGCTGATCGGCCAGATCGAGGAGCGGCGCCAGATCGTCCACCTCGCCCGCCCTGGACGCCCTGAAGCCGTGCCTGCGCCCGTGGAACGCCCCCTGCACCGCGTGGAACTGGGCCCACCGGCGCACCCGCTCGCGGTCCAGCTCGGCCGTCTCGGCGAAGACGTCCAGCGTACGGAGCAGCGCCTTGCCCAGGTCGCCCGACTCAAGCAGCTTCAGCACCAGCGACTTGACCAGCGGCCCCACGTCATAGGCGGGGTCACCGGCGTAGCCCTTGGGATCGACGGCCAGCCACGGCTCCCGCTCGGCCCGCAGGATGTTGCCCGGATGCAGGTCACCGTGGATGAGGATGCCGGGCTGCGCCGCCCCCACCTCGCGGACGGTGGCCACGGCGGCGTCCACCACGTACGCCGGCATGGTGTGCGGCAGCTCGGCCGCGTCCCTGCGCAGCTCCTCCACCCAGGCGCCGGCCCGGTCGTGCAGACGCGGCAGGTGATCCGGCGCGGGGACGGCGAGGCGGCGGCTCAGCACCCCCGCCACCGTCACCATCTCCTCCACGTCCCCGGCCGTCGCCAGGGTCCTGGTGTCGGCACGTTCGAGCAGCATGGCGTAGCGGTCGTCGGCCCGCTCGTACAGCATGACCGCGCCCCGCCCGCCCCACGCCGCGAACGCGTCCGGCTCGTGCACGTTGCCCGGATGCGGGAACGACACCTTCATCACCGCGGCCCCGCCGCCGGAACGCCGCACAGGCACGATCACACCGACCCCGCCGTGCAGCACCTCACCGTCCGGCACACAGCTCCATCGGTGGAGAAGCCCGTCGACGATGGCGGGCAGCTCGGCGATCCACGCCGCCCCAGCCTCACCCTCACGCGCGACGGTGCCCTGCGCCAACCCCTCCGGAATACGGATCATCCGGGCACACTATCGCGTGTAGTTCTGCCCCAAGGGTTTTCCGGGCACCGGCTTGGCGATGAGCGCGACCGGGATGAAGAAGCACATCTGGGCGATCGCCATGGTCAGCGTCCACAGCGCCTTCTCGTCGTAGTGGACGGCCGCCCTCGCGAACAGCTCGTCGGGGACGCGCTCCCCGTACGGGTTCGGGGTCAGCACGGCCTCCACCAGCTCCAGCGCCGCCCGTTCCGCGTCCGTGAAATGGGGGGCGTCCCGCCACGACGCCACCGCCGTGATCCGCTCCTCCGCCTCCCCGGCCGCCCGCAGCTCGCCGGTCTGCCGCACCGTGTGGTAGGTGTTGCCGACCAGCTGCCCGGCGCGCAGCTGCACCAGGTGCACGGTGGTCTGGGGGATGGTTCCGTTCATGACGGCCTTCGCCATCGCGCCGGCGATCTCGCCCACCTCGGGGATGAACCGGGCGGGATCGGGCAGTCGCGACTCGGACATCACAGAATTCCTCTCCTCGGATGTTCGTACGGGAGTCCGACGACGCAGCCGGGCGAAATGTGAGCCTCACATCTCCGCGCCCTACGTCGTCATCCTTGGTGAAGACCCACGGCACACGAGGGGACCGGCCACGACATGACCACGCCCGACCCGAGCCTGATCGGCGAACGACGCCAGCTCATCAGCCTCGCCTACCGCCTGCTCGGCTCCCTGGCCGACGCCGAGGACGTCGTCCAGGAGACCTACGCCCGCTGGTACGCCATGCCGGACGAGGAACGGCAGGCCATCGAGGTGCCGGCCGCGTGGCTGACCAAGGTCGCCGGGCGCATCTGCCTCGACCTGCTCGGCTCGGCCAGGGCCAGGCGCGAGCGCTACGTGGGGGAGTGGATCCCCGAGCCGCTGCCCGAACGTACGGACTGGATCACCGCCGGCTCCGCCGGCTCCGCCGACCCAGCTGATCGCGTCACCCTCGACGAGTCGCTCAGCATGGCCTTCCTCGTCGTGGTCGAGTCGATGACCCCGGCCGAGCGCGTGGCGTTCATCCTGCACGACGTCTTCCGCTACCCCTTCGCCGAGGTGGCCGAGATCGTCGGCCGCACCCCCGCCGCCTGCCGCCAGCTCGCCTCCTCCGCCCGCCGCCGCATCACCGCCGCCCAGCCGCCCGAGACCACGAACGCGCGGCGCGCCGGCGTCGTCAGGACCTTCAAGCGGGCCTGGGAGTCCCAGGACATCGCCGCCCTCATCGGCATCCTCGACCCCGCCGCCACGCTCACCGCCGACGGCGGCGGCCTGGTGCCCGCCGTCCTCGAACCGATCCGCGGCGCCGCCGCGATCGCCCGCTACGCCCTGGAGATCACGGAGATGATCCCCGCGCTCTCGCTCACGGAACGGATGGTCAACGGCCGGCCCGGGCTGGTGACCGAGCGAGAGGGCCGGACGGTGGCGGTGATGGCGTTCGAGGTGGCGGGCGACCGCATCACGAACATCTGGGCCGTACGCAACCCCCACAAACTCCGCGCCTGGACCCCCGCGACCTGATGGGTCAGCGGCGTAGGCCGTCGAAGAAGATCGTGGTGATGCGTACGGCCTCGTCCTTCCACCCCGCCGTGGCCCGCATCCCGCAGACCCCGCCGAGCGCGCGCAGCACCGTACGCCCGCCGACCCCCTCACGCAGCGTCCCCGCCGCCACCCCCGCCGCAAGCAGCCGATCGAGAGCCTGCGCCATCTGCGTACGAGCCTCGTCGAAGACCGGCGAATCGGTCGCCATGATGCTCTCCAGCGCCACGGCCATGCCCTTGCCCACCCCCGCGTGCTCCACGAGCAGCAGCAGGAACCGCCGCAGGGCCTCCTCGGGGGCGTACCGGCCGAGGTGCTCGTCGGCCGCGCCGCACAGCTTGGCGACCTCGTCGCGATAGACCTCCTCCACCAGGGCCTCGCGGGTCTCGAAGTGGCGGTAGAGCGTACCGACCGCCACCCCGGCCCGCCGCGCGATCTCCTCGACCTGGATCTCGGCCTCCCCACCGAGGAACGCCTCGCGCGCCGCGGCCAGGAGCGCCTCGCGGTTGCGCCGCGCATCCGCGCGCATCGGACGTGAGGACGTCACCAGCACCTCCCTAAGGTGAATCAGACTCCGTTTGCTGTAGTGTTACCGGAGTCCGATTCACTTTAGCTGAGGAGCAACCCCATGACCGTCGACGAGGGCCTGCACGGCCTGCGCGTCCTGATCACCGGCGGCAGCCGCGGCCTGGGCGCCGCCACCGCCCGCCGCTTCGCCGCCGCGGGCGCGACCGTCCTCACCGCCTCCCGCACCGAACCCACCGAGGGCCTCCCCGCCACCTTCATCCGCGCCGACCTCGCCACGGAACAGGGCGTGGCCGCCCTCGCCCAGCAGGTCATCGACACCGTGGGCGGCGTGGACGTCCTGGTGAACAACGCCGGCGCCACCACCCCGCTGACGCCCACGTTGGAGCGCCCCGACGAGTACTGGCGCAAAGACCTGGACATCAACCTGCTCAGCGCCGTCCGCCTCGACCGCGCCCTCGTCCCGGGCATGGCGGAACGCGGCTCGGGCGTGGTGGTGCACGTCTCCTCCATCGCCAGCCGCACACCCCAGGACGGCGACATCTCGTACGCGGCCGCGAAGGCCGCACTCAACGCCTACAGCCGCGGCCTCGCCGCCGAGGTGGGCCGGAGCGGCGTACGGGTGGTGTGCGTCCTGCCCGGCTTCATCGCCACAGAAGGCGCCATCGCCCACCACCAGGAGATCGCCGACGCACAGGGCATCACCCTGAAGCAGGTGCAGCAACAGATGGCCGACCACCTCGACATCCCCATGGGCCGCCCCGGCGCCCCCGAGGACGCCGCCGAACTGATCGCCTTCCTCGCCTCCCGCCGCGCGAAATGGCTGACGGGCGCCCAGTTCCGCGTCGACGGCGGCATCATCCCGGTGGTGTGACCATGCCCTTCACCCTGGCCTCGATCGTCATCGACACGGCGGACCTGGAGGGGGAGAGCACGTTCTGGCACCACCTGCTGGGCGGCACCCTGACTCGCACCCCCACCCACCACTTCCTCCAGGCAGAGGGCTTCCCGGTGCTCGTCCTCCAACTGGCCCCCGACCACGTACCACCGACCTGGCCGACCCCGGCGATCCCCCAGCAACTACACCTGGACCTCAGGACAGACGACCTCGGTGCGGCCACCCAACGGGCCCTCGACGCCGGCGCCCACCACGTGACGTCCAACGTCTATATGAGCCCCTCCGGCCACCCCTTCTGCCTACGCGAGGGCTGACAAGGAAGGCGGCCACCCCTTCCCGACCCAGCGACTTCGGAGACTGGGGGGCACCGCGCTCAGAACGTCTTAGCCGCCCCAGCCGCCAGATCCCGCACCACCTGGATCAACTCGGCCGGATCAAACGGCTTGGTCAGGTACGCATCCACCCCGATCCCCCGACCCCGCACCTTGTCATCATCCTGCGCCCGAGCCGTGATCAGCACCACCTTGATGTGCCGGGTGGCATCATCCGTCCGCAGCCGCTGCGCCGCGGTCCAACCGTCCAGGCGCGGCATCATCACATCGAGCGTGATGACATCCGGCATGACATCCAGCACCCGATCAAGGCAGTCCTGCCCGTCGGTGGCGGTCACCACCTCGAACCCCTCCAGGTCGAGGTTGACCGCGATCAGCTGCCTGATGACCTCGTCATCGTCTACGACCAGTACTTTCCCAAGAGCCTCACCCACGGCCGCCAAGCTAACCCGTAGCTGGGCGGTCACGGGTGGTTTTCACGGGATGCGTTCATGGAGTGTTATCTGGTGCGTAGTGGTCCCGGGATACTGGTAGCCTTGTCACCTGTTGAGCCCCCTTAGCTCAGGGGATAGAGCACCGGCCTCCGGAGCCGGGTGCGCAGGTTCGAATCCTGCAGGGGGCACACTGTGATGTCGCACGACATCGGAAACCCTCGAACCTGCGGTAGGGCCATAGGTTCGAGGGTTTTCCTTTACCTTCTGGCCTCGCTCTCCGCGGAAGTATCAACGTCAGCCACAGCTCAACTCAGGCGTCGCAACACGCCGCGGGCGCGCAGGCGGGCGACGTGCTCAGCCGCCCGTCGCGGCGCTGGGCCGCCCCTGACAAGCAGTCCGGCCTCGATGTTCTTGGAGACTCCCGACTGGGTCAGGTTGGCACTGGACACCAGCAGCACCCGCTGGTCGGCGACTGCTAACTTTGCGTGCATCTTCGCGCCCTGTTCCGCGCGCTCGCCCACCGGCCAGTGCCACAACTGGACACCCGGCAATGCTGCGAACGCGTGCGCCGGCTCGGCACCGTTGAGAGCCGACCCCGCACCTTGCAGGGTCTCGACGACCACGATCACCGACACGCCGCGTTCGAGCGCCCGAACCAGCGCGTCGAGCAGCGGCTGGTAGGCCGTTGCCGAGTAGGTCATGAGGATCAGCTCGTGCGTTGCCTCGCCGGCCACGTCGACGAGCACCTGCGCGGTGGATCGGACGGGCACGGCATGCGTGGCCGGCCCGGTCCACACCGGCTCGACCGTGGTGGTGGCCCGGTGCCGCTCATAGCCGGAAGCCACACCGTGAAGGTAGATCGCCGTCTCTTCGTTCGTCATGCGCGACGCCAGCTGCGCGGACAGAACGCTCCGCGCGACAGCGGAGAAGTCAGGCAGCGGCACCGCGTTGATGATCCCGGACGCCGGGCCGCCTTCGGCGATCCGGTCGGCCAGGGTGCGCAGATGCACCGGGCCGAGGCGCTCCACCGCGTCCGCCGCGGTCTTTTCGAAACTGGAGTGGACCCCGCTCACGGCAGATCGCGATAGAGGGCCAGGGCCGGATCATCGATCGGCACCACGAACCTGCGGTCGAGGAACCGGTTGCCACGCTCGCAGGTGGTCTCCGAGACGAACAGGCAGACATGGCAGGCCGCGCCGTGGAGGAAGTCCTCCGGCTTGCGGGGCAGCCGCTCAGCGCACAGAGGGTCGGAGGAGCAGCTCCTGGCCTCCGTGAGCGCGCGGCGGGTGAGCCGTACGAGTTCGTCGGGCTCAGCGAGGGACACCAGGCCGCCCAGGGTGCCCTCGGCGTCCGGCACGGCCGTGTAGATCAGTATCCCGCTGCGCGGGTCGTCCTCCGTGCCCGCGTAGATCCGCTCGGCCAGGCTGGCCGAGTTGTAGCCGCATTCGAGGGCGATCGTACGGATCAGCAGGTGCGACAGCGTGTGCAGCGCGTAGTAGCGGGGCACCGGCCAGTAGTTGTATCGAGTCTCCTCGTTGAACGGCTGGCCGGTGCGAGCCGAGTGGCGGTATTCGCGGAACCGGCCGTACGCCTCCTTGTGCAGCCTCATGGCCTCCGAGCTCTCCACCTGCTTCTCCCAGCGGGCGAGGAGATCCTCGGGCAGCCGAAGGAAGATGCCTTCACCGCGCACCTCGCTCGCGGGCACCCAGGTGGGCTTGGACCGGGCGAGTGGCACCCGCTTCACGGCCTTCGGGTCTTCCTGGTCGGGTGCGTCGAGCCTGGTGAAGCCTGTCATCGCGCGCACTTCCCGCAGCCGCGCGACCTGGAGGACGTCCGAGTAGAAGCTCTTGAGCAGCGGCGGCACCGGCTCGTCCGGGTTGCGAAAGGCGGTGAAGTCGTCGGTCGGCGGCGGCAGGTGCGCGCTGGAGAAGACCTCCCATTCCGGAGTGAGCAGGTCGGGGTACTCGTCAGCCCCTTGATCCTGCTCGGCGGCCTCCTCGCCACGGTGCCGCTCGATGGCCGCCCACAGCTCCTCGTCGCCCCACTTCTCGAACTCGAAGGACAGCGGCGGCATCGAGCGCACAAGCGGCAGCATGTCGAGCCCTTTGACGTGCTGAAGGTTGGCCCAGAACTTCGCCACCTGGCCGTCGAGTTCGCTGCCCCCGGCCTTCGGCAGGGCGAGGGCTGAGAGGGTCTGCGCGAACCACTGGTTGGACGCGCCCACCACGAGCATGTGCGGCTGCTCCGGGCAGCCGGTGAACGTGCCGAGGTGCGGATGGCGTCCCCGGCACCCGGGGAGCCGCTCTCGGCCGCGCTTGCCCATCGCCTCCCTGATGTTGCGCTCGGCCCTGCAACGCTGGCAGACGATGCGCACGTTCGCACCGATGTTCCCGCCCCGGTCTTCCATCAGCAGGTTCGGCTTGGCCGCGACGGAGCAGGGCGCACCGTGGTGCACGAACTCCAGGTACGGGAAGTCGTCCAGGTGTCCGTCCGTGCAAGCGAGGACGAAGCGGGCACCGACCACGAGGCGTTTCCGGTTTCCCTTGCCGCACTGGTGGTAGAACCGCGCCTCGTGCGGCTTGTTCGGCTTGTCGTTCTCGAACTCGAACGCTTTGGAGTCGACGCGGGCCAGCAGATTGCAGGCAGTGCACCGCATCCACCCCGGAAAGGGGACGACGGGCACGCCGGTCCTCGCAGCCTCGCCGTTCGGATGGGAGTCGGTGCCGGGCAGCCAGGGCGCGGGCCGCAGCTCACGGACCGTCTTGCCCAGCAGCCTCTGTACGGCCGCCAGCAGCCGCGGCTCGGTGATGAGCGCGGAGTTCCGCTCCGGGTCCTCTGACCCCTTGTACTGCCAGTCGTCGAGGCCCTTCACCAGGACGGAGAAGTTGGGCAGGTCGACGAGGGACCCGACGCCGGAGGTGAACATCAGGTGGCTGGGCCGGACCGCGCCGACCCGGCGGCGGTAGAGGGAGAACTCCGCCATCACTTGCCCTTTCCGTCCATGGTGGACACGCCCATCTCGTCGCCCACCGGCTCGTCGGTGTCGCCGTCAGCCGACTCGGCCATGAAGCTCCACTCCGGCGCGTTCACTGGTCCGAGGAAGATCTCCCCGCCGCCTGGCAGCAGCAGGTTCACCTCGTTCTCCGTCTCCCGCATCGAGTTGCCGACCGTCAGGGTGTCCCACGGGCCGTTGCCCGCCCGGTGGATGAGGCCGTCCACGATCTCCTTGGAGTTGCCCTTCTTCCGCTCGTAGCCGAGCCGTGCCGGCCCGTCCTTGGCGTCGTTCCACTTGTCGATCAGGGTCTTGAGCCGCTCGTCGAGGGCCTGCCTGCCACGCGGGCCGCCGGCCACCTCCGCCCGTCGCAGGAAACGTTCGATGATCCGGCCGACGGTGTCGCCGTCGAGCGCCACGTCCTCCGCGTCGCGGTTGCGCGAGTGAGTCTCCTCAAGGTTCCGTACGGCCGCGACGAACGCGCCGGTCGTGCCCCGGTCGAGTGCACGGGCGGTGTACGGAGTGACCGACAGCGCCTCCACCTGCCGGTAGAACGTGGCGTGGTAGTGCTCGAAGTCCTCGTAATGGGCGAGGTCACGCGGCCGGGACCAGTTGTAGAGCGTGACGACGAGACCGGGGCGGGACGCGTCGCGGCCGACCCGGGAGGACGCCTGGATGTACTCGGCCGTGTTCTTCGGCTGGCCCGTCACCACCATCAGCCCGAACCGGGACACGTCGACGCCCACCTGGAGCATCGACGTGGCGAGCACGACGTCGACGGGCGGCCTGGCGGTACGCCGCAGGCTGCGCAGCGCGCGATACCGCTCGGCGAGAGGGTGCGCCCGCCGGCGCTTCGCCTCGTCCTTCTCCTTCATGACGTCGGCGATCTCCGCCCGGCACTCCCGCAGGCGGCGTGAGGTGTCCAGCTCCGGGTCGAATCCGATCTCGAGCTGCTTGAGCACGTCGCTGATGTCTCCGGAGGAGATGCGTGAGGTGAGCTCGACGATGTTCAGCAGGTCCGTACGGCTGAGGAGCCGATCGGACAGGCCCTTGCTCCTGCCGTGCGTCCTGATCCGGGTGGTGACGTCGTCGTCCAGGTAGCGCCGCATGCCCGCGAGCTCGCGCGTCGCGTTGAAGTAGCCGACGAGCGTCATGTAGGGGTCGGCGGGCTCGCCGTGCCGGTCGAACAGCGTCTTCCCGGCCAGCAGCAGGATCTCGGCGAGCCGGATCTCGGCGGACTTCAGACGCACGCCGTGGGCGCACACGCCGAGGTAGCGCCGCCCGGGATTCTCCCGGGTGATCGGGACCTGCCGGGAGAAGAACGTGTCGGTCACGTCGATGACCTGCGGCGGGAACACGGCGAGCTCGCGGCCGAAGATGCCGAGCACCTGCCGGTCCGCCCGCTTGGTCGTCGCGGTGGACGCGATGATCTTCGGCCCGGTCTGCCCGCCGGCGGCGTTCCAGGTGCACAGCTCGTCCACCGCCGCCTCGAAGAGGCCGACCACGGTGCCGAGCGCGCCGGAGATCAGGTGCAGCTCGTCCTGAATGATCAGATCCGGCGGACGGAGCCGGACGACCGGGCGGCTGTCCACCTTCGGCAGCCGGCCCTTGGCGTGGTGCCTGCCGCCGCAGCTGATCAGGTCGTCCATGTCGTCGTGCCGGTAGCCGTGCCGGGGGCAGCGCCGGCTCACCCGTCCGAACAGGTGACCGGCGAAGCCGCGCCAGGGGAGCTGCGCCAGCTTGTCGACGGTCGCGATGACGAGGCTCGGCACCAGCCGGTAGATCTCCTCGTCCACGGTGAGGATCGGCAGCCCCTCGCGCCGTGCGTACGCCTCGTCGTCCGTGGCCACGCCGGGCAACGCGCGCAGCATGCGGTCCTCGCCGATGCGCGAGAACGGGCACGGCTCGGCGTCGCCCTCGTTGCCGCGCCCGCAGTAGAGCAGCACGCGGCGGCGTTCCTCGTCGATGTCCAGATTGGCGCCCGCGACCAGCTTCTCCCCGCACCATGGGCAGGACAGCGTCTGCAGGACGTTGGTCTTGCGGCTGTCGGGAGCCTCCCTGGCCTCCTGGATCTGGTCTCTGGCCTCGATGAACCAGTTCGGCGAGACGGCACTGCCCACCCACAGGCCGATGCGGAACGGCTCCTCGCCCCACGTCTCCGGGGCCTCGCGGCGCAGCACCTCGCAGGCGCACACCAGCGCGGCGGCCCGCTGGAACTGCTGGGCGGTGAGCAGCCGAAGCGTGTAGCGCATCAGCACCGCCACGCCGTCCAGGCCGCTGCGCGCGTCCTCTCCTGCGCCGACCACCTTCTGCAGGCGCCGGATCGCGAAGGTGTACGCGGTCAGCCCGAGATAGGCCTCCGTCTTTCCGCCGCCGGTCGGGAAGAACAGCAGGTCGACCGTGGCCGTGTGGTCGGCGGCCCGCTCCGGGTGGGCGGGGTCGGTCAGCGAGGGCAGGTTGAGCAGCATGAACGCGAGCTGGAAGGGCCGCCACTTCGCCGCGTCCGCTCCTTGCGCCTCCACCGCCGCCATGGCCTGGTGGAAGGTGAGCCCCTGCTCGTCGCGGAGCCTGCCCACGGCCGTACGGCGCCGCTGCAGCGCCATGGCCTCGTTGGCGAACCTGAACGCCGCGAGCGCCTGCTCATGCCCTTCCGACGTGCTGTCGGCGATCAGGCTGATGCCGGCCCGGATGCGCTCGGCGGCTCCCCGCGCCTTCCCCACCGCGACGACGGCCGCCTCGCGCAGCGGCTCGGGCAGCTTGGGTATCTCCCGCTCCTGCT
The DNA here is from genome assembly GCF_040677005.1 of Nonomuraea sp. NPDC049421. Taxonomy (NCBI): domain Bacteria; kingdom Bacillati; phylum Actinomycetota; class Actinomycetes; order Streptosporangiales; family Streptosporangiaceae; genus Nonomuraea; species Nonomuraea sp. NPDC049421. Next base: position 53,485 of record NZ_JBFAQA010000048.1, read on the forward strand.
CGTCCAGCCAGGCCGAGTAGCCGTCCGCCAGCGGCGCCAGCCCGCTCGCGAGCGCCTCCCGAGAGGCTTGCGCCAGCGCGTCCATGGAGAGTTCGACGCCGTCGAGTCGCGTACCTTTTCCCACCGGTGCGACCGTCGCCGGCACGTCGTGGAACGGCAGCCAGGTGGTCCGCAACCGCGTGGCCCGGCGCTCATCGGGAGCCACCTCGGCGTGCACCGCCACGTTGCGGCCGACCGCGTACCTGCGCTCGTCGCGGTAGAGCAGCCGCAGGTGCTTGTCCTCCAGGTCGTCCTCGTCACCCTCGCCGCTCTCCCGAGTGCCGTCCAGCGGGTCGTCGATCGGAAGGAAGACGTGTTCGGGGCCGCCGGGCGGGGCCGTCACGACGAGCTCGGTCTGGAACAGCCATGCGGTGTCCGAGATGCTGTCGGGCTCGACCTGCTGGTTGATCAAGGTCAGTTCGACGACGCGCCGGCCGTCGCCCTGGGGCCGCACGGTCACGGCCAGCAGGACGCCGGGGTCATCGGCACGTTCCATGGTGAGGGGGATCTTCTGGGTCGGCTGGTCGAGCCGGACGGGCTCGGGGTGCTCGACCTGTTTCCGGCCCCAGACCCGGGTGGTCTGCTGCCGGCCCTTGGCGTCCTCCACCTGGGTCTCCAGCCTGGCGTACTCGCCCCAGCGAGCGGTGACCACGAGTGCGTCGAGATCGGCCGGGACGGCGAACGACAGGCCCATGGAAGACGCCCACAGGCGGCCGAGGTTCTGCGGGGTGAGCACCTGCGGCAGCTCGCTCTCGCCGCCGTCGCCCTCCGCGCCGATCTCGGTCTCCGGCAGCTCGCCGGCGTCCTCGGCGACCCGCTTCGGCGACGGCTTCGGGCCCAGCATGCCGACCAGATAGCGGTCGCGCGGACCGTTCGACCCCCGTGGCAGCTCCTCGAGGTCGCCCTCGTACGGCCCGAGCAGGTCACGCTCGACCAGTTTCTGGAACGCGTCCCTGACCTCGAACGACGTGACCGGCCGGAAGTCCTGCGGCACGTCGAGCGGATGTCGCGCCGCACTCACCGGCGGGCCGGCGGCCTGCCCCACCTCAACCTCGGTGCCCCCGCCGAACAGGTCGCCCTGGTCGGCTCCCGCTGTGAACAGCTTCTCCTGCCGATCGAACACGTGGCGGTGTCCTTCCTCGACTGACCGATGAAACCACGCTAGTTGTTCTTGATGAGCTTCTGAATGAGCTGTGGCCGGATCGTGAGGTCAGCGCCGGCTCCGTCTTAGCCGGCTGACACTTATGTTTCCTCAGGTCAGCGACACGCCGTGATCCGCTACCTGCCGACCGGATAGGTCATCGCGGGACAAAGTGCGCGTTACCCTTCCGCGTGTAGAGCAGGATGACCCCGATGGTGCCCGCGCTCATGCCGAGCAGACCGAGCATGGCGTACTCGAGTGCGTAGACCTCGTTCATGGACGCCGAGAAGGCCCTCCAAAGGATGGGCGCGAGCATGATCCAGGCCACTGCCGTTGTGATCGTCACCCCGATCCGGCTGCCTTGCCGGCCTCTGGCAGCGCGGACCGCGAACCAAAGGTGGAGCAGGAGGTACAGGCCGGCGAACGCGGCTTGGTAAAAGTGCACGATAGTCAGCCCAGCGAACAGGGCTGAGACGACGAACAGGACCAAGGCCAGGGTCACTTCCCTAGGGCGAGTGGGCGCCGACTCGTCGCGCTTGTGGGGGGCTCCGGTCACGACTTCTCCGATGCTCGTTCTTGACGTGGATGTACGTACTTCATAACCCTGTCACTGATCGACGTCAGCGGATCATCCGCAACCGACACTTTTGGTCAGCGCCGCGGCGCGGCCCCTGTCCGCCGTATTTCGCGCCGCCCCCTTCCATTCCCGGGCCCTGTCGTCGCGCCGGGACCGGTCCCGGCCATGCAGGAATAAGATCGGCGGGCGACGGAATCCACCCTGCGGACGGGTCGGCGAGATCGGCATCACCGTCCTGTCGCTGTCATCGCGCAAGGCGGTCCTTCGCCTCGCCATCGAGGAAGAGCCTCGTCGCTACCGCTGACAGGTAGGAAGGTCAATTCTGAAGAAGTGATCGATTTTCGGACCAGGAGCGGATTGGAGATCCTCGCGCTGCATGGCCGAGGACTGTCCGCTCGGGCAGCAACCAGATGGATCTGTGCTCACCGGCGGATGTATTCATGCGAGGTGCTTGTCTGGATCATGTGCTCGGCCAGGGACGAACGGGTCGCCCAGCACGCGCGCAGAACCATGGAGGCTTTGGCCGCCGACCCGGGCTACCGCTACGAGACGTTGTACGCCATCTGGCGAGTCAGTCAGAGCAAGGAGAGCGAATGGGACGGGCGGCGCCTGATTTGGAATCATGACGCGAGGCCTGACCTTCCACCGGCCGCGAAAGCGTTCCTGCTTGCCCCTGTGCAGGAATGTGCGTACGTGCCGGCCGTACGGTTGGTGTGTCTACTCGGCTCGGCCCGTTCCGCCGGTGGCAGGTGGCGGTACGCGGAGTATGTGGTGCAGGAGGCCCTGCACTCCACCGATGAACGTTTCCGCGCCCAACTACGCAGCCTGCTGTCCAGCACCGATCAGCCCGACCTTCTCGACGAGTTGCTGCGCTGCCTCCGCGACTGCCTGCACGATCGCGAGTACCGGCGACGGCTGTGGCACCGTGGGCGGCCGACTGCCCTCATGAAGATCCTGCTGACCAACCCACACCTCCTGAGCCGGTCGAGCGATCACTATGACCGGAGCGGGGAAGCAGCCCTGCTGTCGATCTTGCAGGACCGTCTCGAGATGCTGACCATGCATCTCGAACGTAACCCGATGGCCGCGTTGCCGGAGCTGTACAGGGCGCTACAGCTACCTCTCGGGCGCGAGCTCAAGGACCGGTGCCACCGGCTGCTCCGCGAACTGGAGCCAGGGCCTGTGCGCGAGGCCGTGTGCCAACACGCATTGCGGGGCAAGGCGGCTGCGGTGAAGGCGGCGGTCGAGGCCGGCTACCGGCCGGCCCACGAGAACGAACTGCTCGCGTTTCTGTTCGTCACCGAACAGTGGGAGGACTACGACCGCGCGGACCCCGACGGGAGCTTGTTGCGCGCTTACTGCGCGGAAAACGACACCCACAGGTGGAGAATCGTCCAAGTCGCCCGCCGCGCTCGCCGCCCCAACCCATTTCCGCCCATCCCGAAGCCACCCACACAGCCGAAGGTCAGCGGCGGCCGGTCAAGCCCGATCGGTTCGTGGCCGACAGATCCGGGCGTTACCGATCATGGTGGCGGCGACTACGGCGGCAGCTACGGCGGATTCAGCACCCACTGACTCCGCCCACCTGAAGGATGCGCTCGCTGTCCTCCATTGTGGGCAAGGGGAAAGCATGTGGAGTCGGGACGCGCGACGATCCCCAGGGCGCCCCTCGCTACCTTCGACGCCCCTGACTTGTCCGCCTTCCGCCGCAGACCGCGAAGCAGGTCAGCGGCGGCGGGAGGCGCTCGGCCGCCGGGTCACGGCCAGCGCACCTCCGAGGTGCGTTCCACGAACTGCGCGTACTGCTCGAACGCCCGCTCAACCTCCGCCCGGTCGCTTCCGCGGAGCGGTGAGAGCGGCTGCACTGCGACCCGTACCACGCTCTTCGTGAGGGTGCGTTTCCAGATGGCCACGACCCGGCCGGCGCGTACCACGGTGGACTGGAAGATCCCGTTGTTGCCGGGGATGATGGCCGCCTTGTGCTCGTCGGCGACCATGAGCGAGCGGTCTTTGTAGCCCAGCAGGTATTCGTCGAACCCCGGCAGCACGAGCAGCTCGTCGTCGCTGGCCGGGGGAGGGGCGGTGTCGAGGAGCGCGGCGTCGAGGTAGGTCTCCACCCCGCCGACGGTCACCCGGGCCAGCGCGTCGCCGGCCACGGCGATGCCGCGTTTGGCGTCGGCCGCGGTCAGGCCGGTCCAGCCCGCGAAGTCTTGCCTTGTGGTCGGTCCACGGCCGCGGAAGTAGCGCAGGGCGATGGTGCCCAGCGCCTCGTCGCGCTCCGGCCGGTGCGGGTCGGGAACCCATTCGTCGAGCAGGACGAAGCTCTGCTCGTTGCCGATGTTGGGGGCGATGCACAGCAGGCCGCGCTGGCTGGCGTACCACAGCAGGTGGTAGCCGCGCTGGCCGCCGGTGTCGATGCCCTTGTCGGCCAGCACGGCCAGGCACTCCGACCGGGTCAGCCGCCCGCCGCCGGCCAAGGCCGCGCCCAGCACCTCCATGGCCTGAACGGCGGTCTCCTCCGAGAGGCCGAGTTGTTCGCGCCGCCTCGCCGCGCCGTTCAGCACCCGGACGCCCATCAGTTCGACCATCCAGCGGGCGTCGCGGGACGGGACGAAATGGATGGTGCCGCGCATCGGCCACGTGCGCAGCGCCTCACGTCGCTCCAGAGCGGTGGTGACGTCGGCGGCGGTGAGTCCGGGCAGGCGCACGCCGAACGACCACAGACCGCTGGCCAGGTCTTGCGCCTGCATCGCCCCGAGCCAGGTCACCACCTCGGCCACGCTCGTCGCCCGGCCGGCGCCGCCGGGCGAAGCTCGGAGCAGCAGGCTGGACATCCGCAGGCCGAGCACCTGCTGGGGGGAGAGTTCCACCGGTCAACCGTATCCTTCGCCACCGACAATCCCGCCGATGTAGTCGCCTGCCGTCCCGCCTGGGAGTGCGGGCGGATCTTATGAGCGGGCGGCCTGAACCCCTGGGTGTACGTCAGGCCGCCCGCGACCCCGCCGGCCGGGCTCGACCCCCGACCCGCGGGGCTGGCCGCTCTCCCCGCGGCTTCGCCGGCCTTCAGCGCCACTGAGCGCGAGCCAGAGTGAGCCCGTAGACGCTCACCGCGCCGCTCGCCTTGAGTCGCATGGCCACCGCGTTGAGGCTACTGCCAGCGGTGAAGACGTCGTCGTAGACCATGACGCGTCGGCCTCGCACACGAGCCGGATTCGGCACATGTAGCGCGGCGTACAGCTCATGCGCCGCGACCTGACGCTCAATGAGCGAGGTCGTGTCTCGCATGCGGGGAGTGGCTCGCGTCTTCTCGATGAGCGGCGGATCCAGCACGAATGGGAGACCTTCATCGTCTTCGAGGATCGCCCGTTCGATGACGTACCCAGTGTGATCATTGCCTTTGCGTGCCTGGTGTGGCCCAAGATAGGCGGGCATCGGGATGATGGCGTCCACCTCGTCAACGAGTTCGGGGTGGGTGTAGAGGTGACCCAAGATGATCCGTGCGAAGATCATCCCCCACCCGTAGGCTCCGCGCTTCAGCCGGAGAACCCCCTGCTCCAGGGTGCCGGCCTTGACCCCGACGACGGCCGTCCACTCGAAAGCACGCTGCGGGTCGCTGCAGAGCCTGTTGGAGCAGGTGAGCTCGCCACTTCGCAACGCCTGGTGGCAGACCTGGCACTTGGGTTCGTTCGGCGGTTGCAAGCTCTCCGATGCGCACGCATGGCAGATGCGGACGTGCCCCGCCTGCAAGTAGGGACATTCGCCGCAACTGCCGAACCCGGCAGGGGGCGGGCCGTCGCCGTAGGCCAGCCGCCCTGGTTTGGTCACCACAGCGCCCCGGGCAACGGCTCCTCCAGTGTCAGATCTTCGAAGTCGAGGGTCAGTTGAGCGCGGGACTCGTTGACCGCTTGGATGCGATCCGGACTGGACAGGCTCTTCACGACATCGTCCACGTCCTCCACCATGAGCGCCCCGCGCGTCTTGACGTACTCCCGTGCCCACGGTTGAGCCTCGGTGAGACTTCGCAGCAGGAACACCCTTTTGCCATGTTCCAGCGCCAGCCGCGCCTGCATCTTCGCCCCGGACGTGCTCGCGGCTTCGATCACCACCGTGCCCTGCGCGATGCCGGACATGGTGACATTGCGGCGGGGAAAGGTATAGGTCGCGCCGTTGGCTTCCGGCCAGAACTGGGAGACCACGGCCCCGTTCTCGGCGATCCGGTCGGCCAGGGCGCGGTTCTCGGCCGGGTAGCAGCGCAGGATGCCTGTCCCCACGACCGCGATCGTCCTGCCGCCGGTATCGAGCGCCGCAGTATGTGCCGCGGTGTCAACGCCTCGGGCGAGGCCGGACACGACCGTGACCTGACGTTCGGTGAGCAGGGCGGACATCCGGCGTGCCCGGCGTAGTCCATCATCGCTCGCCTGGCGGGTGCCGACGACGGCCACACTACGCAGGTCTTCTTCGCGCAGCTCGCCCCGGACGAACAGGAACGGTGGAAGGTTGAAGATCAACCGCAGGGTGGCGGGGTACTCCTTGTCCAGAACAGTGACGAGTCGAGCCCCGCTGTCTGCCGCGAGTTCGGCCTGCTTGACGGCAGAGTCGACGTAACGATTGAGCTCCTGGGCGCTGTTGGCGATGAGGGCTCTGGCTTTGGTCGCCTCGGGGGACGACTCGATGATGTCGCCCGACCATAGGCGCGCCGCGCCGTTGGGACGTTGAGCCTCTCGCGCGATGAGGTACCAGCTAACGCCTTTGACCATGCATATCGCGAGCAGTCGTGACTGCTCTTCAGTGATCCGCATCCTACTCCCCAAACAAATGTTCGAATGCGTGTCTTACGGTACTGCAGATGCCCATGCCGCCCGAAGATATGTCCATAGTGCCAGGTGAATACTAGATGCCCCACGAGCTGCATCGATGGTCGATATGGCGATGAACGTGATCGATGTCACCGCAGCTTGATGTAGCGCAAAGACACTGAGTTCTTACGGTGAGTATACGAACGACGTGTTCGGATGGCGGCTTATCGGGCTTGGCCGGCGAGCAGGCGGCGCCACCACTCGTGTGCTTCCCCGCGGCGCCACCACTCAGCCGTCCAGGACAGGGGTGGCACGCCCCGGCGGGGAAGGGTCCGACGGTGGATCTGGTAGACGCCGGCGCAGGAGACCAGCTCGTAGGCGGTCATCTGGCAGGAGCAGGTGTACGCGACGACCCGGCCGGGCCCGAGGCCCTGCCCGATCCACCGCAGCGCCGTGCACCCGGGGCGCGGCACGGCCGGATGCGGCGAGATCCCCGGGCAGTCCTCGTCCGTGAGGACATCAGGCGGAGCGAGATCGACGGCGGACGCGGTCACCGCGTTGCCCGGACGATCCGGTACTTCCGCTCGGCGATGCCCTCCTGCTCCGCGATGGCCTGGCACAACCCTGCCAGGTCGTCGGCGTCGACCGTACGGTGCGCGCCCGCGTCCTCGACGGCCCGGGGGAACGGACGCTCGCGGGTCGCCCAGAACCGCCCGGCGTCGCTGCGCATGATCCGCCACCCGGCGAACACCGGACTAGCGGCGGCAACAGCCCTATCGTGTGTCATGGGTCAGGACCACCATCCTGATCAAGGGGTCCGTACGGCGGTGCAAGCGCCTGCGGACCCCGCTTCGATCGCGTCGCCTCCGATTACAACAGCGAGTGATTCTGCAATCACAGGTGCGATCGGGGGACACTGAGGGTGGTCACAGAACGTCCCCAGGGCCGGCGGCGAGGTGCTCACGATGGCGACCGGACTTCCGGCATAAGTCGTACGGCTGTGCCGACAGGGCCTCCGCCAAGGACTTCCTTCTCATTCTTCGCCCAAAGTAATCAATCAGACACTATCTGTGTGCAAACGCATGGTGCTTCCGGTACGGTGATGCCATCTTTACCTACTAGGTAAATCTCGCAGGTGGGAGGCGCGGGTAGGTTGGAGGTGTACTACGAAGATGCGAAGTTCAGGAAGAGGTGTGAGTCCGACAAGGAGCGGCGCCGGCACTTCGGTCATGACCGGGCCATCGCCTTGGCGAGGCGCATTCAGCACTTCCAGCAGGCCGAGACGCTCGATGAAGTGCGTCATCTCGGCGGCCGGTGTGAGGAACTGGCAGGAGACCGTAAGGGCCAGCTATCTGTCCGGATCGACGCCAACTACCGGCTCATTTTCGAACCTGAGGAGTGGATCGCGGACGATCAGGGCTCGCTCGATTGGAGGGCCATCACTTCGGTCGTGCTCATCGAGATCGTGGACTACCACTGACGCCGGCACCAGCGGGCTGAACGACAAGCGGTACAACACCGTGAGGAGGGAGAGCAATGGCCAGGACCAAGACCACGCGCACGCTGTACGCGGCTGGAGATCTCGACTACGCGGTGCCGCCAGGGGAGACCCTGCGGGAGCTTCTCGAAGAGAAGGAAATGACTCAGCGTGAGCTGGCCGAGCGAGTCGCTTTGTCCCCGAAGCATGTCAACCAGTTGATCCACGGACTCGTACGCCTCACCCCCGAGGTGGCGGAATCGCTGGAACGAGTAGTCGGGACGCCGGCGAAGCTCTGGAACCGGCTTGAGGCGGACTACCAGTCCACACGGGCACGGCTGCGCTCCGCCAGAGACCTGGAGCAACACGTCGGATGGCTCAAGGAACTTCCGGTGTCCGAGCTGGTGAAGCGCAAGATCCTCCCCGAAGAGCCGAGCGACAAGATTTCGCGTATCGATCAGCTTCTCGCGTTCTTCTCCGTCGCCTCCGTCGATGTGTGGCGAGACCTGTACGAGCAACCGGCGGCTTACGCGTTCAGAAAGTCGAAGGTCCAGGACTCGAAGCTCGGCCCCTTGGCCACGTGGCTGCGCCTGGGCGAGATCGAGGCGCGGGAGATGCTGTGCGGCTCGTTCGACGCGACCGCTCTTCGGGCCTCGCTCCCTGAGTTGCGGGGCCTTACCGTACTGCCCGCCCAGGAGTTCCGGCCGCGGCTGCAGAGGATTTGCTCTGCCAGCGGGGTCGCCGTCGTCTTTATCGAGGAGATCAAGGGAGCGCGCGTGAGCGGTGTCACGCGCAAGATCGGAACCAAGCGCGTAATCCAGCTCAGCCAGCGGTACCGCACCGATGATCAGCTCTGGTTCAGCTTCTTCCACGAGATTCACCATGTTCTGAACGGTGACGACGAGATGCGTATCGAGATCGCGGGGAGAACCGACATCGAAGACCCGAAAGAGTTGGAAGCGGACCGGTTCTCAGCGGACACCCTCATACCGCCTCAGTACGCTTCCCGACTGGCCGGGCTGACTTCGAAAGCGGCGGTGCGAGCCTTCGCCGAGGAGATCGGCATCGCTCCGGGGATAGTCATTGGACGCCTGCAACGAGAGCACCCCCGGCGCTGGCCCTACAGGAACGGGAACGACCTCAAGCGCAAGCTGGATCTGCTCGAAACGTAGTGATAACCGGCACGAGCCGGGACCGGCTGACCGCGCCTCTCCGGTCCCGATAGCACGACCACGACGTCCCCACGTCTGACAGCGAGGTGCTCTCACGATGGTCACCGAACTCCCCGCATGGGCCGTACGGCTGCGCGCCGAGCGCCGCAACCGCCTCTGGAGCCAGAAGGACATGGCCCGACGCCTGGTCGAGGCCGCCGACGACGACGTACAAGCCCGGCTCCCTTCCCGGGATAGCATCGTGCGCCGGATCAAGGCGTACGAAGCCGGACACAACCAGCCCGACGACCCCTACCGCCTCCTGTACGCCCGCGCCTTCGACCTCACCGAGGACGAGCTGTTCGAGCACAGCCCCGGAAACCTTGGGCGCGACGGTGACGACGAGTGGGACGCTCTACAACTTGCTCGTCGCGCCGCAGCAACCGAGGTCGGGCGGGAGACACTCGAACGGCTGGAGCTGGCGGTCGATGACCTGGCCGTGGCCTACGCCGGAACGCCGCCCCGTGAGTTGCTGGTTCGGGTGCGCCGTCACCTCTACTACGTGTCCCAACTCCTGGACTCCAAGAAGACATTCACCGAGCATCGGCGGCTCCTGGTGGCCGGCGGCTGGCTCTCGCTCCTGGCCGCGACCTGTCTCATCGACCTGCGCTGGTTTCCGGCCGCCGCCGCGCGGCTTCGGACGGCTGCTCAACTCGCCAAGGAAACAGAGCATCGTGAGATCGCCGCCTGGTGTCTGGAGACGGAGGCGTGGCAGGTCCTCACCGAAGGCGACTTCGGGCGGGCCCTCACCCTTGCCCAGGCAGCGCAACGAGTCGCGCCCGGCGGAAGCTCGGTGTACATCCAGGCGACCGCGCAGGAGGGCCGAGCCTGGGCACGCCTCGGCGAGGCCCGGGAGACGCACGAGACGCTGAACCGGGTGATGCGGCTCGTCGCGCCTCTGCATGTCCCCGACCGGCCCGAACATCACTACCGGTACGATCCCGCCAAGTCCGACGCTTACATCGCGACCACCTTGTGCTGGCTCGGTGACCCATCGGCCGAGACATACTCGCGAGGAGTGCTCGCCCGGCTGGAATCCACCACCGACGGCCCGCCCCGGCCGCGCAGGGCCGTGGCCGCGCGGCTCGACCTGGCTCTCGCGCTCCTGGCCGCCGACCAGCCCGACGAGGCGGGATACCTGACTCTCACCGCCATGACCAGCGGACTCCTCGTTCCCTCCAACTACTGGCGGGCAGCCGAGGTGGTCAGAGGCATGGAAACAAGGCGTGCACCCGAGGCTACCGAACTGCGCGAGGCGTACCGCGAGCTCTGCGCACCTGCTGCCCAGCCTTCATGACGCGGTCGCAGATCATCCTTCCCTATGTGCTCGAAACGTAGTAACAACCGGCACCAGCTGGGACCGGCTGACCGCGCCTCTCCGGTCCCGATAGCACGACCACGACGCCCCAACGTCTGACAGCGAGGTGCTCACGATGGTCACCGAACTCCCCGCATGGGCCGTACGGCTGCGCGCCGAGCGCCGCAACCGCCTCTGGAGCCAGAAAGAGATGGCCCGGCGGCTCGTCGAAGCCGCTGACGAGGAGACGCGCAAGTGTCTCCCCGCTCGGGAGACGATCATTCGCCGAATCAAGGCATACGAAGCCGGACACAACCAACCGCGTGATCCATACCGACTGCTATACGCCAGGGCATTCGGGATCAGCGAAGCCGAGTTGTACGACATGCCGCAGACTTCGGGGCGCCCGACCCTTGACGATGTCCTCACCAAGTTGCCTGATAGTGATGCCCTTACTCCGCTTCCCACCCGGACCGGGCTCCGGATTGGAATGAGCACCATCGCCGATCTGTCCGCCAGAGTCCATCGTTTGCGCCTGGCTGACGACGTGCTGGCCGGCGGCGACCTTCTGCAGCCCGCGTTCCGCGAACTCGACGCCGCCACACGGCTCTACTGCGAGGCCACCTACGCCGAGCACACAAGCCGGGCGCTGCTCGGCGTGATCGGGGAACTCGCGCAGATCACTGGATGGATCGCCAGTGACGCCGGACGATCCGAGCAAGCAGCCAACGTCTATCGACTCGGCATCCGCGCCGCTCAGGAGGCCGGGGACACCACCTTGGAATCAAACCTCCTCGGCTCCCTGGCTTACCAGACCGCCAACCTCGGCGACCCTCAAGAGGGGGTGACGCTCGCCCGCGCAGCACTCGACGCGGCCGGGCCGCACGCGCCGGCGCGAGCGCGCGCCCTTGCCTGGGACCGCCTCGCCTGGGCGTACGTCCAAGCCGAGGAAGCTGAGCCTGCCATGCGAGCGCTGGAAGAGGCCAGGGCTGCCCTTGAACAGCACGGCGGCGAGGACGGGCCCGCGTACCTGTACTGGGTGAACGCGAGCGAGCTGCACATCATGGAGGCCCGTGCCTTCACCGAACTGCGCCGACCGCTTCGCGCAGTGCCGCTGCTCACCGACGTACTGGACCGTTACGACGCCACTCACGCCCGCGAACTCGCCTTGTACCTGTCGTGGCTCGTCGTCGCGCTCGCGGATGCCAACGAGCCAGAGGAAGCGGCTCGTGCTGCCTGGCGGATGTTCGACCTTTCGAAGGACGTGGCCAGCGACAGGTCAGCGCGTCGTCATCGTGTCGCCCTCGACCGGCTCGCGCCGTACCGGGACGTACCACAAGTGCGGGAAGTGATAGACCGCGCTCGATGAGGAGTTCGATGGTCAGAGTGGCGAAGGGGCCTCGAACTGCTTGGCTGCTTGGGTGTTCACATATCTCCGCTGTCGACGCATCCGGGCATGGCGTCCAGCCGCCGGCCCGCGCTTCTGCTGCGGGCATCCGCAAGAGGTTATGCAGGCGGTTACCCTGGCTTTCGCTGCCGCGCCGACCCGCCTGGAACATGGGGCAGTCCTCGCTGGCGTGGTACACCGGTTGAAAGCGTAGAGTCCTAGCCTCGTGACGGATCGCGTTCGATGCGGTACGACCGGAGCATGCGGTACGGGCAAAGGGGTGGGTACA
>NZ_JBFAQA010000049.1:0-11894 GCF_040677005.1 Nonomuraea sp. NPDC049421
AGGCGCAGGTGGAGGCCGAGTTCGAGGAACTGTCCGAGGAGCCGGCGGCCGGTGGCTTCCCTGTGCCGCCGCTCGACCTGCCGCACTACCACGGGCCGGCTCACCACAGGTAGCCGCCGGTGGCGCCTGATCGGTGTCCGACAGCGCTTCAGGCGAGGAGTTCGTCGGCGGCGACGAGCAGGTTGAGCGCGGTGGGGTTGGGTGTGCCGCCGCCCGACAGGATGCGGGAGGCGATGCGTTCCAGCATCGTAGGGAGGTCGTCGCCGCGCGAGGCGGCCGCGGCGGCGTGCGTGTGGCGCCAGCGCAGCAGCAGCTCCAGGCCGCAGGCGGCCTGGGTGGCGAGCAGGGACAGCAGGTCCACGTCGGCGAGTTCGCCGCGCAGGGCGTCCGAGCGGTCCAGCACCTCCAGGACGCCGATGCACTCCTCGTACCGGATCAGCGGGGCCGCCATGATGCTGCTCGGGACGTAGCCGGTGGCCTCGGCGGCGTAGCGGGCGAAGTACGCGACCTCCTCAACGTCGTCGGCGATCATCGGCTGGCCGCTCGCCGCCACCCACCCCGCGATCCCCGTCCCCTGCGGGAAGCGCGTGCCCAGCAGGTGTCCCTCGCCCTTGCCCGAGACGGCGGTGAAGATCAGCTCGCCGGTGTCGCCGTCGATGAGGAAGATCGAGGCGGCGGCGGAGTCGAAGACGTGCCTGGCCACCTCGACCACGGACATCAGCAGCCGGCGCTCGGTGAGCTCGACGTCGCCGGGTGGCAGCGGGTCACGTACGGCCATTGATGCCTCCAGGGTCTTCTGTGACGTTGTTCGCGGCCAGGAAGAGCACCGACTTGAGCTGGAACGGTGTCAGCCAGGGGTGTTTGCTCAGGATGAGGGCGCAGATGCCGGTGATGTGGGGGGCGGCGAAGCTGTTGCCCGTGCTGCGGATCCGCCTGCCGCCCGGCCAGGCGACCGGGACCCGCACCCCGCGCGCATGGAACTCGGCCGGCGGTGCCGGGTTGTAGTAGTACGTCAGGGGGTCGTTCTCGTCGTGGCTGGCCACCGAGATGACGGAGGAGAACGTCCACGGGTAGCTGACCACCGGCATGTTGTGCGCGGCGGCCACCAGCATGGTGCGGCGGAAGTACGCGCGGTCGGCCAGCTCCTGGAGCGGGCCCTGGAACTCGTGGCGGGTGGTGGACAGGCTCAGGTTGATCACGTCGAAGCCCTCGTCCACCGCCCAGCCCAGGCCCGCCAGCAGCGCCGCCCCGCTGCCCGACCGGCCGTCGGTGAGCACCCTGACCGAGGTGAGCTCGGCCGCGGGGGCGATCGAACGGATGATGCCCGCACAGGCCGTCCCGTGACCTGCCGGGTCGGTCGGCTCGCAGTCGATGACGGCGGCCGCCTCTGCTCGCGGTGGTCCGGTGCCGCTGGTGGTGCGCGCGGTGGTCGCGGTCATCGCCGTGTCGGCGATCACCTCGTCCGTACGGGCCTCGCCCTGGACGACCACCAGGGATCGGGCCAGGCCGCCGACCAGGGGGTGGGTGCCGTCCACTCCTGTGTCGATCACGCAGACCCGGACGCCGGAACCGTCCGAGCCGCCCCAGGCCCACTCGCGGTCGATCTCCCCGTGGCGGCTCACCTCGAACGCCTCCACGCCCAGGCGGGAGGTGGCCTGGCCCCAGGCAGGCATGCCGGGGAAGGAGGTGGGGCGGGCTCTGCGCCACGGGGGCGGGGGCGTCCCGGCGGAGGCTGTCGTGCTGCTGCTCATCGGGCCGCCTCCCCGCCGCGACCGGCGCCGGGACCGGTGCCGCGGTTCCGGGGCCAGGCGGCTCCTTTGGCCGCATAGGAGCGCCGGGCCAGGTCAACGGCCTCGTCGGCGCGCCGCGGGTGATGCGCCGCGCGGTAGGTGTCGGCGAGTTCGGTCAGGACGTCGCCGCGCAGGCACGGGTCGTCGGTGCGGTCGAGCCGTTCCGCCGCCTCGCCGGCCAGCGTGACGGCCCGGTCGTGGTCACCTTCGAGCGAGGCCAGACGGGCGTGCAGGGCCAGCAACATCAGCTCGCCGCGCGCCGGCAACCGCACGCCCGCGATCGGCACGTCGTCACGCGCCCGCGCGGCGTTCACGTCGTCCTCCGCACCCGCGGCCCCCACGCCGTCACGCGCGTGCGCGGCCGCCACGCGGGCCAGGGTCTGGGTGGCCTCGCTGTGGCGGCCCTGGCGTATCAGCTCGCGGGCCGCGTAGATGTCCAGGGTGGCGGCAGGGCCTGGGTGGCCGGCGGTGCGCAGGGCGGTGGCGGCCTGGCGGAAGCGGGTGGCGGCGGCGCGGGGGTGGGCGTCGAGGGATTCCACCAGGCCGCTCACCTGGGTGACCGCCGTGGCGGCGAGGTCGAGGTGGAGGTCGGTGGCGTGGCGGGCGGCGGTGGTGAGGACGGTACGGGCCTCCCGTATCCGCCCTGCGAGGGCCAGCAGCCGGGCCTGGGTGACCAGTACCGGGACGAGCAGGGCCCGGTCGTCCGCGAACCTGGCGGAGAGCTCGGTGCACAGGGCCAGGCCCTCGGGGATCGGGGTGGGCGACCATTGGGCCAGCTCGCAGACCCCGCTGAGCAGCCGGTTCTCCTCGTAGCGGTCGCCGAGGGACCGGGCCCGGTCCAGGCCCGCGCGCAGTGCCGCCTCCGCGGCGCCGAAGCGCCCCTCCCCCAGGTGGGTGAGCGCTTCCAGCTCGTGGAAGCGGCACCAGCTCAGGTCGTCGTCCGGCTCGGCGGTGAGCAGGTCGCGCAGCGGGTCCAGCGCGGGGTGAGCGAAGCCGAAGCGCAGGCTCAGCGTCTCGCGCTGGATCGCGCAGGTCAGGCCGGTACGCCGGTCGCCGGGCAGCATCCACTCGGCGGCCTCGACGGCTGCGTACGCCTGCTCGCCGTCGCCGCGTGCCAGGGCGGCGTCGCAGATCCGTACGGCGAGCCGCCGGTGCTCGGGGTCGCCCGGCGGCAGCAGCTCGCGTCCGCGCTCCAGCAGGGCGAGTGCGGCGGGCAGGTCCTTGCGGTGGGCGGCGTGGGTGCCCGCCCCGATGAGCGCGCGGGCGGCGCGTACGGTGAGCGCGGGCAGCAGCGGGTCGTCCGGCTGGACCTCGCGTTTGAGCAGGCACGCCGTCTCCAGGTGGTGCGCGAGGTCCCCTTGCGACGGCTCGTCGAAGGAGCCGGCCGGTGGGTGGCAGGGCTCCCGGTCCTCCGTGGAGGGTGGCGGGGTGTGGGTGAGGTGGTCGGCGAGGGTCAGGTGCCAGGTGGCTCGCAGGTCCTTGCGAGTCATCGCGTACACGGTGTCCCTGGTCAGGGTCTGGGTGAACTGGTACGCACCGGGCAGCTCCGCGCGGCGGATCATACGCTGTCGCAGCAGGCTCCACAGTGCCTCGTCCGCGTCGAAGGAGCCGGGGAGCAACGCCGTGAGGCGGTCGCGGGTGAAGACCTGGCCGATGGTCGCGGCACGTTCGAGCACGTCGCGTTCCCCGTCCCCCAGCCGGTCGAGCCGGGCCGCGATGAGCGCCTGGACGGTGGGCGGCAGCGGCGCGCCGGCGCCCTCCTCGGCCAGCGTCTCCAGCATCAGCTCGGCGAAGAGCGGGTTGCCGTCGGCGCCCTCCGCCACCCGTTCGAGCAGGGGGTCGGCACCGTGGGCGACCACCTCGCCAGGAGGCGGGGCGAGACAGGAGACCAGCGCGCGCATCTCGTCGGTGTCGAGGGGGCCGAGTTCCAGCGCGTACGCGCACGCGATCCCGCCGCCCCAGGTGGGCCGCAGGTCGAGCAGCTCGGGCCGGGCCACGCAGACGAGCAGCACGGGCACATCGAGCAGCCGGGCCGCCAGTTGCTCGATGAGGTCGAGCAGGGTGGGCTCGGCCCAGTGCAGGTCCTCCCAGATCACCACCAGGGGCCGGCGCCGGGCCAGGGCCTCGAACAGCCCGCGTACGGCCCGCGCGATCTCCTCCACCCCCGAGGTGCCGTCGGTGGCGGCGAGGCCGTGCAGGGCCCGTACGCTCGCCGGCTCCAGCTCGGGCGCGACGAGCGGCCAGTCGCCGTTGAGCGCTTCGAGCATCTCGGCGATGGGCCGGTAGGTGATGCCGGCCCCGTACGACGGGCACCGCCCCACGAGCACCGACGCCTCGGCGGGCAGCCCGCCGGTGAAGTCGCGTACCAGCCGGGACTTGCCGATGCCGGCCAGCCCGAGCAGCGTGACCACGCAGCACCGGCGGTCGCGGGCGGCCCGCCCGTACGCCTGCCTGAGCTGCCGTGCCTCCTCCTCGCGGCCGATCAGCGGCGCCTGGTCGCCCTCCCGGGCGGCGCCCGGCGCGCCGAGCGAGAGCAGCCGCCACGCCCGCACGGGAGCGCGCTTGCCCTTGAGCCGCAGCGGCGGCACCGGCTCCACCTGCGCGTGCGCGCGCACCATGCGGGCCACCTCTTCCCCCATGAGGATGTCGCCGGCGCCGGCCGCCGACTGCAGCCGGGCGGCGGTGTTGACGGTGTCGCCGGTGACGCGCAGGTCGGCGCCGGGCAGGTCGGTCACCATCGCCTCCCCCGCCGCGATGCCGCAGTGCACCTCCAGCCGGATGCCGTGGGTGGGCGCGAGGTCGTCGCTGAGCCGATGGACCCGGGCGAGCGCGGCGTGCGCGGCGCGTACGGCACGCAGCGCGTCGTCCTCGCTGCTGGCCGGGACGCCGAACACGGCCATGACGGCGTCGCCGATGTACTTCTCGACCACGCCGCCGTGCTCGGCGATGCCCGCGGTGCAGGCGCGGTGGTAGCGGTCGAGTACGGTGCGCAGCAGCTCGGGGTCGAGCCGCTCGGCGAGCTCGGTCGAGCCGACCAGGTCGACGAAAACGACGACCACGCGCCGGCGGGCCGGGCGGGCGGCCCTCGTGCTCATACGAGCTTGAGGTCCTGGCCCTCGACCTCGCCGGCCGCCGCGTCCAGCCTGGTCTTGATCGAGTTGAGCAGCTCGACCTCGGGCCTGCCCAGCTCGGCGAACACCTGCCGCTGCCGCTCGTTCAGCAGGTCGACGGGGTGTCCTGCGGCGCGCAGCGTGGCCAGCGCGTCGAAAGGCTTCTCGCGGTCCATCGGTCAACCTCCCGGGCAGGTGGGCACTGATCTGCACGCTATGTCCGGCCGGTTTCGCGCCGGTATGGCGGCGGCATGCCCGCGCCATAGCGGCCGTTCCGGCTAACCGGGGCCATGGCCGGGCCATACCGGTACGCAACCGGGCTCTCCTAGCGTTCGAGATCGGAGGCGCTCTCGTCCGGGGCGCCCGCGGTCGATGCGAGCCGTCCGGAGACTTCCATGACTCTTGTTTCCGATGACCTGATCAATGATCGTGACCGGCAGCTGATCGTCATGCTGGCCACCGGGTACACGACGACGCGGATCGCGCGGGAGATGCGCCTGAGCAGGTACACCGTGGCCGAGCGGATCGGCAAGCTGCTCGACCGCTTCGCATGCAGCAACCGCAGCCAGCTGGTGGCGTACTGCTACGCCCACGAGCTGCTGCACGTCGGCGTCTGGCCGCCGGCGTGCTCGTGACCGGTTCTATGCCAGGTGCTCGGCGAGGAAGCGTTCGACGGCGGCGTAGTACGTCTTCCTGTTCTCCGGCCTGAGCAGCCCGTGGCCCTCGTTCTCGAACAACAGGTACTCGTGCGGCACCCCGCTCGCGCGCAGCGCCGCGACGATCTGCTCGGCCTCCTGGCGGGGCACCCGTACGTCGTTCGCGCCCTGCACGATCAGCAGCGGGATCGTGATGTCGGCGGCCCTGGACAGCGGCGAGCGCTCCCACAGCAGGTCGCGCTCGGTGGCGGGGTCGCCGACGTGGGCGCGCATGAAGGTGTCCACGGTGCGCCGGTAGGCGGCGCCGCCCTCCAGCAGGGTGATGAGGTTCGACGGGCCGCACAGGTCGATGGCGCAGGCGTACGCGCCAGGGGTGAAGGCCGCGCCGGCCAGGGCCGCGTATCCGCCGTACGAGCAACCCATGATCGCGACCCTGGCCGGGTCCACGGCGCCACGGGCGGCGAGGTACGAGACGGCGTCCAGCAGGTCCGTCTGCATCGCCGCGCCCCACTGCTTGGCGCCCAGGTTGTGGAAGTGTTTGCCGTAGCCCACCGAGCCGCGGAAGTTCACCTGGACACAGGCGTAGCCGCGGTCGGCGAGCAGCTGGGCCTCCTCGTCGAAGCACCAGGAGTTACGCCACCACGGGCCGCCGTGCACGTTCACCACGGCCGGCAGGTCGCGGCGTTCGGCGCCGGGCGGCCAGGTCACGTAGCCGTGCACCTCGACGCCGTCGCGGGCGTCGAACACGAACGGCTCCATCTCGGCGAGCCGGTGGCGCTCCAGCTCGGGCTGGTGGGAGAAGAGGAAGCGCACACGGTCCTCGTGCCGGTCGTAGACGTAGTAGCGGATCGGCGCGTCGCAGGCGACCACGGTCACGACCCACGTGCGGTCGCCTCGCTCGGAGCGGTCGATGTCGAGCTCGCCGTGCACGCCCAGCTCCGCGAGCCGGTCGCTCAGCCGGGTGACGGCCCGCGCGTAGCCGTCGTCGAGGAACAGGCGCTCGTCGCGGTCGCGGCCGAACACCACGGCCTGCGGGCGGCGGTGGATCGGGTCCACCTCCAGGGCCTTGGCGTCGTACACGGGGTCGGCGGCGAGGAGCGTGCGCCGGCCGGTGGCGGCGTCCACGGCGTACAGGCGGGTGGCGTTCGCGCCGATGGACGAGAGCAGGTAGATGGTCTCGCCGTCGCGGGAGTAGCCGGCGACGCGGGTGCCCATGGCGTCCTCGCGCGGCACCTCCAGCCACGGCGTGGGCTCGTGCGCTCCCGGCCTGGTCAGGTGGATGGTGAGGGTGCCGTCCTGGTTCATGGTGGTTCCGCCGCGGATGCGCAGGCCGGGGTCGATCTCCCAGCTCAGGTAGCCGGGATTGTCAGCGATCTTGGTGAGCTCGCCGGTCGCCAGGTCGAGGCGGTGGACGTCGTGCAGCTCGGGCCGGTCCTTGTTCAGGCCGATCAGCATCGTGCCGGGCTGGGAACCGTTGTGCGCGAGCACGCGGGCCTGCACGCCCTCGAACGGGGTGACGCAGCACTCGGCGCCGGTGTCGAGATCGACGAGGTAGAGCCGCCAGCTCTCGTCGCCGTCGCGATCTTGCAGGTAGTAGAGCGTACGGTCGTCGTGGCAGAACCCGGCCGACCTGATGCCCCGTCCGCGATCCTTGGTGACCGGCATGGCCTGGTCCTGGGCGTCGGCCGGGCCGGCCCAGACGTTGAGCACGCCGTCGTCTGGGGCGAGGAAGCGCAGCCTGGTGCCGTCCGGTGACAGCGCGGGGGCCAGGTAGGCGGGGTTGCCGAACAGCAGGCTGCGCGGGATCAGGCGGGTCATCAGATACCTCCGTGGAAACCCCCGCCTTCAGGCGGGGAAGGAATCGGACCCCTGCGGAGCAGGGCGGGGGCAGCCGATTCGCCGTCAGGCGGACCGTATTTATCGAACACGCATACGATCTGTTGTTGATCGGCGGTAGGTTGTGGGTTGTGGCGCAGATCGTGAAGCGGGCCTACAAGTACCGCTTCTATCCGACTCCCGAGCAGGCCGGCGAGCTTGCCCGGACGTTCGGCTGCGTCCGCTTCGTCTACAACAAGGCGCTCGAGGAGCGCACCCGCGCCTACCGGCTTGAGGGCCGCCGTGTCTCCTATGTAGAGTCCTCCGTGCGGCTGACGGAGTGGAAGCGCAGCGGCGAGTTCGACTTCCTGTTCGAGGTGTCGTCGGTCCCTCTTCAGCAGGCGTTGCGGCATCTTCAGGCGGCGTTCGCGAACTTCTTCGCCAGGCGCGCCAAGTACCCGGCGTTCAAGTCCCGGAAGAGGTCCCGGGCGTCGGCGGAGTACACGCGTTCGGCGTTCCGCTGGCGTGAGGGCACCTTGACACTGGCGAAGATGGACACACCGCTCGATATCGTGTGGTCGCGTCCGCTGCCGGAGGGTGCGCGGCCGTCCACGGTCACCGTCTCCCGTGACAGCGCGGGACGCTGGTTCGTGTCCCTCCTGGTCGAGGAGAAGATCATCCCGCTCCCGCCCGCCGGGCGGAGCGTCGGTGTGGACGCGGGCATCACCGCGCTGGCGACGCTCTCGACCGGCGAGAAGATCGTCAACCCCAAGCATGAGCGCGCGGATCGGCGCAGGCTGGCCAAGGCTCAGCGGGCCCTGGCCCGTAAGGAGAAGGGGTCGAACAACCGGGCCAAGGCCCGGGCCAGGGTCGCCGGGGTGTACGCCCGGATCGCCGACCGCAGAAGAGATCACCTGCACAAGGTCACGACACGGCTTGTTCACGATAATCAAGTGATCGCCGTGGAAGACCTGACCGTCCGCACCATGGTCAAGAATCACAGTCTGGCTCGCGCCATCTCCGACGCCTCGTGGCGAGCGATGCGGGGCATGCTGGAGTACAAGGCCGCGTGGTACGGGCGGAGCGTGGTGGCGGTGGACCGCTGGTTCCCCTCCTCCAAGCTGTGCTCGGCGTGCGGGGCCCTGCAAAAGAAGATGTCGCTGAACGTCCGGGAATGGATCTGTGCCTGCGGCGCGGTCCACGACCGGGACGTCAACGCGGCCAAGAACGTGCTCGCCGCCGGGCCGGCGGAGAGCTGAAACGCCTGTGGAGCGGGTGTAAGACCTCAACGAGAGTCCTCTCGGACGGGGCGACCGGCTGTGAAGCAGGAACCCTCACGGGCGACCGTGAGACTCCCCCTCGTTGACGAGGGGGAGGATGTCAAGGCGTGCTCTCCTGTTCGGCGATCAGGGTCTGGGCGCGGAAGATCCGGGTCGCGAGCTGGTGGCTGGTCAGCGCGGCCCGGCTCAGCAGGGTGTGCCGCGGGGCGCCGTCCTGGCTGACGGCCATCCGCCACGACGGGTCCGCCACCTCGGCCACGGCGGCCTGGAGCTCGGGGGTGCGGCAGGGTTTGACGCCGCCGTGCCCGGCCAGCTCGCGGTCCAGGCGGAGTGCGGTGAGCGCGGCGATCGACATGCCGTGAGAGTGGACCGGGTTGACCGCGACGACCGCGTCGCCGATCGCGAGCACCCCTTCCGGCAGGGGCGCGCGTTCGAAGAAGCGCCGCCTGTTGGCGGTGTCGCGGTACGGGCGGATGCGGCCGAGCGGCGTGGCCGCGGCCATCAGCTCCCCGATGAGCGGGCTGCGCAGGCCGCGGGCGAACGCGGTGAAGCCGGGCTCCCTCACGGGCGGGTCGCCGGTCAGGGTGACGACCCAGCGGCCGTCCTCGATGGGGAACAGCGTGGCCCCCCGCGCGGGGCCGTCCGAGTGCGGGTGGATCATGATCGCCGGTGTGGCGGCGGCGCGTCGTGCGGGCGCCCGGTAGAGGCGGGTCGCGTACGCCAGCTCCGAGGCGACCACCGTCTCCTCGATCTGCGGCACGCCGAGCCCGGCCAGCCAGCTCGGGGCCTTCGAGCGGCGGCCCGTCGCGTCCACGACGAGATCGGCCTCCACGGTCTGCGGCGGGCCGCCCGCGCGGCCGACGGTCACGCCGGTGACGCGGCCGGCGTCGCCGGTCAGGCCCAGCGCTTCGGTGTCCGGCCACACGGTGACGCCGCGCAGGGCCCTCCGGCGTACGACGTGCTCCAGCAGGGCGCGGGTGCACGAGATGAGGTACGCGCCGGTGTCGTGCCGGGCGAACCAGCCGTCCGCGCTGAGGATCAGCGCGTCGCCGGTCAGGTCGCGGCGGTGCGCGCCATGGGCGTACAGGGCCTTGAGCGTGCCGGGCAGCAGCTCCTCCAGCGCCCGCGCGCCGCCGGTCACCAGCACGTGGCTGTGGTGCGCCTGCGGCAGGCCGCGCCGGGGCAGCGGGACTGACGGGTAGCGGTCGCCCTCGACGAGCAGCACGTCGTCCGCGTGCCGGGCCAGCACCGCGGCGGCCAGCACGCCCGCGAAGCCGCCGCCGAGGACCACCGCGCGGGTCACGCCGGGCTCTCCTCGAACATGCCCTGGTCCACCATCGTGCCGATGAAGGCGTGCACGTCCGCCACGATGCGCTTGATCAGGGCCGGGTCGGTGCCGGCGAACTCGCGGGACAGGGTCGAGGCGACCGGCTGGGCCTCGCCGCCGCCCGCGACGGCGAGCCAGATCTTGGAGCCGGTCTCGTTCAGGGTCCGGAAGTCCCCGGTCTCGGTGTGGTAGAGCGAGATGCCCTCGCCCGTCTCCTGCCACACCACGGCGTCACTGATGCGGAGCGACACGCGCCACCTCCTGCTGTCTTGTCATCGGATGGGAGTTATCGGGAGCAGTTCGCCGACCCGGGCACGGGCGGGCGGCTCGGGCGTGGGCAGCGAGACGGGGACGAACGTCTTCCAGTCCTCGTGCACCGCGTGCACCTCGCCGGTGGCGACCAGGCGCGGCGTGGTCATCTCGGTGTCGTGCGCGGCGATCTCGCGGGGGTCGACGCCGGCCTCCTGCCACATCTGGGTGACGACGCCGTGCCGCAGGATGCGGCACAGGTGGCGGCTGTTCCTGCGGGCGTCGCCCGACTCGGCCATGTGCGCGGCGCGGCAGCCGCCGCCGCAGGTGGCCTTGATGTAGCAGCGCTCGCAGTCGTCGTGGTACTCGCCGCCGAAGACGGTGCTCGTCCGCATGCCGCGCAGCACGGGCGTGGCGAAGATGTCCTCCAGCGACTGCCGCCTGACGTTGCCGGCGAAGTGCTCGCGGCCGGTGACCAGCTTGCACGGGTAGACGTCGCCCAGGGAGTTGATGTAGATCTCGCTGCCGCCCATGCCGCAGTTGCCCTTGATCGAGCAGGGCGAGATGGGCTTGGGGCCGAGCGGGCGCAGCTTCCCCGCGACCGGCACGGTCCACACGAGCTGCTGGACGCGCAGGTGGTCGGCCCAGCCGAAGTCGTACTCGTCGGTGATCCCGCGGCCCAGGTTGTTGTGGTACATCAGCCGGATCGAGTTGACCTGGAGCCCCTCCATGAAGGTCGCGAAGTCCTCCAGGTGGTGCACGTTCTCCGAGGTGACGATGTGGTTGATGCTCGGCGCCACGCCGGCGTCGTTGAGCAGCTCCAGTGCCCGGTACGTCTTGGCGAACGCTCCCGCGCCCCTGGTGCGGTCGTGGGTCTCGGCGGTGGCGCCGTCCATGCTGACCGTGACGTTGCCGAACAACTCGGCGAACCTGGCGGCCTGCGCCGGTGTCCTGATCATCGTGGCGTTGGTGATGATGTTGCATCTCAGGCCGCGCTCGTTGGCGTGCTCCACGATCTGGAACAGGTCCTTGCGCAGCATCGGCTCGCCGCCGGTGAACACCATGAGCCCGGCGCCGAAGTCGGCGATCCGCGAGACCAGGTCGAGGGATTCGGCGGTGTCGAGCTCGCCCGGCAGGCATTTCTCCGAAGAGGCGTAGCAATAGGGGCAGCGCAGGTTGCAGCCGTCGGTGATGGCGTAATAAACCGTCTGCAACGCGGGCTCGGTCAGCTTGATCTTCGGATGGTTGCCGTTGTAATAGACGACCCAGCTCAGAATCAGTTTGGCGAGCGTGCGTTCGGTCTCCCTGGTGGGTTCGAGCGCTTCGCCGGTCCTGGCCAGGGCCTGTAACACGCCGAATTCCCGCTCGTCGAGCACGCATCGGCCGCCGGCGTGCGGATTGACCACCAGATATTCTCCGGTGCGCGCGAAATACGTCAGCCCGTCCGGCACCTCGAACAGGGCGCGGTTCGCTGTCAGCTTCCCGGGCATGTCCACTCCTTGTGTCGCGTCGGCTCGCAGGTGCGGCCGCCCGCACCTGCGAGCTCGCCTGCCGGCTACTGGGCGTTCTGTCCCGACCCGGACCAGAGACCGCACGCGCAGAGCATGCCCGGCTCGAAGTTCTGCTGCGTCGCCTCGGGGGTGGTCCAGCCGCCGATGGAGTGTGCC
>NZ_JBFAQA010000049.1:11992-59055 GCF_040677005.1 Nonomuraea sp. NPDC049421
TCATGCCTTTCCACCTCTCTTTTCGGGGGAACTGCCTTTCACGTCGAGTATCGCCCGGCCATATGTCGGGCGGGCAACCCCATGAATGTGGGTGGCCCGCGCCGGTGACCTCGCAGGCCGGCTAGTGCGCCTTTCCCGACCCGGACCAGAGACCGCACGCGCAGAGCATGCCCGGCTCGAAGTTCTGCTGCGTCGCCTCGGGGGTGGTCCAGCCGCCGATGGAGTGTGCCAGCACCTCCGGGAGCGCGGCGGGAATCTTGCCCTTGAGCGACACCAGCATGTCCACTTCCTCGCGGGACAGGACGCTGAATGCCCGCGCCAATTCCGGCGCCTCGGAACCGGTCAGAATTCCGGCCGTGCGCAACGCTTCCTTCGCGTCGAAGGTCATGCCTTTCCACCTCTCTTTTCGGGGGAACTGCCTTTCACGT
Organism: Nonomuraea sp. NPDC049421; assembly: GCF_040677005.1. Classification (NCBI taxonomy): domain Bacteria; kingdom Bacillati; phylum Actinomycetota; class Actinomycetes; order Streptosporangiales; family Streptosporangiaceae; genus Nonomuraea; species Nonomuraea sp. NPDC049421. The sequence continues at coordinate 12,421 of NZ_JBFAQA010000049.1, forward strand.
CGAGTATCGCCCGGCCATATGTCGGGCGGGCAACCCCATGAATGTGGGTGGACAGCCGTACGGGCAGCCGGCGGACGCCGCGGACGAAAAGGTCCGGCGTCCATTCCAGCTCGGTGGCGGACAAGGTCATGCCGGGATGGTGACGTAATAGCGCGCACACGACGGCGCGCAATTGCACGCGGGCCAGCGCGGCGCCGGGGCAGAAATGGATGCCGTGGCCGAAACCCAGGTGCCGGTTCGGGGCGCGGGCCACGTCGAACGCGTCCGGCCGCTCGAACACCTCCGGGTCACGGTTCGCCGCCACGAGCATCGGCAGCACGGTGTCGCCGCACGGGATCGTGGTGCCGCCGATGTCCACGTCGGCCAGCGCGTACAGCGGCCTGGCGTGTCCCACGGGGCCGTCGAAACGCAGCATCTCCTCCACGGCCGCGTCGATCAGCTCCGGGCCGGCACGCAGCCGCGCCGCCTGGCCGGGGTGACGCAGCAGGGCGAGCAGGCCGTTGCCGATCGCGTTGGCGGTGGTCTCGTCGCCGGCCAGCAGGAGCTGGAACACGCTGGACAGCAGCTCGGCCCGGCTGAGGTCACCCTCGATGAGCTGCGACATGAGGTCGTCGCCGGGGTGGGCGCGCCGCTCGGTGAGCGTCCGTTGCAAGTACGCGATGTACTCCATGCCGTGCCGCCGGTCCCTGCCGCGCAGTATGCCGTCGCTCCATCGGCGCAGCAGGGGCAGGTCCCGACGGGGGATGGCGAGCAGCTCGGCCATGATCAGCGTGGGCAGGGGCAGGGCCAGCGCCTGGATCAGGTCGATCTCCTCGTGGCCGTTCATGCGCTCGACCAGGTCGGCGACGTGGCGTTCGATGCGCGGTTCGAGTGCGGCCACCGCCCGTGCGGTGAACGCGGGGGCCAGCAGGCGGCGCAGCCGGGTGTGGTCGGGCGGGTCCAGGTTGACCACGCTCCTGCGGACCATCGGCAGCGGGTCGCGGTCCCAGGCGCGGTGCCGTGCGGCCGGCTCAGGGGGCAGCCGGTCGGCCTGGCGGCCCAGCAGCGGGTCCGCGAGGGCGCGGCGCACGTCGTCGTACCTGGTCAGGTACCAGAACACGCGGCCGGTCGCGGGCTCGACGTGCCGGTACACCGGTTCCTGCTCCCGCATCGCGTGCAGGATCGGGTGCGGGTCCGCGGCGTGCGCTGCCGGGTCGAGTCGCCGCGGCGGCGCGGTCGTCACCGTGCTCCGCCGGGGGTCTTCACGTCCAGGGCGAAGAAGCGGGCGGCCGCGTGCCCGAGGTCCTCCAGGCCGAGGAAGCCGCGGCGGGCCATCGCGATCTCGGGCGGGGTGCCGGGCCAGTGACGCAGGAACAGCCGGCCGCACAGCTCGGGCGGCGGGACGACCAGCCGTCCCCTGTGCTGCTCGGCGACCTCGTCGGCGCGTACGACCACGTCGGTCCATCGGTCCCAGCGGCCGGTGTCGCGGAGCCGCGCCATGACGGCCGGTCGCCAGTCCGCTGATTTCCAGAGCGGCCAGACCCGTACCATGACCAGCTTGAGCTGCTGCTTCGACGGCAGCGCCGCGCGTTCCTCCTCGGTGAGCCAGGCCGCCAGCTCCCTGGGCAGCCCTTCCGCCACGCCGAGCGTGGTGCGGGCGTGGTCCTCCAGGCTCAGGCCGCGCGCGGCGGCGAACTCCGCCAGCAGGGTCGTCAGTGCCTGCTCGTGCAGGGCGGGGTAGTCGTCGTCGAACAACCGCGCCGCCGTCAGCACGTCGAGGTCGGACATCCAGCGTCCCGGCGCGTACTCGCGCCGCGATCCCCACTTCAGCGCCTCGTTGCGGGTGATTCCGGTCAGCGCCGTGTCGTCGGGGCGGGTGGGTGCCGGGTCCTCGTCGCGGGCTCTGTGCAGGGCCTCCACGGCGTCCAGACGCTTGAGGTCCCAGTCGCCGGCCGCGATCTTGCTTCTGAGCGTGTGCAGGGCGTCCAGATCATCCGGTACGTCCTCGGCCAGCTCGTGCCAGGTCCGATGGGTGAACGGCCGGGCCTCGGCCGCCGCCAGGATCCGCTCGGCCGCCTCCTGGGGGACCAGGCCGGTCCTGGCTCCCTCGCGGCAGCCGTGCCGCAGGTTGACCATCGCGACCGTGCCCGCCGGGTAGCCCACCTCGGCGGGGCCGTGCAGCACCGCCACCTCGTCGTCGCCGTCGATCTCGCCGCCGGCGTACAGGTGGAAGATCGTGCCGACGCCGCGCATGCCGTACGGGCTCAGCTCGGCCGCACGCAGCGCGCCCATGCTGGCCGCGCCGATGACGCGGACGCCCTGCCCGAGCAGCCAGAGGATCTCCTTGTGTCCTACGGAGAGGCGTTCGCGGTAGTAGCCGTCGATGATGACCGCGGTGTCCCCCGGCGTCCAGGTCTCGGTGAACAGGTCGTTGCGGGCGACGGGCGGTCTGACCCGCGCGCCGGGGAGTGCGGTGCGGATCTCGCCGGTGGAGATCGTCGGGCCCGCGTAGACGACGTGGCTCATCACAGCACCTCCAGAGAGACGCGGGCGCCCGGCGCCACCACCTTGACGACAGGGACGCCGATGTCCTCGCGGGTCAGGTCGACGACGAGGGGCGGGTGGCCGAACGCCGCGGCGGCCCGCTTGACCGCGTCCTCCAGGTCCTCGGCCAGGGTGTCGTGCGCGCGCAGGAAGGGGACGTCGTGCGACGGCGCGGAGCTCTCCCGCCGGGTGACGCCGTCGTGGAAGTCGGCTCGCAGGTCGTCGCGGGCCCCGGACACGTACGCCAGCCGCGCCTGCGCCGCCTCGGTGATCGCCCGGGTGAGCGCGATCTCCGAGCTGAGGTGGCAGCCGAACCCGAAGAAGGCCGGCGGGTAGTCGTCGCAGCTGATCCTGGCCAGGAAGCACGGTAGCCCGGTCGGCGACGGCAGGTGCCTGGCCTCGAGCCGTACGCGGGCCCGCGCCAGCGTGGCGCACAGCTCGTCCACGATCGGCGACCCCGACGTGCCCGGATCGACGCCGACCCCGCCGGTCGGGCCCGCCGCGGTGACCGCGTCCCGCTCGATCACCTCGTACAGGGCGTGCAGAATCGCTTCCGTCCGGGTGTTCCCGCTGGCCAGGCCGTTGCTGGAGGAGAGGAACAGCGGCGGGCTCCAGCCGGTGCCGCGCTCCAGCGTCAGCGCCACGGCGTCGCGCGGCACCAGAGTGGGCGAGCCGTCCTCCAGCGACGTGCCCGCCAGCCAGTCCAACGGCAGGCCGTCGTGCAGCAGGCTCGGCGTGGCGGGGACGAGGGCGTGGATGTCGTAGCCGAGCCGGCAGTCACGCGGGGGTGCGGTGACGTCCGGCGGCAGGGGTTGTTCGACGTGCCACAGCTCGATGGACTCCATGATCGCCGACAGCCTGGCCAGGTCGGGGGTGACGCCCTTGCCCTGGGAGACGGCGAGCGTGCGGGACGCGGGGCGGATCGCCTGGAACGTCGGGATGCCCACGGTGTCGAGCCTGGTGATGTCGGCGACCCGGGTGACCCCGACCGCGCGGGCCGCCCGCCGGGCCATCGTCAGCGTGGCCGCCGGGTCGCGGGCGCGGTCGGTGCCGGGGAGCCGTACTTTGGCGTCAGATATCAGCATGTCAGAGGTTCCGTGCCCGGTTGAGCAGCGCCCGGCCGGCCACCGCGTACGTGACCACCGCGATCACCGCCAGCACCAGCAGGTTCACCCACGCGTCCGCGAACCCGAACAGCGCCGCGTCCCGCATCCCGTTGATCGCGTACGTCAGCGGGTTGACCATGGCGATCCACTGCAGCACCACGGGCATCTGGTCGACCGTGTACATCGACGGCGCGCTGAACACCAGCACCAGGATCGACACGTTCGACCCCACCATGAACGTCTGGAAGTCGGTGATCGTGATGGCCGCGGCCAGGTAGAGCCCGTTGAACGCGATCGCGGCCAGCGTCAGCGCCACCAGCAGCCCGGCCCAGCCCTCCGCCCCGAACGGCAGGTCGAAGATGACCACCGCGACGCCCAGCGCCAGCAGGCTCTGGCCCAGCACCAGCGACACCCCGGCCAGCAGCTTGCCGAGCAGGAACCGGGAGCGGCGCATCGGGTACGACCACAGCTGGGTCGCCACCCCGCTCAGCTCCTCCTGGAACAGCGCCACCCCCGAGGTGCCCGACGCGCTGACGATCGACATCGCCAGCACCATCGGCAGCAGGAAGACCGCGAACGGCAGCTGTTCGCCCCGGTAGGAGATGCTGCCGACCAGGTTGCTCAGCGAGGTGTTCACCAGCAGCAGGTACATCAGCATCGGCGCCAGGCTGAGGATGAGGTTGATACGGTTGCGGGCCAGCAGGGCGTACTCGCGGTAGATCACCGCGAACAGGTCGGCGGCCTTCGGGGCCACGGTGGGCGGCGCGGTCGTGAAGGTGAGGTCGGCGGCCATGGTGTCAGCCCTCGTTCTCGGTCATGCGGAGGAAGACCGTCTCCAGCGAGTCAAGCGCGGTCGAGACGCCGGTGATCGCGATGTCGTGGTCCTGGCAGTGCCGGGTCAGCTCGGGCAGCATCTCCTTGGCGTGGGGGCCCTCGATGCGCACCTCGGCGTCCTCGGCGGTGGCGGTCAGCCCGGCGTTGCCCGCCCACGCCACCAGGGCGCCGCCCGCCGCGGCGTCGGCCAGGGTCACCCGCAGGTGCACCGAGCCGAACTCCTCCACCAGCTCGCGCGGCTTGGCGAAGCGCAGCACCCGTCCCTGGTCGATGACCATCACCCGCTGGCTGTTGCGTTCCAGCTCGTCGATGTGGTGGCTGGTCCACAGCACGGTCACGCCGTGCTCCTCGCGCAGCCAGGTCACGAACCGCTCGATCTGGTGGCGGCCCGCCACGTCGAGGCCGGCCGACGGCTCGTCGAGGATGAGCAGCTTGGGCAGCGTGATGAGGGCGCGGACGAGCTGCAGCCGCTGCCGCTGCCCGCCGGACAGCTGGAAGCACAGCTGCGGCAGCGCCTTGGCCACGCCGAGGAACTCGGCCAGCTCAAGCGCCCACGGCCGTACGTCGCGCCACCGTACGCCACGGAACCGGGCCGAGATGCGCAGGTTGTCCAGTGCGGGCAGCATCTCGTCGAACGGGGCGGTCTGGTGCATGGCCCCGATGCCGCTCTTGGCGGCCACCGGCTGGCGCACGGGGTCGGCGTCGAACACCTGGACCCGTCCTGAGGTGGGCGTGGTGACCCCGCAGATCATCTTGATCAGCGTCGTCTTCCCTGCGCCGTTCGGGCCGAGCAGCCCGATCGTCTCGCCCCGCGCGATCTCGAACGACACGTCGTCCACGGCCGGCGTCTCCATGCGCCGATACCGTTTGGTCAGCGCCTCGGCCGTCACCACGTCGCCCGACACGGCCATACCCGCCACCTCTCGTTGGTTGGGGTCGCGTTGTCGTGTCGAGTATCAGCGCGCTACGCAGGGGCGAGAAACCCCACGAATGTGGGCGTTTCACACGATCGTCGGCGTGACGGGCGGTGCCGGGCCGCAGTCGAACGGCGCGGCCCGGCGACCCGGGCGTCGGCCTTGACCGTCAGCGTGACCGAGACCGCCGCGCTGTTGCTCAGACGCCCTTGAGGACCCGTTCCAGTGCCGCGTGGCCCAAGGGGCCCCAGTGGGGTTTGCCGCCGGGGAGGCCGCGGTCGCCGTTCTGGCCCATGAGGATGAGGAAGAGGGACTTCATGGCGGCCAGGCCCCTGGCGCGGCGGATCGTCGCCTCGTCGGCCCGGGCGTAGGCGTCGAAGAAGCGGGCGGCGGTGCCGGCGGGGAGCAGCAGCCAGGCGGCGATGAGGTCCCAGGCCGGGTCGCCGGCGAACACGTCGCCGAAGTCGACGATGCCGGCGAGCGTGCCGTCCGCGACGACGACGTTCGCCGGGTGGAGGTCGCCGTGCACCCACACCGGCGGGCCCGTCCACTCACCGGCGGTGACGGCGTCGTCCCAGACGGCGCGGACGTCGGCGGAGATGTCGTCGAGCGCGTCGGCTTCCTTGAGCCAGCTCTCGAAACCGCCCGTGCAGTCTCTGGGGTGGGTGCCGCGGTCGGCGGAGATCGGCGCGTCCGCGGGGGCCTGGACGTGCAGGGCACGCAGGAAGCGGGCCAGCGTGTCGGCCGCGTCGGTGCCGCGGGTGATCGTGCCGAGGTCGAGGGGCTCGCCGTGCACCCACGTCATCACGGTCCAGTGCTTGGGGAAGCGCTCGGACGGCTCGCCCGCCCGCACCGGGACCGGGATGGGGAGCGGCAGGGCCGGCGCCAGCTCGGGCAGCCACCGCCGTTCCTTGAGCTGGGGCTCCGGGGTGGTGTCCATGCGCTGCACGCGTACGGCCAGGTCGTCCCCGAGCCGCCACATCTGGTTGCCCCACCCGCCCGCCACCTCGCGGACCGGCAGCCCCGCGAGATCCGGGTGCTGGTCGCGCAGCAGGTCGCGGACCAGCTCGGCGGTGATCTCGATCTCAGCGTCGGTCATGCGATGCCACCCTACTGAGTTCGGCGGCGTAAAGATGAGCAAGAGGGGACATCGTGTACGTCAGCGCGTGCGCGGCGACCTCAGCCGCCGGGTCGATCTCGGGCATCCGCAGCACGTTCGCCTCCAGCAGCGCCTCGATGACCCGCTCGCCCAGCGCCGCCACCAGCTCCTCATGGCTGAACGGCGGCCCGTGCAGCGTCCCCAGCGCGGCGAAAGCCGCACCCCGGTAGCACTCCTCGAACCGCGCCCGCAGCGACACGTCCCCGGCGGTGAACTCGTCCAGCACGTTCCCGGCCCGCGTCAGCCGCTCGGCGAGCACCCGCAGCGGTACGTGCGGCAGCCCCGCGAACCGGCCCCCGAGCAGGCGCAGCGTCAGCGGGGAGCGCCCGTACCTGTCGAAGAGGGCGGTGAGCGCGGCCCGGCCCGCGAGCGTACGGTCGCGGCCGAGCTGCGCGGCCAGGAACGCGAGGCCCTCGGCGTCCGAGAGCTCGCCCAGCCCGACGCGCGCCACCGACTCCAGCCCGCTCAGCCGGCTCCTGCTGGTGACCAGCACCCGGCTGTCGCCGGAGCCGGGCAGCAGCCTGCGCACGCTCGGCTCGTCGGGAGCGTCGTCGAGGACGAGCAGCACCCGGCGGCCGGCCAGCCAGGACCGCCACACCGAGGCCAGCACGTCCGCGTCGTGCACCCCGGCGGTGCTCACGCCCACGGACTCGAGGATCTCGTGCTGGACGTCGCGCGCTCCCCCTCCCCCGAGCGGGACCATCAGGGCGCCGTCGGGGTAGCCGGGGGCCAGGGCGTGCGCGACGTGGACGGCGAGCGCGGTCTTGCCGATGCCGGGCTCGCCGGTGATCAGGGTGACGGCGGCAGGTTCGTGCAGGATGCGGTGGATCTCCGGTTTCCTGCCGACGAAGTCGCCGATGTTCCGTGGGAGCTGGTCGGTCGTGCGTACGGCGGGTGCGGGGCGGGCGACCGTACCGGTGAGGATGTCCTGGTAGAGGCGCTTGAGCACCGGGCTCGGGTCGATGCCCAGCTCGCTCGCGAGGTGCCTGCGCAGCTCCTCGAAGTGCGCCAGCGCCTCGGACGCCCGCCCGCAGCGGGCCAGCGCCGTCATCCGCGCCGCGGCGATCCGCTCGCGGGCGGGGAAGCGCGCGGCCAGGACGTCCAGGCCGGCCAGGGCCTCGACGTGGTGGCCGAGCTCGATCTCCAGCTCGGCCCAGTCCTCCTGGACCGACAGGAACAGGTCGGTGAACCCGGCCACCTCCCGCGCCACCCGCGACACGTGCGCGAACTCGGTCAGCGGCTGCTCCCGCCACAGGCCGACCGCCTCACCGAGCAGCTCGGCGGCCGTCGCGAGCCTTCCGCCGTGGATGGCGCCGCGTCCCGCTCTGGCCAGCTCCCTGAAGCGCAGCAGGTCGAGCTCGCCGGGGGCGGCGCTGAAGCGGTACCCCCAGCCGTGGAAGCCGATCCGGTCGCCGGTGAGCTTGCGTAACGCGGAGACGTAGACCTGCAGGTTCTTCCTGGCCGTACGCGGCGGCGTCTCTCCCCACAGCGCGTCGATCAGTTCGGCGGCCGGCACGACCGCGTTCGCCCGGCACAGCAGCAGCGCGAGCAGCAGCCGCTGCTTGCGCGCGCCGATGACGGCGTCGTGCCCGTCGACCAGGACCTGGAGCGGGCCGAGGATCGAGCAGTACAGGCTCATGCGCCTCCCCCGACGTCACCATGTCTCGCTGCCCAGTACGAGGAAGTCGAGCACGCCGCCGATGGGCGGCGGGGCGGCCGCGCGCAGCACGTTCGCGTGCAGGGTCCTGACCATCGAGGCGGCGGCGTTCGTGAGCGCGCGGGTGCCGGCCTTGGTCTCGAACCAGCGCCAGTCGCCGTCCGCGTTGACCTCCAGGAAGACGACGTCCTCCCGGGTGAGCAGCAGGTCGAAGGCGCCGTACGTGAGCCCCCAGTCCCGCGCGAGCCGCTCCACCACCTCGGCGGCGCGCGGCGGGACCGGCATCCCCCGCACCGACACGGCGGCCGGGTTCCGCCAGGGCGCGTCGGGCGACGGCTTGGTGACGGCGAAGGCGTGGAGGTCGCCGTCCAGGTGGTAGACGCGCAGTTCGAGGTCGTGCTCGACGTACTCCTGCACGATCACCGGGAAACCCGGCGGCCGGCGGCGCATGAGGGTCTCGCGGCCGACGACCTCGGCGAGCAGGCCCACCAGATGGCCGGGGGCGGCCTCGACGAAGTGCTCGTCCAGCACCTTCACCACGAGCCTGTCCCCCTTCAGGGCCTCGGCGGTGCGGGGGTCGGTGGTGACGATCGTGCGCGGCGTGCGTACGCCGGCCGCCGCCGCCCCGGCCAGCTGCGTCAGCCGGCCCGCGCGACTGCCGCCCGGCAGGCCGGCCGGGGCGAGCGCGGCGAGCTGGCCGACCAGGGCCGACCAGGAGTCGGCGCCGATCAGCGAACCCGCGTACCCGTCCGGGATCGCTCTGGGCATCGGGCCGCGCGCCCACACGACGGTCGGACGGAAAGAGCGCCCTTCGAGGGTGACGAGCCCGTCGTCGAGGGAGATCGTCAGCGGGTCCCTCCCGCCGTCCGCCTGGGCGGCGTCGAAGCGTACGGTGGGCACGCCGAGCCGGTGCAGCACGGCCTGCAGCGCGGCGAACTCGCCCCTGGCCGCGCGGTCGGCGAGCACGACCCGCGACGCGCACTCCTCCTCCGGCAGCCACCGGACGGCGGCGGGCGACGGCGCGCGCAGGTCCACGGTGACCGGCGGCGCCGAACAGGGCGGCCCGCCGCCGTGGCCTAACACTTTCTCCCCGTAATTGTTCGCCCGCCGAGCGTGAATGCCCTGGGCGGTTTCTGCGGCGAATGCGCCACGGCCCTCCTCCAACGAACGACCGCCCATAAAGCGGTGAAATGGACGTAATAAACAACGCGTCCCGACTGCGGTCAAGACGGGCGGCCCGCCTGCGGACAGGCTCTCAGCAGGGCGCCCGCCTGTCATCGTGAGCTGTGATGATCCTCACCTGGCCGCCGCCCGGCGGCTTGTCACAAGTGACAAGGCCATTCACCTGTTGTCTCTTCAGAAATACGCGGCGTGACGCCATTCCGGGCTTTGTCAGCTTGCGCGATTACCGCCGGTCAAGTAAACCCATTGAGTCGGCCGTCGAGGAAGGCGAGAAATGGGCAGCCTGTTCCGCGCTTTACGCCGCCGTCTGGACGCCAACGCGCGGCGGGCGGTGGAGGTGTACACGAACGAGCTCGCCGACTACCGCAGCCTGGCCGCCGAGACGCGGGGCTCGGCCGCGATGCTCGACTTCGCGGTCAACCTCCGCCGCCGCACCATCGAGCTGGCCGCCGACGAGCAGCCGTTCACCGAGCAGGATCACGCGTACATGTCCTCGGTCGGGGCGACGCGCGGCGAGGTGGGCGTCTCGCTGGCGTCCCAGCGGCAGGTCCTGCTCCTGCACGCCAACCTGACGCTGCGCGAGATCCACGAGGCGGCCGGCCCCAACGACCTCTCCGACGTGATGTGCATGCTCGGCTGGGTCGCCTGCCACGGCCTCACCGCGCAGGACGCCTACACCCACGGTTTCCTCAAGGGCCAGGAGCGCTTCCTGCCGGTCGCGGCCAGGATCCAGATGCTCGCCGGCCTGCTCGTCACCGGCGAGCCCGCCGCCGCGCAGCTGGCCCGCGAGCTCGACCTGCCGCTGCCCGACCACTACCTGGTGACGGTCGCCCGCGTCGCCGCCGGCCCGCCCGACGAGCGGTGCCGCGACGAGGTCGTCAAGACCCTGCTGACCGACCACTACCTGCCGTTGACCTGGCACGAGCCGGACGAGTTCGTGGCGCTGGTGCCGTGCGACGGCGCCGACCCGATCGACGGTCAGGCGCCCGCGCGGTCACGGGCGCTGTCGGTGATGCGCGCCGTCGCCGAGCTGTGCGGCCCGTGCTCGGTCGGGGCGGCCCCCGGCCGGGTGCGCGCCCTGGCCGACCCGGTCGCGCTGGCCCGCCGCGTCTGCCAGGCGGCGCCGGTGGAACGGGTCCCGTCCCAGGTGTACGGGGTGGCCGACGTGTTCGTGGAGCTGGGTGCGGCCCAGCTGCCGCAGGTCGACCAGTGGCTGCGCGAGCTGACCTGGCGGCTGGCGAGCGGCCCCGACCTGGTGAGCACGCTCGACTGCTACTACCGCAACGACATGAACCGCATGCGCACCGCCGTGGCCCTCCGCGTCCACCCCCGCACCCTGGACTACCGGCTGCGGCGGGTCCGCGAGCTGGTGGGCATCGAGCCCGGCTCGACGAGGGGGGTTCGCGTCCTCAGCACCGCCGTCACCCGCATCCTCGCCGAAGCCTGGCGCGACTCGCGCTGACACGATCCATCACGACGCCCCTGGTCAGGAGTGGCGGACGATCGCGATGTCGAGTTCCAAGGTCACCTTCTCGCTGACCAGCAATCCGCCGCTCTCCAGCACGGTGTTCCAGTTGATGCCCCAGTCCTTGCGGTTGATGGTCACGGCGCCCTCGAATCCGACCCGGAAGTGGCCCCAGGGATCGTTCTCCGCTCCGGTCAGCTCGAAGTCCACGATCACCGGCTTGGTCACGCCGCGGATGGTCAGGTTTCCGGCCACCTTGAAGGTGCTCTCGCCCGCCTGTTCCACCCCGGTCGAGGTGAAGGTGATGGTGGGGTGATGCTCCATGGCCAGGAAGTCGTTGCTGCGCAGGTGGTCGTCGCGCTGCCGGTGGCCGGTCTGGATGCTCTTCGCCTGCACCGTGAGTGCGACGCTCGACTTGGCCGGGTCATCGCCGTCCAGGTGCGCGGTGCCCTCGAACTCGTCGAACTGACCGCGTACCTTGGTGATCATCGCGTGCCGCGCGACGAAGCCGATCCGGGTGTGCCCGGCGTCGAGGAGGTAGTCGCCCGTCAGGTCGCTCAGCGAGGTGATGGTCGTCATCGTCGGTCGCTCCTTGAGAGTGAGAAGGGGTGCCGCACGGTCTGCCTGTCGTGGCTGTGGAGCGCCGAGGGCCCTATCGGCGCTCCGGCTGGTCATCGGAGTCGCGGCGGGACGCCACTCCCTTGGCCCACGCCTCGATGAGTTCGATGGCCTGGTCGGCGTTGAGCCGGGGATCGCACAGCGAGGAGTAGTGGCGCAGCAGGTCGTCCTCGCTCTTGACCGGCCCGCCGACGCATTCGGTCACGTCGGCCGCGGCGACCTCGATGTGGAGTCCGGCGGCGTACTGCCGGTGCTCTTCGAGGATGTCGCGAAACCTCAGGGCTTCGGTGATCACGTCGATGAGGTGGCGGGTCTTCAGGCCGGCCTGACGGGACAGCGTCGTGTTGCCGTGCATCGGATCGCTGAGCCAGATCACCGGGTGCCCCGCGTTCGCCACCCGCCGGACGATGGGCGGCAGGGCCTCGCGGATCGTCTCCCGGCCCATCCGCGGTATCAACACGAGACGGCCGAACTCGCGTCGTGGGTTGAGCGCCTCACAGAGGGCCAGTACGTCGTCCGGGGTGGCGGTGGGGCCGATCTTGCATCCGATCGGATTGGCCACGGAGGCGAGGAGAGCGACGTGCGCCCCGTCCACGTGGCGGGTCCGCTCCCCCACCCAGGGCAGGTGCGTCGAGGTCAGGTACAGCTCGCGCGTGTCCGGATCGCGGCGGGTCAGCGAAGTCTCGTAGTCGATGATCAACGCCTCGTGACTGGACCACGGGCCTTCGGCGCCCGGGGCGTGGCAGCGTTCCTGCCGATGTGCCCGCATCGCTCGCTGTACTCTGTCGCTGGCTTCGTAGGCCCACGACATGCGTCGCGGATCGGCCCTTCTGGCGGCGGGAGCGGGTATCTCAGAATTGACCATGTGCCCGCGAAAGGACGGGACGCTCATTTCTCCGCGGCGTTCCACGGCCTGCGACCGGGGTTTGGCGAACTGGCCGCCCATACGGCCGACTCGTATGACGCTCTGACCGGTGAGATCACTCAACCGATCGCCCAGCCTGTCAATGAGCCTGAGCTTCTCCTCGATGTGCGGACCGGTGCATTCATAAAAGCTCTCCGCACAATCACCGGCTTGCAGGAGGAGGGCATCCGCCGCAATTAGTCGTGTTAAAGACCAGCGCAGGCACTTGATCTCGGCAGCCGAAACCAGCGGCGGCGCCGAAGACAGTCTCTGGCATGTCTTGTCATACGCCGCATGGTCTCGCCACTCCGGCTGTTGCGCCGCCGGCATGCTCTCCCACGACCCGCGCCCGGCGAGGTCCGCGGTGGAGCTGGGTGGCTGCATGTCTACTCCCGTCTGACGATCAGTGAGCCGGACGTGCTGGAAAATCCTCGCCGGTCGAGGACGTTTTCGGACAGCTTGACCCAGCGGACGGCGCAGCGCATCACGTCTTCGCGTTGATGACGGCACGCCCTTCGGTGGTGGCGATCACGCGTGACATGCCACGCCCGGCGCCCTCTCCCGCCCCACCACCAGCGCACATGCCGTCGCCCCTGATACGGCACCTCCGATCGCGATTACGGAACAGGTCCCGCACGGCTTTCGGACGACCTGCCGCGAAGGTCGCGATCTCGGGGACGACACGCACGGACCGGCACTGCACCTCGCAGCGAGTCACGCCTCCGGATGGGAACGGGCAGTCACGACGCGGCCCCGCTGTCAAGCACAAGGACGCACAACCAGCTGCGCGTTTTCCGGCAAGAAGTGGCCAATGCGGACGATCGCCTGCATCAATACAGCTTGATGTAACGCGTTTACGCCATCTTAGGAGCGATCGTTGACCACTATACGTGACCATGATTATGTCGGACATCGGGGGATTCTTCGTCTCAGCACTGAGGTGATCATGTATCCATTAGTCGGGCGTGAGCACGTGCTGTCAGTGTTGATCAGCTATTTGAATGCCACACTCCGTGGGGCCGGCGAGTGCATCGTTCTCGAGGGCCCAATCGGAATAGGCAGGACGCGCCTGCTAAAGGCAGCGGCCCAGGAAGGCGCCGAACGTGGCCTGACAGTGGGCTACATGCGAACTGGCGTAATCGGCCAGCCAACGCCCGTCAGCGAGCTGATCACTTTTCTGCGACACGTGATGGCCGGGGAGCCTCAATTAGCGGATCTGGTCCGTCCGGATGTTAATCCCTTCTCTTTGGCGGATCGCGTGGGCGAACTCATCGCAGAGGCGGCTCGCAGGCGCCCGCTCCTGATCGTGCTCGACGACGCCCAGCGAGCCGATGAGATCAGCGCCCTCGCCCTGCAGAGCCTGGTGCAATCACTCGCCTCGTCCCCCGTCCTGTGGCTGCTCGCGCGGCGGCCGGTGCCCGCGCAGTCGCTCGCCCAGCACGCCATCGGCTGGCTCATCGACCGGTCAGCGGTGCAGCTGCACCTCGGCCCGCTGGACGACGCGGCGGTGGCCGCGCTGTGCGGCGGCGTCCTCGGCGCCCGGCCGGACGCGTCGGTGCTGAGCCTGGCGGCTCGCTGTGGCGGCAATCCCTGGCTGCTGGAGAACCTCCTCGGCGCGCTCGTGGAAGCCGGGCAGGTGGTCATCGCGGACGGTACGGCCTCCGTCCTGGCAGATCGCCTCCCGGAAGGCGTCGTCACCGCCGTGGACCGGTTGCTCGACGAGTTGCCGCCGGGGGTCCGGCGCTTGCTCATCCGTGGGAGAAGCATCGGCCGGACGTTCTCGGTCGACGAGGCGGCGATCGCGCTCGGCGAGTCATCTCTCGACCTGGCCTCCAGCGTCGACGAGGCGGTGCTGGCCGGACTGATCCAGCGGAACGACACGAAGCTGACCTTCGTCCACGACGTGTTCGGCGAGGCACTGCAGCGTGTGCCGTTCCGTGGATCGGCGTCCACCGCGCCCATGACCGCGCCCATGACCGCGCCCATGACCGGGGCCGGCACCGACGTCTACCCGCTCGATCGGGCGGGCGAGGCCGATGACCAGCCTGTCCGCACGCAGACGCCGACCAATGGCCGGCGGGTTCTGCTGAGCCCACCGGAGCCGCCCCCCTGTGACTGCGACACGATCACGGCACAGGCGATCTCAGCACTGCCCGGCCTGTCGGAAGGAGCACCCCGGACGCTGACCCGGGCTCTCGGCCTGCTCGCCGGCGCCGGCAGAGGCGTGGAGGCCGGCCGCCTCGCGGACATCGCGGTACACGTGGGTCTCGACGCGGCGGGCGAGGCGCAGATGGTGCTCGATTTCGCTCAAGGTCTGCAGGACGCCGGGTGTCACGGCATCCTGATCGAGCACCTGCAGCGGACGCTGGCCCGGCACGACCTCAGCGGTTCGGACCGGACCAAGCTGGAGAAGCTGCTCGCTGACACGGCTCAGCGGGTGGACGGTGTGGCCCTATGGGGGACGCTCCTCGGGAGCGAGCGCTCGCTCAGCCTTGGCCGGCCGCTCAACGGTTCTCGCTGTGTCGGGTCTCGCGGCGTGTTGGGCGCGAACGGCAGGCGGACGTCCGTCCCGGGGCCGCGGCAGGTGCCGGGCGGCCTGGCAGGCGAGCTGTGCGAACGCCCACTGTGGACCTGGATGGTCCGCGCGCTGGTCGCGGCCGATCAGTTCGACGAGGCGGCCGCGGTCTGCACCGTCATCAGGCAGGAGTGCGAAAAGCTGGGCGAAGCGTGGGCGGAGCCGCTGTGGCACGCGCACCGCGCCGAGCTGCTGGTGACGGCGGGCCGGCTCGATGAGGCGCGGGCCGCGGCGGAGACCGGGCTGCGGCTGACCGACCGCTCGGCGCCCGCCGACGCCGTCCCCGCACGGGTGGTCCTGGCACGCATCAGCCTGCACCACGGCGATTCCGCGAGCGCCAGCGAGCACCTGCGCATGGCCGAGCGGTTACTGACCGGTGACGCGACGACCGACAAGATCGCTCTGGATTGGGCGCTGGCGCAGTTCCACGCGGCGTGCGGGCGCCCCAGCATGGCGGTCCAGACGCTGATCAACGTCGAGGACAAGGTGGCTCCCGACCGCCTGCTGTTCACCGAAGCCCCGACCGCGGCGGCGACACTCGTGCGGCTGGCCAGGAAGGCGGGGCTCAGTGCGGAAGCTGAACGCGCGGCCGACTTCGCCCGCCGGCTCACCGAGCGCAACCCCGCCGTGGCGTCGCTGGCCGGGGGCGCCGAGCATGCCGACGGCCTCCTGCGCCACGATCCTGCCGCGCTGCGCCGCGCGGTGGAGCACTACAAGCTCAGTGGGCGCCCGCTGGCGACGGGCGTCGCGCTCGAGGACGCGGCGCAGGCGGAGCACAGCAAGCAGAACCGGCCCCAGGCGGTCCGGTTCCTCGGGTCGGCACTGGACCTGTACGTGAACTGCGGCGCCCGCCAGGACGTCAACCGCGTGCAGCGGAAGCTGCGCAGGCTCGGCGTGAACAACGTGCGCGCGCTGAGCGCCGACCGGCCAACGTCCGGCTGGGAAAGCCTCACCGGCGCCGAGCTCCGGGTGGTGCGGGCGATCGTGGACGGCAGGACCAACAAGGAAGCGGCCAGCATGTTGTTCCTGTCGCCCCACACCGTCGACAGCCATCTTCGCCGGGTCTTCGCGAAACTCAACATCAACAGCCGGGTCGAGCTGACCAAGCACTTCATCACGCACGAAGCCTCTTGATGGCAGGACGCCTCGGCGCCGTCCCGATGGCCCCGATCGGGACGGCGCCGACCGGCGAGCCGGGCGATCAGCGCTCGGCAGGCTCGAACAGCTCGACGAGGTTGCCGGACGGGTCGGCGAGCAGGATCTGACGTCCGCCGGGACCGGCGACCACATCGCCCAGGAAGGACAGCCCGTCGCCGCGCAGGCGGTCGATCTCGGCGTCGAGGTCCTTGAAGGTGAGGTGGATGCGGTTGCGGCCGGCCGGGGTGCCTTCGGGGGTGGCGCGGGCGCCTGAGCTGGCCGGGCCCGACAGCAGCAGCCGCAGCGAGCCGAGCACCACGTCCGCGAAGGCGGGCGCGACGTTGGCGCGCACGGTGAAGCCGAGATGGGTGGTGTAGAAGTCGACGGCCGCCTGGACGTCATCGACGATGTAGCGGACGCTGACGAGCTGGTCGGGTGCTGTCATGACGGGACCTCCTGTGGGATGCGTTGCGGCGTCGGCTCATTGGCTTGAGTCGAAGTCGCCACAGTGCGATGATATATCAAACGACTTTGATGTAATGGTCGTATCAGGTGAGGAATCATCGATCCGATGAGCCCTTCATGCTCGAGCGAAAGGACCTACGGGTGGATGCACGCGCCACCGGCGATCCCGGCCAGGGCGAGGCGGGGTCACCCGCGCGGGAGGTGGCGCTGCTCTTCCTCAAGCTGGGCACCATCGCGTTCGGCGGCCCCGCCGCGCACACCGCGATGATGCGCGACGAGCTGGTACGCCGCCGCGGCTGGGTCACCGACGAACGCTTCGCCGACCTGATGGGCGCCACCAACCTGATCCCCGGCCCCAACTCCACCGAACTCGCCATCCACCTCGGCCACGACCGGGCGGGACGGCGCGGCCTCATCCTGGCTGGCGCCTGCTTCATCCTGCCCGCCGCCCTCATCGTCACCGCCCTGGCCTGGGCCTACGTCACCTACGGCAGGACCCCGGCCGTCGAGGGCATCCTGTACGGCATCGTCCCCGTGGTCATCGCCATCATCGCCCACGCCCTGTTCGGGCTGCTCAGGGCCGTGATCAAGTCCTGGTGGCTCGGGGCGGTCGCGGCCGGGGCACTGGCCGCGTACCTGCTGGGCGTCAACGAACTCCTCATCCTGGCGGCGGGCGCGCTCCTGGCCGCAGCCGCCCACCTGCCGCGCCGCCCCGGCGGCGTGCACGGCCTGCTCGCCGTCCCCATGCTCGGCGCACCCGTCTTCCCCGACCCCACCGGCGGCCAGCTCACCCAGCTCTTCCTCACCATGCTCAAGATCGGCTCTGTCCTGTACGGCAGCGGCTACGTCCTGCTCGCCTTCCTGCGCGGCGACTTCGTCGACCGGCTCGGCTGGATCACCTCCGCCCAGCTCATCGACGCCGTCTCCATCGGCCAGGTCACCCCAGGGCCGGTCTTCACCACCGCCACCTTCATCGGCTACCTCGTCGCCGGCCCGATCGGCGCGTTCCTCGCCACCGTCGCCATCTTCCTGCCCTCCTTCGTCTTCGTCGGCCTGCTCACCAAGCTCACTGACCGGCTCCGCGCATCCCGGTGGACCTCCGCCCTGCTCGACGGCGTCAACGCCACCGCACTGGCACTCATGGCCGGCGTGTCGTACCAGCTCGCCCGCACCGCCCTCATCGACCTGCCGACGGTGGCCATCGCCCTGATCAGCCTGGTGCTCCTGTGGCGCACCAAGCTCAACAACGCCTGGTTCATCGCAGGCGGCGCCGCGATCGGCCTGGCTCACACCCTGCTCACCTGACCGATCCCGCACCGCCGTGCGGCGGTGCTTGCCTTGAGGGGACGTCCATGACCGGTGACCGCACCTGCCCGTACTGCACACTGATCGACGCCGCGAAGGAACCGCTCGGCGGGTGGGTTCATCGTGATGCGTTCTGGCTGGTCCACCACGGGCCCGCCGAGAACTCGAGATCCGGCACCATGAAGATCATCTCGCGGCGCCACTTCGTCGACTTCGCGGACATGAGCGCCGAGGAGGCCGCGTCCTTCGGCCCGCTCCTGGCACGGCTCGACAGGGCCCTGCGGGCCACCACCGACGCCGAGCGCGTCCACCTCGTCTCCACGCGCGATCGCGTCCAGCACTTCCACGCATGGCTCTACCCGCGCCCCGCCGCGCACCCCCTGCGCGGCACGGACTTCCTGGCCGCCCCGCAGGACAGCGACCCGGATGTGGCCGAGGCCGCCGCCCGCGCCGTCCGCGGCCACCTCGCCGCGACAGTACGCCCGCCCGCACAATGAAGCAATCGAGTTTGATGCGTTTATCCGACTCGTTGTATGATTTCACCGTGCGTTCCGCCCATTCACCGACAGCACCGACGACGCCGCCCGATTTCCTGCGGCTGACCGGGCACCCGGTGCGGTGGCAACTGCTGAGCGAGCTGGCGCACAGCGACCGCCAGGTCCGCGAACTCACCGCCCTGATCGGCCAGCGCCAGAGCCTCACCTCCTACCACCTCGGCCAGCTGCGCGCCGGCGGACTGGTGACCATGCGGCGCAGCTCCGCCGACAAGCGCGACGCCTACTACAGCCTCGATCTGGCCGCCTGCCGCGCCCTGCTCATGCAGGCAGGTGCCGCGCTGCATCCCGGCCTGCAACTGATCCCCGCGACGCCGCTCCCGCCGGCGGACGGCCCGGACAGGCCGTCGTCTCAACCCATGGTCCGGGTGCTGTTCCTGTGCACGGGCAACAGCTCACGGTCCCAGATGGCCGAGGCGATACTGAGGCGGATGGGGGGCTCCCGGGCCGAAGTGTTCAGTGCCGGCAGCGATCCCAAGCCCATCCATCCCGATGCCGTGCGCGTGCTGCGCGAACGCGGACTCGATCTGAACGGCCATCGCCCCAAGCATCTGAGCGAATTCGTCGAGCAGCGCTTCGACCACGTGATCAGCCTCTGCGACCGGGTGCGCGAGGTGTGCCCGGAGTTCCCCGGAGCTCCGGAGACCGCCCACTGGAGCCTGCCGGACCCTGCGGCCGAGGACACGGACCACGAACGCGGCTACCCGGCGTTCGTGCGCACCGCGGACGAGCTGACCACGCGCATCCAGTTCCTGCTCTACTCCATCGACCATGCCCTCGCGGGCGCGACGCGACCCTAGCCTGGGCGGCCTCGGCGCCGCGAGGACGATCGCCATCTCCGCCTGGTGCCGGGTGGGCGGCCGATGCCCGACGGCGCCGGACCGGAAGGTTCTGCCTTGGGTGTGGCCGCCTCGGCTCCCGCGCCGGTGAGCGCCCGGACCTCCATGCGGGCGTACCTCGCGTCATCGCGCTCGGCGCTGAGTGCGGCACCCACGTAGCCGAGCGCGAAGGCCAGCGGGATGGAGACCACGCCCACGTGCCTCCACGGGATGAAGGCGAAGTCCGCGTGGGGGAACAGGGCCAGCGGGTCGCCCGAGACGGCCGGCGAGAACACGACCAGGACGATCGTGGCCGCGCCGCCCCCGTACATGCTCCACAGCGCCCCCGCCGTGTTGAAGCCGCGCCAGAACCACGAGAACAGCAGCGCCGGCAGGACCGTGGACGCCACGAGGGTTACGGCGACCGACAGCATGAACGCGACGTTCTGCTCAATGAGCGCGATGGCGCAACAGGTCAGCAGGGCGCAGAGCATCACCACCGTGCGCCGGGCCAGCGCGATCTCCCGGCGTTCCGGCAAGGGGCCCCGCTTGGTGAGGGTGGCGTGGACGTCGCGGACGAAGCCGGCGGCAGCGCTGAGCACCAGGCCCGAGGTCACCGCGACGATCGTGGTGAAGACCACCGATGCGACGAACGCGAGCAGGGGCACCCCACCGAGTTCGGACACCAGCAGGGGCACCGCCGTGCCGCCGGGCCCAAGGACGGGCCGGAGCACGTCCGGCCCGACGAGCGCGGTGGCGCCGAACCCGATCAGCACGATCAGCAGGGAGTACGGCGTCGTGAGCCAGATGGCCCACGAGACCGAGCGGCGCGTGTGCCCGGCACTGGGCACCGCGAGGAAGCGGATGAACAGATAGGGCAGCACCGCGTGCCCGAGCACCGACGTGAGCAGCTGAGAGACGAACTCCAGCCGGTGCGGGCCGCCCGCGGACGCCGTGCCCTGCTCCCTCGGCCGGCCGGGGCTCGCCGCGTCGCCGAGCAGCGTTCCCACGTCGAAGCGGTAGTGCAGGAGCAGCGCCCCCGCGAGCACGACCACCGCGGCGAGCAGGAGGACGGCGTTGATGATCTGGGTCCAGGTCGTCCCTCGCATGCCGCCGGTGTGCACGGTCACGGCGGTGACGGCGCCGATCGTGATGATGATCAACGCATGTCCGACGGGGCCGTCCAGGTGGAGCAGGGACGCCAGCAGGTGGCCGGCGCCGACCAGCTGGGTGGTCATGTAGAGGAAGAGGACGACGAGCGTGACCGTGGCCGCGGCGAGCCGTACGGGGCGTTCCCGCAGCCGCACACCGAGCGTGTCGCCCAGCGTGTACCGGCCGGTGTTACGCAGCGGTTCGGCGACCAGGAGGAGGGCGACCACCCATGAAACGGCGAAGCCCGCGACGAGCAGCACGCCGTCGTACCCCTTGATCGCGACCTCGTCGCTCAGGGCGAGGAACGAGGTCATCATCATGAAGGTGCCGAAGAGGGCCAGCCCGTTCTGCGGCGCCGTGAGCGTCCGGTCGCCGGCGTAGAAGTCCGCGCACGTGTCGCGGACACGGCCCAGCCGCGAGACCACGAACAGGATGATCAGGCTGAAGATCATGGGAGTGCCGCGGCCGTCACTGCCCGCTCCCGTCGAACTCCGCGCGGACCCGCTCGGCCAGGGGATCGAGGCGGCGTCCCGCGTAGAGCAGGTGCGCCACGCTGATGGGAGCCGGCAGCAGGATCAGGCCGACGGCGAGCAGCACGCCGAGGTCGACCTGCCCGAACACCCGGGTGGCGAGGAGGCCTGGCGCCCACGCCGCGAGCGCGGCGGTGACGGCGAACGCGCCGAGGCACAGGCCGGTCATCCACACGAGGTAGCGGCGTGACCGGGAGCGCAGACGGGCGAAGGCGGCACTCCGCTGGAGAGCGGTGTACGTCTCCGGCTCGCCCGGGGCGATCGTGACGACGCCTTCCCCTGCCGTCGGCTTGATCTGGAGGTCCCTGTCGGTGCTCATCGTGCCCCCGGTTCCCGCGCGGGTCAGGCCAGCGGCGTACGGCCGGCGCGCGTGCGCTGACGTACGGTGACGGCCGGCGTGAGACCTGCCGGAAGGTACACGTCCACGCGCGAACCGAAGCGGATCAGGCCGATGCGCTCGCCCCGAAGAACCGCCGCTCCCTCGGTGACGTAGGGGATGATGCGCCGCGCCACCGCGCCGGCGATCTGAACCACCTCCAGGTCGCCCAGGTCTGTTTTCAGCCGCCACACGACCCGCTCGTTGCGGTCGCTGTCCTTGTCGAAGGCGGGCAGGTAACCGCCCGGCCGATGCTCGACCGAGGTGACCGTCCCGTCGCAGGGGGCTCGATTGACGTGCACGTCCAGCGGGCTCATGAAGATCGAGACACGGGTCCGGCCGTCCGGCCAGAAGTCGATGCTCTGGACGACGCCGTCGGCCGGGGAGAGCACCCGGCCTTCGGCCGGCTGCCGGTCCGGGTCGCGGAAGAACCAGAGCATGAGACCGGTCAGGATGGCCAGCGGCGGAGCGGCGACGGCCCAGAGGCGCGATCGCCGGGACCTGGTGACCGCGACGGCTGTCAGGGCGATCACCGGGGCCAGCCACGGGCTCGTTCCGCGGGCCAGCCTCACTCGTCGGGCGTCGGACATGCTGCCTCCCTACTGGCTGCTTATGTACGTGGACCGTTCATGGCCGCGGCTGGAGCTCGACGATCGCGATCTCCGGCGGGATCCCGGCGCGGATGGGCGGCCCGAAGAAGCCGGCGCCCCTGGTGACGAAAATGGAGGTGGGGCCCATTTTCGCCAGGCCCGCGAGCACCGGTTGCTGCAGGCCCACGAGCCGGTCGAAGGGGACGGTCTGACCGCCGTGGGTGTGCCCGGACAGTTGCAGGTCCACTTGGTGCTCGACGGCCGAGTGGACCTGGACGGGCTGGTGGGCCAGCAGGACGACGGGCCGGGCGGGGTCGCGTCCACCCAGTGCGGCGGTGAAGTCCGGTCCCTGGTGGTCGTACATCGGCGCCATGAGGTCGTTCACGCCGGCCAGGTCGAACGCGGCGCCACCGGACGCGATCTCGACCCGCTCGTTCAGCAGCGGCCGCATGCCGAGTTCGCTCACGTGCTCGACCCACTCGTCGGCTCCCGAGGAGTAGTCGTGGTTGCCGGTCACGAAGAACGTGCCCTGGCGGGACCGCAGGTGGCGCAGGGGCTCGGCGGCATGCCCGATCTCCGCGACCGTGCCGTCCGCCAGGTCGCCCAGGATGGTCACCATGTCCGCCTGCTCGCGGTTGATCAGCGTGACGATGCGGTCGGCAAGCTCACGGTGCAGGAACGCGCCGAAATGCAGGTCGCTGACCGCGGCGATGCGGAACCCGGAGAGCCGGGGGTCGAGCCCCTTGATGGGAACGGTGACGCGAATGGTGCGCAGGTCACCGAACGCGGTGCTCATGCCGTAGCCGACGAATCCCGCCGCCGCGCCGCAGGCCGCGAGCGCGCAGGCACGGGCGAGGAACAACCGGCGTCCGGGATTGTCGAGTTCCGGCGGGAAGGCAGGCGTGCCGGGGCCACCTGGTTGCTCCTCGGCAGCCGTCATGGCCGGCGCTTCGGCGCGCGGGGTGGCCACCAGGGCCGCCGTGGGGGTCACCGCCGTCGGGCCGGCCACGGCGGTGCGCTTCTTCGAGCGCCGCCACCACAGCGAGAGCGCCGCGCGGGGGATCTCCAGCACGAGCAGGCTGAGCAGCAGGTAGAACATCAGGGCGATCCACACGTACCCGGCCCAGGCCAGCAACCAGGCGTCGACGCCCACCGTCCTGGTGACCATGAAGCCCACGACGCCGACCACGCCGAGGCCGAAGATCAGCAGCGCGCCGATGGCGCGCCCTTTGCCGCGCCGGGTCGTGGAGCGCACGAGCCGTGCCCACAGATAGAGGTGAATCGACACTGCAAGCAGTGTGATGATCCCGAAAAAGATGACCGGATTGTTCGTCAGCATCTCTCGCACCTGCTCGTGTCGGGTCCGATGGGCTGCGTGCCGTCCTCAGGCCAGTCTGGGAGGCGGCGCGGCATCGGACACCACGTGTCCGCGCGATCTCGGTCCGGGAATCGGCCCCGGCACTTCGATCCCGTTCAGGCGGGAGATGGCGCGATTACGGGACACCCGGGCGGCCGGTACGGCGGAGAATCGTACAGGTGGCGGCGAAGGAGGGTGACAACGCTGATGACCTCGAACCGGACACCCTCGCGACCGGCTTTCATCGTCGCGCTGTGGAGCGCTCAGATCCTGCTCGGCGGGTTCATCGTGGCCATGGCCACGGCGAAGCTGATCGGGCTGCCGTCGTCCGTTGAGACATTCGAGGCGATCGGGTGGGGCCAGTGGTTCCGCTACCTGACGGGCCTGGTCGAGCTGGCCGGCGGGATCGGCATGGTGATCCCACGGCTGGCCGCGGCGGCCGCGGCGGGGCTGGTCGGCGTCATGGTTGGCGCGACCGTCACCAATCTGATGATCGATCGGCCGGCCATGGCGGTGCTGACGGCCGCGCTCGCCGTCTCGTACGCCGTGATCGCCAGGCTGCGCTGGGCCGGCATCACCGCGCTGATCGGCTCCGTGCGGCGCTGAGCGCGTGTCTCGCAGCGGCGTCGAATCGGTTCCCGCAGACAAGCCAATCGGCCGCGCCAAAACGGCCTCCCGTCATCGCGGGCGTGACCGTTCCGCGCATGTCGCCCGGCCCGGGATGCCGCACGTCACACCGCCTTTGCGGGGGCGTCACCGCAGCTCCGGACGGTAAATCTAATCACATTAGTGTATTTTACTTTGATGTATCGTCTTGGTATGGGGTCAAGAACAGACCTGATGCCACCGCCGTTCACCCGGATGGCGGCTGATCCGCTGCGCTGGCGGCTGTTGCGGGAACTGGCGCTCAGCGACCGCCGTGTACGCGAATTGGTGACGTTGGTCGACCAGCCACAGAACCTGGTTTCCTACCATTTGGGTCGCCTCAGGAGCGCCGGAATGGTGGCGGGCCGGCGCAGCAGTTTCGACGGCCGCGACACCTACTACCACCTCGATCTGGAGCGGTGCGCCGCGCTGCTGGCAGAAACCGGTGCCGCCCTGCATCCCGGGCTGGCCTTCGTACCGGCACCCGCCCCCGTGCTCAAGGCGACCGGCAGGAAACCGGGCTCGGTGTTGTTCCTGTGCACCGGTAACAGTGCGCGCTCCCAGGCGGCCGAGGCGCTCAGCCGAGCCCGTTCCGAAGGCAGGGTGCAGGGCTTCAGCGCGGGCAGCGAGCCCCGGCCGCTGCTGCATCCCGACGCGGTGCGGGTGATGGCGGCGCGCGGTGTCGACCTCACCGGCCAGCAACCCAAGCACATGCGCGAGTTCGCGCGGCGGCGGTTTCGCTACGTGATCACGTTGTGCGACCGGGTCCGTGAGGTGTGCCCCTCGTTCCCCGGCAACCCCACCTACATCCACTGGAGCATCCCCGATCCAGGAGCCCACGACTCCCGCGAAACGGGGGCCGCGGCGTTCGAGCAGATGGCGGCCGAGATCGAGACGCGCATCGGTTTCTGGCTGGCCTCCATCGGCGCGGCGCCCCGTCCCGTCCAGCCGTGACGACCCGGTCACCGTCACCCGAGCACAGCACCGCCGGCGGCACCTCTTCCGAGGTGCCGCCGGCGGTGCAGCCGTGGCCGCTGATCAGCCGCCGTTGAGCTTGCGCTGGATGAAGGTGTAGACCGAGTCGCCGATCTTCGGCGCGATCTGGGCGGCGTTCTCGATCGCCGAGCGGAAGTGGACTCCGGCCCAGACCCTGCTCATACGGCAGTCGTTGGCGAGATCGGTCAGGTTGTCCCAGCGGAGGGTGATGTCCCTGGCCGGGGTGACGCCCGGCTCGATGACGGAGGACCCCTTCGCGAAGGTGACGCTCGTCCGCAGCTTGTCGGTGCCGAGGAAACGCCGCGCCGCCTGGGCGTAGGCAAGGCAGTACACCGACGACGCGGACGGGTACTCGGGGTGGTCGGCGGTGTTCAGGTAGCTTCGCCACTCGTTGCCGGTGATGTCGTTGACGGTGCCCTTCCCCGGGCCGCCCCACGCGGTCATCTTCTTGTTCCCGTAGAGATAGCGGATGGCGCTGAACGGCCGCACCGCGTCGTACTTACGCTTGAAGTGCCATGTGGCGACGGCACCGTCGAAGATGGCCAGGTCGACGGTCGTGACGTACTGGACGGCCTTCTCGATGTCGAAGCCGCCCTGCTCGAAGGCCGCGGTGCCGGTGGTGCGCCCGAGGCTGAAGATCTTGTCGTTGAAGAACTCGGCCTTCATCTTCTGCTCGTCCGTCAGGTGCGCCGACGCCCTGATTATCTCGTCGGTCTGCCGCTTGTAGGCGGCCCGGTCGCGATGGCTGACCGGCGGCGAGAGCTTGAACTGGGCCGGGCTGTCGTAGGACACGGGCTTGACCCGGCCGTACTGCGGGGTCACGTACTGCTGGCTCTTGACGATGCCGTTGGGGTTGAGCAGGTTCGGCTGCCAGCGGGAGGGGTCGCGGAGCTCGTAGGGGGTGTTGACCGGTTTGTAGCCGGTGTAGTCGGCGTAGGGCCGACGGTTGTAGGTGCGGCCGCCCTCGTCGCCGTCCCGGTTCGAGCCGTCGTGCTCGCGTGCCTCCATGACCTTCTTGGCCGCGGTGATGCCGATGCCGGCCGGCGTGGCGAGATCCCCTGTGCTGTTGTCGGGGTCGAGACCGGCCGTCTCCATCATGCTCCGGAAGTCGGACGCGAACTGCGGAAAGACGGCGTTGAGCGAGGTGTACGCCGCGTAGATGACGGCGGTGTTCCTGTTGCGCGTCGTGGCCTCGCTCCTGGGGCGGCGGCCGAGGTTCGAGTAGATGCCCACGGCCGTCGGGTGGTACGGAGCTATGGCGTCGAACCAGGCCGTCTCCACCATCAGGATGTGGTCGGCGACCAGCGTGGCGTCCGAGCCGTCGGGGGTGATCGTGCGCACGGCCTTCTGGAAGTGCGGATAGATCACCTCGATGAGGGCATTGCCGTTGTCGAAGTCGAAACCGGCCTTGCGTGGTGCGGCCGTCGCCCCCGAGGTGAGCGTTCCCGCCAGCATCGTCGCGGTGGCGATCGCCACCGAACACTTCAGGGACGTGCGCCACGTCGTTCTCAAACGGGTCACCGTTCGCGTTCCTTTCGCTCGGTCCGCCAGTCATGGGTTTCCGATCGGGTGAGCATGGAGGGTGCGCATGCGTGCGGCGCCCCGCAGGGCGGTGGTGGAAAGGGCGCCGCGGCTTCCGATCAGCCGATTTCGTCTATGCCGTCTTCGTCGCGCAGAGGATGCCGTGGGCGACCAGGGCGTCGGCCGGCATCTCGGCCAGGTCCTGGGCGATCGCCTTGGTCACGGTGAATCCGCACTCCCCCAGCCATTCGCGGTACGTCGAGAGCTTCTGCGGCCCACCCTGGCCCATCGTGCAGCCGAGGAAGTAGGTGGGGAAGAAGTCCACCGCGTAGGAGGTCTTGAGGTCTTCGGCGTACACCGGGCCGAGGATGTGCACCTGGCCACCGACGTCGAGCGCGTCATAGGTGTTGCGGAGGATCCGGAACACCTCCTTTTTGTCGAACATGTCCAGGAAGTGCTTGATCAGGACCACGTCGAAGCCCTCGGGCACGCTCCGGAACACGTCACCGCCGATGAACGAGCAGTGCGCGTCCACACCGCGGGCCTTGAAGTTCTGCAGGCATTCGGTCTCCTTCTCGGGAAGGTCGAAGGTGGTGACGTGCAGACCGGGTGACCGCTTCAGTTCGTAGGCCAGGATCGCGCCCAGACCGGTGTTGCCCGCCAGATCGAGCACTCTCGCGCCAGCCGGCACCTCGATGTTCTCGAAGAACCACGGGTCGATGTGCGCGGTGACGGTGTCCATCATCGTGCCCCAGGTCTCCCGCAGGTCCCGGTGCTCGGCCAATGCCTCATAGAGGTTGCCCTCGTGCCCGTAGAGGGTCTTGAGGCCGACCGGCGCGCCCACGCGTACGCTCTCGGTGAGGTGGAAGCTCTGCCGCAGCACCACGGTCTTGATCATCCGCATGATGGCCAGCACACGCTGGAGGTCCTCCTCGGGCACGGCGTCGAGCCCGCCGCGCGAGTAGGTGAGGGAGGCGGCTTCGTAGGAGACGAAGTCCTCCTTGACCAGCAGGTGCAGCAGCTGTTCCACAGCGTCGGGCGAGGCGCCGGCCACCTCGGCGAGCTGGGCGGCGGTCATCCGGCGACCGTCGCCGAGCGCGTCGACGATGCCGAGCTCGAAGGCGGTCAGGAGGTTCATGAACCTCGTCGGGCCCAGCATGAACTCGCGCAGTCTTTCGAGCGTGTGCTGTTCGGTCATCTCGATGTCCCCTTCTGGGCGAGAGCGGTCCCCGTTGCGCCGCGGATCCGCCGGACCACGGCCGACGGGTCCGGCGGTGACTGGTTGCCGCGCCAGGCGACGTGCTGGTCGGGGCGGACAAGGACGAGGTCGCGCTCCCACAGCTCGCGGGCCGCGGCGTCGGTCACCACGGTGTGCGTGACCGGCAGTCCTTGCGCGCCGGCCGCGGCGAGCAGCGCGTCCGCGCGGCCGTCGCCGGCGAAATCGACCAGGGTGAACCTGGGTCCCAGCCGGTCGAAGATCGGCTCGCCGCCGTCGAGCACCACGCTGGGCGGGCGTCCTCCCGGCCAGGTGGTCGGCGTGTAGTGGCGGGGGCTCCACAGTGGTTCCTGCACGTCCTCGTGGCAGACGACGCCGGACTCGGCGTAGCGGTAGCCCAGCTCGACGCCGCGGTACTCGTTCTCGCCCCGTTCGTTCTCGATGAAGGAGGCGATGGTGGAAAGTGACGCGCTGTCGCGGAGCAGTCCTCCGGCTTTGAGGTGGACGCCGAGGTGCCGGTGCGAGGTGTGCATGTTGCGCAGGCCCACGGGCCGGCGTTCGGCCTCGTAGCTCTCGATCAACTCGGGACCGCCGTATCCGTTCACCATGGCGGCGATCTTCCAGGCGATGTCCACGGCGTCCGCGATGCCGGAGTTCATGCCATAGCCGCCGGTCGGGAACATCTGGTGAGCGGAGTCGCCGGCGAGCAGGACCCGGCCGGCGCGATACCGGTCGGCGATCAGGAAGCCGGGCCGCCAGCGCGTCGTCAGCAGCAGCTTGTCGATCTTCAGGTCCGTCCGCATGGTACGGAGCGTGAAGTCCGCCGGGTCCGCGGGCGGAGGGTCGAACTCATGGGGTTCCATGCCGTTCACGTGCACGGTCCAGGTGTCGGCCTCGTCCTGGGCGATGATGATGTAGCGGAAGGCGAAGTAGTGCCAGAACCGCCCGTGCCGGTGCAGCGTGTCAAGATCGCGGCTTTTGAAGTGGATCATGAGGGCATTGGGCAGTTCCGGTACGTCGAAGCCCTTCAGGCCGATGCCCACGGACTTTCGGACCCGGCTCGACGCTCCGTCGCAGCCGAGCACGTACTGCGAGCGCACTCGCACCTGACTACCGGTCATCAGGTTGGCCAGCACGCTCGTCACGCCCTGGTCGTCCTGGGTCAGTGAGACGAAGGTCCAGCCGCACCGCAGGTCGATGAGGGGATGGTGGCGGCACCGGGCTCGCAGGACCGGCTCCAGGTCGATCTGGGAGAGCCGCTGTCCCGGCTCCACGGGTTGCGTGCCATCGTTGCGGTCCGCGATGTGCCGCCGCTCCTCGGCGACCGAGGGGAGATTCCACACCGTGATCGGCGGACCGGCGAGGCCGGTGGACCAGATCACGTCCGCGGGATGCTCGGGGCCCACCCCTGCGGCGCGGATCTCGTCGGTGAGGTCGAGCTGCCGGAACAGCTCCATGCTCCGGCAGCTGATGAAGTCCAGCTTCGGATGATTTGTCGTCTCGAAGTTCTCCTCGACCAGGATGCTGGGAATGCCGTGACGGGCCAGCGAGAGCGCCGCGACCATGCCCACCGGGCCTGCGCCCACCACGAGAACGGGTACCGGTACCACGATTGCCTCCCGAGGTGCGGGACGGTCGGGCCGTCCCGCACCGTGTGCTGCGATCAGGGTGCTTCGCTGGGCGTCCTGCCGGCTCTGGCGGGCGTGTCGCCGCGGCCGGGAACGGCGGATCGTTCCTGAGTTCCGGAGGCGTCGGCGCCGGTGAGCGCGCGGACCTGGAGCTCGGCGAAGCCGGCGTCGTTGCGCTCCCGGCTGCTGATCGTGCCCAGATAGCCCAGCAGGAAGGTGATGGGCACGGAGGCCAGCGCGGGGTCGAAGGTGACGAAGGCGATGTTGATGTTGGGGAAGATGGCGATCGGGCTGCCGGTGACGAGGCCGGAGAACATGGCCAGGATCGCGGTCACGACGATGCCGCCGTAGACCGACCAGCGCAGTCCCGCTGTGTTGAAGCGCTTCCAGAACAGCGTGTAGACCATCGCCGGCAGGATCGAGGCGCCGGCGAAGCTGATCGTCATCGGCAGCAGGGCGTGGATGTTGGCCTGCAGCAGTACTGTGCCCACCACGATGGCGGCGACTCCGAGCATCACCGTGTTGACCCGGGCGGCCCGCAGTTCCTCAGCCGGGTCGGGCCTTTCCTGACGCAGCGCGCGGACGTCGCGGGTGAGGGAGGTCACCGCGCTGATCAGCAACGCGGCGAGCATGCCGACGACCACGACCAGCGCGGTCGCGCCCACCAGGCCGACCAGCCACGGCCCACCGATGGAGTTCGCCAGGATGGGCAGCGTGGTGTCACGCGTGGGCGGGGCCGCGCCGATGTTCTGCCCGCCGAGCAACGCGACGGCGCCGAAGCCGAGGACGGCGACGCACAGGTAGAACGCGACGATCATCATGCCGGCCCAGCCGGTCGACCGCCGCGCCTCCCTGCCTGAGGAGACCGTGAAGTGACGGATGAACATGTACGGCAATGCCGCGTGCCCGACGAAGGCGACGAACAGCTTCGACACGTGGCCGAGCGGGCCAGGGCCCTCGCCGAACTCCCGGCCCGGGCCCAGCAGGTCGAACCCGGCCGGGTGTGGAGCCATCCGCGCCTGGGCGTCCCCGAGCAGCTGGGACAGGTTGAACCGGTACTTCATGAGGACGACGACGGTCAGCACCGCCAGGATCCCGATGATCAGAACCGCCTTGACCACCAGCACGCGCGTGGTTCCCCGCATACCGCCCATGAACACGAACAGGATGGCGAGCACTCCCATCCCGGCGACCATGGCGGCCCGCCCGGCGTTCGAGTCGACCCCGAACAGCACCCGGGCCGTGATGCCGCCCGCCTCCATCATGGCGATGGTGTACGTGGTGAAGAGCAACAGGGTGACCACGATGGACGCGGTCCGCGCCGTCCGCTCTCCCACGCGCAGCGCGAACACGTCCCCGATCGTCTGCCCGCCCACGTTGCGCAGCGGCGAGGCGAAGATCAGCAGGGCGATCAGCCAGGACATGGCGAAGGCCGCCGAGAAGAGGAAGGCGTCGAGACCGTTGAGCGAAACGTGTCCGGTCATCGTGAACAGCGTCGAGAACAGGATGAAACCGGCGAACAACGCCAGCGCATTCTGTCCGGTGCCGACGCTCCGGCCGGCGACGTAGAACTCGCTCGGGCTGTTCTGCGTCCTGCGCGCAGCGAGCACGACCCCGAGCAGCAGGAGGACCAGGACGGCGGAGAACGTGAAAGCGATCGCCGGCGCCGCGAAGCCGTTGGTCATCGGGGAGCTCCTTCCATGTCCGCCTTGATCTGCTCGGCGAGGGGATCCAGCCGGGTGCGGGCATGCCTCAGGTGGAGCAGCGTGATCACCAGCACGAGAGCGAACGACACCAGGACGAACAGCAGGCCGACGTTCACGTTTCCGATGACCGTCTGCCGATAGAAGCTCGGCGCGTACGCGCCGAGCAGGATGGTGAGGAACCACCACCCCGTGAAGACCACGCTTGCCCACAGGGTGAAGCTCTGGGATTGGCGACGCAGGGCTTTGAACCGGGCGCTGCCATGTACGGCGACATAACGCTCGCCGTCCGGCAGCGAGTTCGTCGTGCCCATGACACCTCCTCGTCGTGACGTGACGGTCAGAAACGCAGCATCTGTCATCGGCCGCACCCGGGCATGCCCTAAATACGGGATCTCCGGCGTGGTCCGAAAATGGCGCGCCGGCTCCGCCGAACCACGCGAAAGTGCCATGTACGCCGACGACGGCGGTGGCCAATGGTGGTAATCCGCCATTCAAAAGCCAGCACGGGAGCGCCGATGAGCGTGACATCGGAAATGGACACCTGGATCTACGACGACTTCACCGGCGGCGAACTCGATCCGGCGCGCTGGGAAATCGTGGAAGTCATGGGAGCGGACGGCCGGCTGCACGCCTACCGCGACCGCAACGCCCGCCAGCGGACGGGTGACGGACATTTCGAGTTGACCGTCGATCCGTTCAGCCGCTTCCACGATTCGGACCCCAAGCAGAACAACGCCAAGCAGATGTACCGGTCGACGCGGCGCTTCGCGGTGCCGGCGGGCGGGGAGCTGAAGCTGGAGGTCGCCATGGCGGTGCGCACCCGCGGCCAGATCCCCTACGACCTGCTCGACGCCTTCGGCACGATGAACGTCTTCGATCCGGAGACCGGCGTCGTCTTCAACCTGGCGGCGACCGATGACACCGTCTTCGCGGTGCTCGAGCGGCTGCACATACCCGGCGTGACCCGGCCGGAGGAGCGCTTCGTGCACCGGGTCGTCCTGGAGACGCCGACCGAGCCGGGGCGCGAGCACCGCTACGGCATCGTCTACCATGCCGGCGGTTCTGAGGCGAGCTGGTACGTGGACGGCCGACGCGCGTACTGGGCGACGATCCCGGTTCCGCTCACGGGGCTGCACGCGGGTATGGGCCTGTTCTCGGCCCGGGATCTCACCCGCTACAGCCGGGCCGAACGGGAACACGGGCAGGGCGCGACCGGCCGTTGGAGTTCGTGGCGGATCACCGCGTCCGGCCCGGCGAACGGCGGGTGAGGAGGTCAGACGAGCAGTTCTCCCCCGTCGATGCTCAGGTTGACGCCGTTGATCGAGGGGTTCTCGAGCAGGAAGGTGATCGCGTCCGTGCAGTCCTCCATGGTCACCAGGCGCCCCGTCGGCGTGCGCGCCTTGACGGCCTCCCAGACGTGGGGCTTGTCGCTCCAGTAGGGGGTGTCGGCGACCAGGCTCGGGTGCAGGGCGTTGAAGCGGATCGGTGCCAGCTCCGTCACCAGTGTCCTGACCAGCGCACTGATGCCGCCGTTGGCGGTCGTCACGGTCGTGGAGCCGGGGTAGGGCCGGTGCATGGCCAGGCCGCCGAGCAGGACGGCCGAGCTGCCGTCGGACATCCTCGGGGCGAGGGCGTGGACGACGGTGGTGTAGCCGGTGAGCTTCATCGTCAGGACGCGGGTCGCGTCGGCCGGACGGTACTCACGGACGGTGTTGTGATCCCGCTGGAGTGCGGTGAGCACCAGGCGATCGACTTTCCGCACCTCCGCGAGCGCGGCGGGGATCTGCTCGGGCGCGGTCAGATCCAGGCCGAGCCCCCGGGTGTGCCCGCCGATCTCGTGGGCGACGCCCTTCGCCCGGTCCTCCGCACGGCCCGTGATGACGACGTCGCAGCCGCGACGGGCGAACGTCTCAGCCACATGCCGCCCGATACCGGACGTCCCGCCGATGACGACGACATGAATGCGTTCTGACATTGGTCGTTCTCCTCGCCGTCGGCACCCTGAATGAATGGTCGAGTCCGCCGAAGGTATCCGGCGTCATCATCGGAGGTCGTCACGTATTTGCGGTATTCCGCCCCCCATTGCCGGCTGCCGGACGACGAACCACGTAAATGGGCGATGGCCTTGCCCGGTAGCCGGCGGTGAGGCTCGAGATGGTCGGTTCCATAAATTCGGTAGTGCTTTCACGGCGAAGAGAGGCGCGATGACACAGGCACGCCACAATGAGCTGAGCGCGCGCTCCCCTGCCAATCGCTGGTGGGTGGTGGGCGGAATGGGACTCGCCGTCTTCATGGGCTCGCTCGACATGAGCGTGGTCAATGTGGCGCTTCCGGCCATCCGTGATTCCCTGCAGGCGCCGACGACGACCGCGCAATGGGTGGTCCTCGGCTATCTGCTCCCTCTGGTGGCGCTGGGGCTGCCCACCGGGCGATGGCTGGACGGCATCGATCGCCGGGGCGCGCTGGTCTGCTCCTGCGCGGGGTTCGCCGCCGCCAGCCTGACCGCGGGCCTCGCGCCGTCCATCGAGTGGCTGATCGCGGCGCGGGTGGTCGAGGGGGTGTTCAGCACCGCGTTGATGGCGTTGATCCCGGTCCTGGTGACCACATCCGTCGACGCCCGCGTCCGGGGCCGGGCGATGGGAATCGTCGACGCGATCGGGATGCTCGGGCTGATCACCGGGTCGGCCGCCGGAGGGCTCCTCGTGGCCTCGGTGGGCTGGCGCGCCGTCTTCTTCATCAACGTGCCCGTCTGCCTCGTCCTGATCGTGCTGGCCTACGTGCAGGTTCCACGCAACGGCCGGCTGCGCCTGCCGGAGCGGAGCGCGGCCGGGGAGGCCGGCTGCCTCACCGGGGCGGCCGGCATCATCATGATCGCACTCACCCTCGCCACCAGCGACGGACCGCAGTGGCTGGCCCTGGGACTCGTCGCGGTTCCGCTGCTCCTGATCTGGCGGCGGCTGCCGGTGAGCGTGCCGGTGCGCAAGCTGCTCGTCCTGCCGGGGATGCGGCGACCGCTCGGCACGCTCGCCTCCACCTCGGCGGCGGTAGGCCTGCTGTTCTTCATCGTGCCCTTCTACCTGATCACGCTGTTGCGCACGCCCCCTTCCGTCACCGGTCTCACGCTGCTGGCGCTGCCGGTGGCCGCCACCGCCTTCGGCCCGATCGCCGGTCTGCTCGCGGACCGGTTCGGGTACCCGCGGATCGAGCTCCTCGGTCTCGCCGTGGTGATCAGCGGCCTGGCGACGCTCGTACCGGCGGACCTGTCATGGCAGGCCATCGACGTCGGGTGGCGGCTCGCCCTCATCGGGGCCGGCCTCGGCCTGTTCAACGCGCCGAACATGAGCGCCGCGATGTCGGCGCCGCCGCGCGAGCTCCTCGCAACGGCGGGATCGGCCACCAGCGTGGCGCGGCAGGGCGGCTTCGCCTTCGGACCGGCTCTGGCGACCTTGGTGTGGGGCATGTGGAGCTACAGCGTGGCCGGCGTCCGCGGCGCGTTCGCCGCGGGCACGGTGGTCGTGCTGATCTCGGCCGCCCCGCTCGCCCGCCACCTGTGGCGTGATCGCATGAAGCCGGCGGTCCAGCCCGTGGCGCAGGCGAGCCCGGCCGAGCGCGCGGACGAGCCGCTGGGATCGGAGAATCCATGACCCGGCAGCTTCGCGGCCGGGAGGCAGAAGAACGGCAGATCACGCGGATGCTTCAAGCGGTCGCGGCGGGAGCCAGCTCCGTGCTGCACGTCGAGGGAGGGTGGGGCAGCGGCCGTACCCGGCTGCTGCGGGAGGCCGCCGACCTCGCCGGCCGCCTCGGGTTCAGCGTCGTGGACGGCGTCTGGCCCGCCGGGGCGGTGCCGGGTGCGCTCGACGCGCCGGAGCCCGTGCTGGTGGTCCTGGACGACCTGCACCATGCCGATGTGGAGATGCTCGACGGCTTGCGCGTGTTGCCGTGGCAGCTTCGTGACCGGCCGATCGCCTGGATACTCAGCCGTCGCCGCCATGCCGGAGGCGCGGCAGCCGATCGGCTCTTCACGCGGCCCTGCCCCGCAGTCGATCTGGGCCCGCTGCCCGCGCCGGCGGTGCAGCGGCTGGTGGCCGACCACGCGGCCGGCGCCGTCCCACCGGATCTCATGCAGATGACCGGCGGGAACGCGCTGCTGGCCGTCGAGCTGGCCCGTGGCATGCGAGCCGACCATTCCCACGGTGTGCTGGATCGTCCGCCGGAGCGCGTCCGGTCCTGCGTGCGCAGGTGCCTGACGGAGTTGAGCGACCTGTGCCGACGGCTCCTGCAGGTGGGCGCGGTCCTCGGCCCTTGCTTCCCGCTGAGCGACGCGACGAGGCTGCTGCGCCGGCCGGCGGCGGACCTGATCGGCCCGGTCGAGGAGGCGCTGGCCGCGGACGTGCTCGCCTGCGACGAGGAGTGCCTGGTCTTCCCGCAGGAGCTGTTCTGGCGTTGCGTGCTGTCATCGCTGCCGCATCCCGCGCGTGCCGCGCTGGCGCAGGAGGCCGCCGGGGAGCATCCCGCCCCCGCCGCCATCCCCCGGGTCAACGCCTGCCGGGACGCAGCGCGCAGCGAGGAGCGGTCACCGGCGCTGAGCGTCCGGCTGCCGGTGACCGTCAGGCAGGCGGCGGGATGGACGGATCTCAGCGAGGCCGAGCGCGCGGTCGCCCTGCTGGCCAGTCAGGGGTTGACGAACCAGCAGATCGCCAGTCGGGTGTCCCGGTCCCCGCACACCGTCAACTACCACCTGCGCCGGATCTTCAAGAAACTGGGCATCCGCTCGCGGATCGAGCTGGCCAGGCTCACTCCGCCACCCTATTCGGCGGGCGTGCTGGACGCGGCCGGCTGAGCCGCCGTCAGCTCGTGCAGGACGCGGTCCAGGGACAGCGGCACCGCGCACCGGTCGGCGGCGTAGCGCAGCGCCATCAGATGCTCCTCACGCGTGAAGTCGGCCATCGCGTCGGCCACGAGGAACGCCTCGATGTCGCGGGTGAAGGCGTCGCAGACGGTCATGAGGCACCCGACGTGGGCGTACACCCCGCACACGATCAGCTGGTCACGCCCGGACCGCCGCAGCCGCTCCTCGAGGTCGCTGCGGTAGAACGCGCTGTAGCGCCACTTCGTCAGCACCGTGTCGCCCGCCTCGGGAACGACCTCGTCGGCGATTTCGCGATCGCTCGGCGCCACGGTCATACCCGGACCCCAGAAGTCGTGCAGCAGGCCGCGGTCGTGGCGGGACATGCCGCCTGGCTGCGCCGTGTACATGATCGGCACGCCGGCCGCGCGGGCGGCCGCGAGCAGTTTCGCGGTGTTGGTCAGCAGCTCGGTCAGCGGGGACCGCCCGGCCGGGAAGAAGCGCAGGAAGTACCGTTGCATGTCGTGCACCAGCACGACGGAGCGCTCAGGCCGGGGACGCCAGGGCACCGCCGCCACGGGCAGATCGCCGTCACCCGGCATGCGGTACGGCGCGATCTCGTTGATGGGCATGGTTCGTCTCCTCTCCGGTGGCTCTTGAGCGGGGACCTCACACGTGCAGGGCCGCGCCGCCGTCGACGTACAGGTCGTGCATCGTGATGTGGCCCGCCTGGTCGGACACCAGGAACGCGACCGCCTCCGCCACGTCCCGCGGCTGGGCCAGCTTCCGCAGCGGGATGCCGACGCGGTACGCCGCCGGGGAGCCGTCGATGGCGAACGCCGGATCGAAGTGCTCGGCGAGCATCCCCCGCAGCATAGGCGTGTCGGTCGAGCCCGGCGAGACGACGTTGCAGCGGATGCCGTACTCGGCTAGCTCGAGTCCGAGGCAGCGGGTGAACTGGGCGGAGGCGGCCTTGGACGCGGCGTAGGCGGCCATGTCCACGCGCGGCACACCGGCGGCGTTGGACGCCACGGTGACGATCGCCCCGAGGCGCCGGTCGATCATCCGCCGGGCCACCGCACGGGAGACGTTGAACACGCCGCCGGCGTTGACGGAGAACGTTTCGCCCCAGTGCTGGTCGGGCAGCTCGACAACCCGGCCCGTACGCAGGACGCCGGCCGCGTTGACGAGGATGCCGATCGGGCCCTGCCGCTCCTCGACCTCCTTCACCAGGGACTCCACCGCCTCGCCGTCCTGCACGTCCACCGGGTAGGCGCGCGCGGACAGGCCCTCGGCCTCGAGCTTGGCGACGACGGTGGCGAGCCGCTCGCCGTTGCGGTCCGCCGCCGCGACGTGCGCACCCGCGCTCGCCAGGGTGTGCGCCACCGCCGCGCCGATGCCTTGGGCCGCGCCCGTCACCAGGGCGACCTTAGACTCGATTCCGGACAGCTCCATCGCGATCTCCTCTGGCTGGTCACCCGGTGTGCCGGGCGAGGGTGGTTCGGTCGGTTGCTGCTTGTTGCGCGTCATAGCCGAACAGCCATTGGTGCCGGTCCAGTCCGGCCACGTCGCGGCCTTCCGCGTCGCGGCGGCGCTGTGCCTCCCCATCGGCCAAGTGGTAGGTGGTCACGCTGTCGCGCGACTCACGCTGGACCCTGCCGGTTCGTGGCAGGCGGATGCGCTCGTAGTCGTTCAGTGCCGCGCTCAGGTCGGTTCCGCCCTTGTCCGCGAGGCAGCAGGCGAGCACGATGGCGTCCTCGATCGCCTGGTTCGCGCCCTGTGCGCGGAAGGGCAACATGGGGTGCGCGGCGTCGCCGATGACGGTGATGCGTCCCGAACTCAACCGGCCCAGACTGTCGCGATCGTGCAGCGCCCACCGGCTGACCGCGTCCGCGGCGGCGATCAGGCGGGTGACGTCCTCGTTCCAGCCCTCGTACGCGGCCGCCAGGTCGTCCACGCTTCCCCGCGCCGACCACGACTCCTCCTGCCACTCGGGCGCACTGACGGTGGCGCCGAAGCTCACCAGCCGTCCGGCCGACACCGGGTAGCAGACGCAGTGCCGGTCCGGGCCGAACCACAGGCGCACCCGCGGCTCGGCGAGCAGGTGAGGTACGCGCCTCGCCGGCACCAGGCCTCGGTAGATCGTCTGTCCTGAGTAGCGCGGCCGGTCGGCGGCGAGCCGTTCCCGCACGGCCGAGTGGATGCCGTCGGCGCCCACCACGAGGTCCGCCTCGGCCGTCGTGCCGTCGGACAGCCGCAGCCGTGCCTTGTCCGCCGTCTGGGTGACGGCGGTGCAGCGGGCGCCGAGGTGCACCCGACCTGGCGGCACCAGAGACAGCAGGCCGCCGTGCAGGTCCGCCCGATGCACGGTGTAGTAGGGCGCGCCGAACCTGCGCAGGCACGGCTCGCCCAGCGGGGTGCGCTGCAGCAGGGTCGCGTCGTCCCAGCGGCGGATGTCGATGGACAGCGGCGCCACCGCGACCGCGCGCAGGGCGTCACCCAGGCCCAGCCGGTGCAGTTCCCTGGTGGCGTTGGGCGCCAGCTGTACACCGGCGCCCACCTCGGACAGCCGCGGCGCCTGCTCGTAGATCCGGAAGTCGATGCCGGCCCGGCGAAGGGCGGCGGCGAAGGCGAGGCCGGCGATGCCGGCCCCGACGATGGCCACGCTCATCTGCGACATGCCGTCCTCCTCACGATGGGTTCAGTAATAGAGGAGCGCCTTGTCCCAGTCCTCGTCCGGCCCGAAGAGGCTGCGCGGCTTGACGACGTCCGGCATCGAGGTCAGCATCGCCTGCGGCACGAGGCTGCCCGGCGGCAGGCCGACGACCTCACTGTCGGCGCCGAAGGCCGCCCGGATCGACGCCGCCAGCTCGGCTCGGGCCGCCTCCCGGTGCTCGTCGGCCACCTCGATCTCGACGCGCAGGACCGCGGGTTCCGCCTTCGCCCGCCAGAACAGCACCCCGTACGTGTCGGGAAGGGAGAAGACGAGCTCCTCGAGCCGGTGCTGGGTGACCGTCGCCGTGCCCACCCGGTAGCCGAAGGCCGACCGGCCGAGCACCTTGATCGTGGGCAGGTGCCAGCCGCATTCGCAGTCCTGGTAGGAGACCGAGACGTTGTCCTCCAGGTTGTAGCGCAGCAGCGGCATGGCCTCGCGGTACAGCGGCGTGACGACGAGCTGCCCTTCACCTTCGGTCCTGACCTCGCCGGTCACCGAGTCGTACACCTCGAACAGGGCGCGATCGGCCCACAGGTGCAACCGGCCGTGCGGGCATTCGCCGGCGAGGCTGCCGGTCTCGGTGGAGCCGTACTCCTCGATGACCGGCACTCCCCAGATCCTGCTGATCCGGTCGCGGCGCGCGGTGGTCAGCGGTTCGCCGCCGGTGAAGAGCGCGCGCAGCGCGGGGAAGTCGGCGCCCGGCCGGTGTCCCGCGGCCTCGGCCGCGGCGGCCCACAGCAGACATTCCGTCGCCACCGACCAGGTCAGCGTCACCTTCAGGTCGTGCAGGACGCGGACCACGCGGGCATAGGGCATGGCGAGCGAGCGGTTGTCACCGGGCACGATGGTGGCCCCGTGCAGGCGCCCGGCGGCGTGCGCCAGGTGGCCGGTCAGCATGAGCGCGTAGGGCGTGCGCACCAGGAAGATGTCCTCGGCCGACATGCCTATCCATTTGCGGGCGAAGCGCTCGGCCAGGTCCGTCCAGTCCTCCTGGGTGTAGAAGGACGGCGTGGGGCGGCCTGCGGTGCCGCTGGACTCGTGGTAGGTGGCCAGCCGCTCGTTCGGCACCGCGAGCATGCCGTACGGGTAGGCGTCCCGCAGGTCCTGCTTGGTGGTCAGGGGCAGGGAGGCGAGGTCGGCGGCGGTGGCGGGCAG
The DNA here is from genome assembly GCF_040677005.1 of Nonomuraea sp. NPDC049421. Classification (NCBI taxonomy): domain Bacteria; kingdom Bacillati; phylum Actinomycetota; class Actinomycetes; order Streptosporangiales; family Streptosporangiaceae; genus Nonomuraea; species Nonomuraea sp. NPDC049421. The sequence goes on from NZ_JBFAQA010000049.1 coordinate 52,071, forward strand.
GGCGCCCGACGTCAGCCGTTCGCGGTAGAACGGGGAGCGGGTCGCCCAGGTGACCGTGGTCGGCAACTGCTTCTCCTGCAGCCGCTGCACATCTTCCATGCCGTTCCACTGACCGAGCTGAGGCAGGCCGGAGCCCTGATTGTTCATGGCTTTTCCTCTCCTATCAGTCGGTGCGCGTTCTCCCAGGCGACTTGGCGCCACTGCTCGGGCGGCAGCCGCAGTGCCCGGAACTTGACCAGCTCCACAGAAGGGTGCTGCAACGGGTATTCGGAGCCGAACACCACCCGGGCAGGACCGAGCCGGCGCAGCGCGGCCTCGGCCACGGAGGTGTAGCCGCCGGACGTCTCGAGGAAGATGTTGGGCTCGTCCTCGATCAGAGCGAGCGCGTAGAAGTCGATGTTGCCGATGCCGCTGTGGCCGAGCACGAAGCTCACCTGCCGGAACCGGCGGGCCAGGGTGACCAGGTCGGCCACGCCCGAGCCGCGGCGGGCAAGGCAGACCACGTACACAGGGTGGCCGACGGTGGCGGCCACGTCGACCAGCGCTCTCACCCGCGGATCGAGCAGGTCGACGCCGTGCACGGCGGGCGAGATCTCCAGGCCGCGGAACTCGGCGGCTCGGCTCCGGTAGGCGGCGGGCGCGCGGTGCGGGTTGGCGAAGAAGAAGGGGACGAGGCGGCCGTCAGTGCCCTCGCACGCGGCCAGCACCGCATCGTTGTCGGCGTCGCTCTCGACGTGGCCGCCCTCGATGAGCTGGCAGGACAGCCGGTCGAGGTCGATCGTGCCGCCCGCGCAGACCACTGCCCGCTCCATGTCGCACTCGTCCAGCATGGCCAGCAGCCGTGTTCGTGCCCCGTTCCGCGGGACCAGGCGTACATGGAAGTCCAGGACGGGTTGCGCCGTCATCGCGGTCACGCTCATTTCTCGATGCAGAACTCGTCGATCGGATAGCCGACGTGCCGTTGCTCGACCGGCAGGTGGCCGAGCACCTTCGTGCCCGCCACCAGGTCCGTGACGTTCAGCACCGTGCCGCCGGGGCCGAGCACCCGTACGTGCCAGTCGTCCTGGACGATGAGGTCGACCTGGACGCCGGACGGCGACACCGCGTCGATGGCGAGCATCGGCCGGGTCTCGATCTTGACGCGGCCCACCGTGACGGGGCGGGTCCGTCCCGTGGAGTCGACGGCGAGCACCCTGGCGCCCGCGCCGAGTTCGCTGAGGTAGTTGGTACGTCCCTGGTCCGACAGCGTGTACGAGTGCAGCGCGCCGGCGTTGACCCGGAACGGCCTCGTCGGCATGTACGGCAGCGGGTGGGTTTCGCTGCAGGCCAGGATCATGCCGTGGGAGTAGGATCCCACGAGTATGCCCTCGTCGAGACGGAACTGCGTGCACGTGTCCACGCACACGCGCTCGCCCATGCCGGCCCGCCGGATCGCGGTGATCTCCAGCTCCGCCAGCTGCAGATCCGCGTGCCGGCTCAGGGCCGCGGCCTTGAGACCGGTGGCCTCGCCCACCGCGCGCGGCGCGAGCATCACCCCGTCGCTGCCGTGTTCGAGCACGCCGAAGACGATCTGTGCCTCCTCCACGTCGGCCACCTGCGTGATGACGGAGCCGTCCGCTCCTGCCGCCGCGGCGAGCACGATCTCCAGCGGAATCTTGGTGGGGTCGCGGAAGTACAGGACGCTCCACCGGTCGAAGCGGGCCGCCCGGCAGGCCTCGTCGAGGCTGTCAGGGTCGGTGATCTCGACGTACCGGCCCCATTCCACGTCGGGATGGCGGTGTGCCAGTTCGGCGGGCTCGCCGTGGCGGGCCGGGGTGACGATGACCAGGTCGGCCGGCTCCAGCTTCTCCGGCAGCGGCTCGTCGCGCGGGAACAGGACCTTCTTCACCGTCGGCGGGATCGCCTCCAGGTCGGCGGGGTCGGCCGCGACGATGGCGTCCACGCGCTGGTGGACGGCCTCTTCGATGATCGCTTCCTTGGCTCCGTCCGCGTCGCGGATGTCCAGCCAGCACAGTTTCACGGGATCTCTCCTCTGCCGGGGCGGGTCAGGTGGTGAGGGAAAGCCGGCCGTCCAGCGACTCCTGGTCCGAGGAGTACTGCGGCTCGTGGATCAGGTTCGCGATGGTGGCCGCCATCCGGCCGGGCCGGCCGGCCTGGAAGACGTTGCGGCCCATCGCCACTCCGGCGGCCCCGCCGCGCAACGCGTCGGCGACGTGGGCCAGGACGGCGCTCAGCTCGTCCCTTCGGGGCCCTCCCGCCACGATGACGGGGATGGGGCAGGCGCGTACGACCTCCGCCATGTCCTCCGGTGTGCCGGCGTAGTCGGTCTTGACGACGTCCGCGCCGAGGTCGGCGGCCAGCGACGCGGCGTGCGCCACCAGTTCGGGGGCCCGCGAGTCGGTGATCTTCGGTCCGCGGGCGTACACCATGGCGAGCAGCGGGACGTTCCAGCGGTCGCACTCCTCCGAGACCGCGGCCAGGTCGGTGATCTGGCGGACCTCCTGCTCGGAGCCGAGGTTGACGTGCACGCTGACGGCGTCGGCCCCGAGGCGCAGCGCTTCGGCGACGCCGGCGACCAGGTATTTCGCGTTCGGGTCGGGGGCGTGCCGCGTGCTCGCGCTCAGGTGCACGATCAGCGACATGCCGGTGAACGAGCCGGGATCGACGTGCCGCAGGCTGCCCTTGTGCAGCACCACGGCGTCGACGCCGGCGCCGGCCAGCTCGCCCACCAGGGCGTTCAGATCCCCGTGACCGAGGGGGCCGTCGGTGACGGAGTGATCGAGCGGGACCACGAGCAGCCGTCCGTCACCGTGGCGGAACAGGCGCCGCAGGCGCAGACGCCGGGCGAACGAGGCGCTGTGTACGACCATGATGTCCTGCCTCTCAAACCGGAGCCGATGGGTGGGAAGTGGCAGGCCGTGGCCTGGCCGGGGGCGTGGACAGTTCGTGCTGTCCCAGGCGGAACTCCCGGTGCAGGACGTCGACGGCGTCGACGGTCCGGTCCTGCGGCACGATGACGGACATCCGCGACTGAGAGGTGGAGATCCAGCTCGTCGGGATGGCGGCCGCGGACAGGGCGGCCATGAGCCTGGCGGCGTACTCCGGGCGGCTGAGCAGCCCCATCCCGATCACCGACACCTTGCCGACGTTCTCCTCGAAGTGCACACCGCCCTCGAAGCGGAGCGCGACCTCGTGCAGCGCGGCCCGGATCCGGCCGGCCTCACTGCGGCGAACGGTGAATCCCATGCGGAACTCGCTCTCGTAGGGCCCGGACCTCGCCACCAGGTCGACCACCGTCCCATTGGCGGCGAGCACCGCGAACACCTCGGGGGCCAGGTCGTGCCGGCCGTTCCTGCAGTGCACGAGCACGCGTGCGACGTCGGTGTCATGCGTGACCGCCACGACGACCCGCCTGGTCTCCAGCGGCCGGCCGTCCGACGGCGCGGCGATCGTCGTTCCCCGCGCTTGCGATGAGGCGTTCCTGACGCGCACTTCGACCTCCTCCATAACTGCCAGCTCGACACAACGGGTGTGCAGGATCCGCGCACCGGCGAACGCCATCTCCGCCATGACGCCGGGGTCGATCCAGGGCAGGCACCGGGCGGCGGGCAGGACGCGGGGATCGGCGCTGAAGACCCCGTCGACGTCGGTGTAGATTTCGCAGGCGGACGCGCGCAGACTCGCCGCGAGCGCCACGGCCGTGGTGTCGGAGCCGCCGCGGCCGAGGGTGGCGAGGTCTCCGCCGGCGTTGACGCCTTGGAAGCCGGTGACGACCGCGATCTTGCCCTCGTCCAGAACCGACCGTACGGGTGCCGGCCCGATGCCGGAGATCAGCGCGTCACCGTGTCTGCCGGTCGCGTGGATGCCGGCCTGGTGGCCGGTCAGCGACACCGCCGGCACGCCCATGCCTTGCAGGGCAAGGGCCATCAACGCCGCAGACTCGGACTCTCCGACGGCCAGGAGCTGGTCCAGTTCCCGCGACGGGCTCACCGGCCCGACGTCGGCGGCCAGCCGCAGCAGATCATCGGTCCTGCTGCCCCGCGCGGAGACGACCACCACGACCTGACGCCCTCGCCGCCGCTCCTGCGCGATGCGCTGGGCGGCGTTGGAGACACGCTCAAGCGTTCCTAGGGAAGTACCGCCATATTTCTGGACAAGAACATCCATCGTCCCCATCACCGCCCCATAACGGACCCAACTGAGAACGACAGTAAGCGGCGAAGTGCCGCAATTCCCACTACTCGGGCGAGTAGTGCCGTCACATGCAGGTATTCACGCCAACCAACCGGACACCATTCGCCTGTCGGGATATCGAGAAATCGTTCCTGCTGCCATTCGACTCGAGGGTTCGCGCCAGCGCTGGCTCACCTGCGGCAGTCCGCCTTCATTTCGTGCGGGGAAGACTGTCATACCGTTACGCACGCGCCATCCGGCGGTGCGGTTCTCGCGCATCACCCGTTCACGGGAACCTGGTGGGAATCGCGCGAACGAGTGACGCCGCCCACCCGGGCCCGAGCAGAGACTACGGGATTGAGATGAGCGGGCCATATCGGTTGGGAGGCTCTCGCGTGTCCATCAGACAACCGTCCGTCAGGCAGCGTTCCAGAGCGGCTGTGGGCTTTGCGGCGCAATGGCCGGCGCAATGGCTCGGAGCATTGCTACCGGGCGAACCGACGCCCAGGCGGCTGTGGAGATTCTCCCTCGTCAGCTTGTGCACCGTCCTCGTCCTGCTGTTCGGCGCCGGCGCGATCCTGCTGGCCGCGAGCGGTGAACTGGGCTGGGCGGGAGTCTGCATCCTGGGCTGCTTCGTGCTAGACGGCATCGACGGCGCGCTCGCCAGGAAACTGGGCGTCTCCAGCCCCTTCGGCGCCCAGATGGACTCCTTGGCGGATCTGTGCGGGTTCGGGGTGGCGACCCCGCTGCTGGCCTACCACTGGCTGAACGGGGCCGCTCCGCAGCACCTCGTTGTGTCGTCCTGCGCCTTCCTGGCCACCTGCGCGATGATCAGGCTCGCCCGTTTCAACGTGCTGCCCAAGGACGGCCGGTACTTCGCCGGCCTGCCGGCGGCGATGCCCGCCGTCATTCTGGCCGTCGCCATCGAGCTGGACGTCCAGCCGCATCTCGGCCATGTGGGCCTGGCCGTGCTCATGGCGATTCTCATGATCACCACGCTGCCGTACGCGAAGATCGGCAGGCTCTTCGCCCTGCCCAAGTGGGTCTGGCTCGTCCCGATCGCCGCGGGCGCGGCGAACCCAGAAGCGGCCTTCGGGCTGCTGGTCGCCGCCTATCTGCTGTCAGGCCCGATTCTGCGGCTGACGGCGCGCTCCTCCCGGCCGCTGCGGATCGCGCCGGCGGAGCCTGCGCCGGACGTCGAGCCGTCAGGGGGGCCGCACGTGCACGTCGCGGTCATCGGGGCCGGGTTCGCGGGGCTGGGCATGGCCATCCGGCTCAAGCAGCTCGGCATCGACGACTTCGTGGTGCTGGAACGGGCCGGCGACCTCGGCGGAACCTGGCGGGACAGCGTCTATCCCGGTGCCGCCTCGGACGTGCCCTCCAACCTCTACTCCTACTCGTTCGCGCCGGATCCGGGCTGGAGCCGTACATTCCCCTCCCAGCCGGAGATCCAGACCTACCTGCGCAGGTGCGCGGCACAGCACGAGCTGGACGCCCACCTCCGCTTCGGTCACGAGATGGTGTCCGCCGAGTGGCAGGACGGCTCCGCCCGCTGGCGCGTGGTCACGTCCAAGGGCCCGTTGACCGCGGACGTCCTGGTGGTCGCGACCGGGCCGCTCAGCGAGCCCACCATGCCGTCCGTGCCGGGACTGGAGCGATTCTCCGGCGACGTCTTCCACTCGGCCACCTGGGACGCGGCCTACGGCCTCGACGGCAAGAAGGTGGCGGTGATCGGCACCGGCGCCTCGGCCGTCCAGTTCATCCCGGAGATCCAGCCGAAGGTCGCCCGCCTGTACGTCTACCAGCGCAGCGCCCCCTGGGTGATCCCGCGCTGGGACCGCACCAAGACCAACCTCGAGAAGGGACTCTTCCGCAGGTTGCCGGGCATCCAGCGGCTGGCCAGGACCTCGGTCTACCTCTGGCGGGAGTCGCTCCTCCTCGGCCTGGCCTTCGACCAGCGCATGCTCAAGCCCGCGGAGTGGCTGGCGCGGCGGCATCTGCACCGGCAGGTCCCCGATCCCCGTCTGCGGGCGGCGCTGACTCCCGACTACCGGCTCGGCTGCAAGCGGATCATTCTGTCCAGCAGCTACTTCCCCGCGATGACCCAGCCCAACACCGAGCTGGTGACGAGTAGCATCCGCGAGGTACGGCAGAACTCGATCGTCAGCGCCGACGGCTCCGAGCACGCGGTCGACACGATCATCTTCGGCACGGGGTTCAAGCCCGCCAACATGCCTGTGGCCGGCCGGTTGCGCGGCAGGCACGGCCGGCTGCTCGCCGACGCCTGGCGTGACGGCCCGGCCGCCTACCTGGGCACGGCCATCGCCGGCTTTCCCAACCTCTTCATGCTGCTGGGGCCGAACACCGTCTCGGGCCAGAACTCGTCGCTGCTGACCATGGAGGCCCAGATCCACTACGCGATCAAGGCCGTGCGCTTCATGCACGAGGCCGGCGCCGCGATGGTGGAGGTGCGTCCCGAGGCGCAGGCGTCCTTCGTGTCGTACGTGCAGCGCAAGTCCGTCGGCACCGTCTGGGTGTCCGGATGCTCGAACTGGTACGTCGACGAGCACGGCCGCAACACCACGTTGTGGCCCGGGTTCACCGGTACCTTCCGCCGGCGCACCCGGCGCTTCGACCACGAGAACTACGTCGTACGGGCCCGCGCCACGAAACCCCGCGACGGGGACGCCCCCGCGCCGGCTCTCCCATGAACGCCGAGGCCGGTTCGCCGGGGCGGGGTGGACGTGGGGACCCGACCGGCGAACCGGCCCCAGTGGGTCGGTGCGTAAACGGGCGTCCACCAGTGCGCGTC
>NZ_JBFAQA010000050.1:0-53228 GCF_040677005.1 Nonomuraea sp. NPDC049421
GTCTACGGCGCCATGGCCGTGGACGACAACGGCGCCGGCCTGTGGTCCACCCGCACCGGCCACGGCGACGCCCAGCACCTCGGCGACTTCGACCCCGCCAGGTCCGGCCTCGAATACTTCAAGGTCAGCGAGTCCACCTCCCAGCCCGGCTCGCTCTACATCGACCCCCGCAACGGCGGGATCCTCTGGTCCTCCCCGTCCGGTTCCGACAACGGCCGCGGCGTCGCGGGCGACATCTCCACGGTCAGGGTCGCGAGCGAGTTCTGGTCGGCCGCCGACGCGAACCTGCGCAGCGTCACCGGCAACAACGCCGGCCGCAAGCCCTCCTCGATCAACTTCCTCGTCTGGTGGGACGCCGACCCCGTCAGGGAACTGCTCGACCAGACCCGCATCGACAAATACGGCACGAACGGCGACACCCGCCTCCTGACCGCCTCAGGCGTCCACTCCAACAACGGCACCAAGGCCACCCCGTCCCTGTCGGGCGACATCCTGGGCGACTGGCGCGAAGAGGTCATCTGGCCCACCAGCGACAACCGCGCCCTGCGCATCTACTCCACCCCCACGCCCACGGACCGGCGCATCTACACGCTGATGCACGACCCGCTCTACCGCGTCTCGGTGGCCTGGCAGAACACCGCGTACAACCAGCCCCCGCACACAAGCTTCTTCCTCGGCGACCGCATGCCCACGGCCCCCCGCCCCGACATCTACGTCCGCTGACCCCGAGGGGTGGCACCGGCCAGGTTCGGTGCCACCTCCCTCACGCCAGGAGCAGCATGACGGCCCAGGTGGTGAGGGAGGACAGGGCGGTCGCCACCCACAGGCGGAAGCGGCCGGGGGCGGAGGCCCAGGCGGCGACCGTGTACGCGATGACGCCGCTGAGCGCGTACACCCCGAAGGAGAAGCGCCCGAGCGCCCAGAGCGCCATCAGCAGCAACAGGCCGAGCACGGCGGCCGGCCAGGCCGGGCGGATGCCCAGGAGGTGCAGCAGCGGCCAGGCGAGCAAGGTCATGGCCCAGCGGCCTGTCCGCAACGACTCCACGAGCAGTCCCAGACAGCCGAGGTACTCGCTGCAGTACCGGGAGCCGGGGAAAAGGCGGGCTATCAGCACCGCGACCACCGCGAGCAGGGCCGTCAGGGTGAATCCGGCCAGAGCGCCGAGCAGGAGGCGTCGGCCCTCGGTCATGGATAAGCCGTCCATCTCCGCATGGTGACATGTCGTGATGTGCGGCGACCACGACGGAGATCAGCTTGATGCGAAGCCGTCACCCAGCTCGTCCCGCGTCAAGGAGCCCACCCAGGCGTCGACCCGCCTCCCCCGGTGGAAGAGCCGCTTGCGCAGCGTCCCCTCCACCACGAACCCGGCCTTCTCCGCGACCCGCCGCGACGCCGTGTTGCCGACCTCGCACCGCCATTCGATGATCTCCAGGCCGAACGTCGCGAAGGCCCATTCGCACGCGGCCCGCACCGAGGCGGTCGCGACCCCGCGCCCGCGTGCCCGCGGGTCCACCCAGTAGCCGACCTCGGCGATCCCGTTCGTCCCCAGCCACACCCCCACTCGGCCGGACCTGACCCCGTCCTCCTCCACCAGGAACTCCATCCGCTGCCCGCTCCTCCGCCCCTCGATGGCGAGGTGCTCCACGAAGTACGCGGCGTCCTCCCACCGGTAGGGGGACGGCAGCTCGACCCATCGCCGCAGCTCGGCGTCCTGTGACACCTCATGGACCCACGCGATGTCGTCGGTCGTGAACGGCCGTGACGTCAGCCGTCCCGCCCTGATCGAGGAGTCACGCACGAGCTTCTCCCGTCGTCGATTCTGTCGGTCCCGTACGCCATGATCGGCCTCCTGCGACGTCCGTACACCCCCCAAGGAGCACCATGGCCACCACCGGCGCGTCAGACTGGTCCGGCATCACCTACGACAGCTGGACGAACCTCCACGCCATCCGCGCCCGCCTCGACGCGGGCGCCGACCCCGACGCGGGCGTGTTCCCCTTCGGATGCCCCCTCCACGAGGCGGCCGAGCACGGCTCGCCCGAGGTGGTGGCCGAGCTGGCCCGCCGGGTCACCGACGTCGACGCGCTGCACGAGGGCCGCACGGCCTTATGGACGGCCGTCTTCCACCACCGCCCCGACAACGCCCGCGCCCTGGTCGCCGCCGGAGCCGACCCGTGGCGGCCGATGATGAACGGCTGGTCACCCGGCCGCCTCAGCCTGGCCACGCCCACCCCTGACCTGTTCGCGCCGCGCGACGGCGAGGCCGGCCTGACCGACGACGAGCAGGCCGCCGTCGCAGCGTCGCGGCAGCTGATCGACACCGTCGAGTGCTTCGACGACGACGGCTACAGCGTCGCCTGCGTGGCCGGCGTCACCGCCGCCGAGGCCGCCAGGCGGCTCGGCGGCATGCCGGCCGACGACGTCGACATCGAGGAGGTCATGGAGGACATGTGGTCGGAGGAGTACGACGACCTCATCGGCATCACCGACGTGCCCGGCGGCTGCGTCGTCGTCCAGCCGTGGGGCTACCGCGCCGCTGACCCGCACGTCATGAAGCCCCTGTCGGCCGGCACGGTCTGCTATGGCCTCTTCGCCAACCCCAAGAGCGGCAACCAGGGCATCGTCATCCGCGACGGCGAGACCGTCGCCTGGGACACCCACCCGGGCGGCGGCAGCGTCTCGGAGGACGACTCCGCCGAGGAGATCCTCAGGACCTGCCTCTACCAGGGCGCGGCCGTGGCCTACTGCTACGCGGGAGCGGGCCTGCTGCCGTCCGACGCCCGCTCGCTGACCGAGGAGGCCGGCACGTGGGTGACGCTCCCCGACGAGGAATAGCTCAGGAGGGAAACCTGAGAGAGGACGGCGGCACGTGGTCCACCAGCCACACCCCGTTGGCGCTGCGCATGAAGGTGTGCCCGTCGGCGTGCATCGCCCCCGACGCCACCACCAGCACCACCGGCGCTCCTCGCCGCGCCCCCACCCGCGTCGCCGTCTCCCGGTCGGACGACAGATGCACGTGGTGCCGGCTCATCGGCCGCAGGCCCTCCCGCAGCTCCTCTGGCGTGATCGGGAAGCCTTGCTCGGCGGCGGCCCGCAGCAGCTCCCCGACACGCCTTCGACCTGGCCCCGCGCATCGCCGCCACCTTCGGCGTCACCCCCTTCACGCCGGCGGGTGACATGGAGGTGCGGGGCGCCGGCGTGCTCAGCGGTGCTCGTTCTCCTTGAGCTCGACGACCCAGGCGCGGCGCTTGACGGTCTCGATGTTGCGTGACAGGTCTGCTCCATTTCCCCGTAGGCGAGTCGGAGCGGCCGGAGCGTGCTCGACATCCTCCTCAGACCATGAGGGTGACGGCCACGGGAACGAGGTACAGGATCGGGAAGACGACGGTCTTGTACGACCGGGCGCGCAGCACGGTGACGACGGCGCCGAGGAAGTACACCACCAGCCCGATCCCGGCCAGCACGCCGATCACCGGCACGGCCAGGCCGACCAGCAGCCCCGCCGCCCCCGCGGCCTTGGCCGCGCCCAGCCAGGGCCACCACGAGGCGGGCACCCCGTACGTCCGCAGCGGTTCGACGACCCACGCGGCGCGGGTGAGGATCGCGTACGCGGAGAAACCCACCCAGGCGGCGGCCAGAACGGTGACGATGATGGGAACCATCGGGTGCTCCTTGCTCTCGAATGACGCCGGGCCGGTAGCGCCCGTCACCGCCCTGACCCGCCGCCGGACGGCGATGTGACCGGCGGCGGGAGTGACGTACGTCACGCGATCAGCCGAGCACCGCCACGTCGAGCAGGCCGAGCCGCTCGGGCTCGGCGACGACGTCGATGGCGGTGATGAGCCCGTCGTCGATCGTGAAGGTGAGCGCCACCCGCAGCCGGCCCTGCGGCGCCATGACCAGGCCGACCGCGCCGTCGAGCAGCGCGAGACCGGTGAACCTGGCCCGCTGCATGGCGGCCATCGCGCCCTTCGCGACGGCCTCGGCCCCCTGGACGGTGACGGGCGCGGCGGTGAGCATGACGGCCGCGTCCGCCCGCAGGGTGACCTCGGGGTGCAGCAACGTGATCAGCGCCCGGAAGTCTTGTCCGCGCGTCGCCGACAGGAACGCCTCGACGATCTCCCGCGTCCGGCCCGGCTCACGGTGCGGCGCGGGCGCCCCCCTGACCCGGCGGCGCGCCCGGCTGGCCAGTTGCCGGGCCGCCTCGGGTGAGCGTTCCAGCAAGGGGGCGATCTCCTCGAAAGGCACCGCGAACAGATCGTGCAGCACGAACGCCACCCGCTCGGCCGGGCTCAGCGTGTCGAGCACCACCAGCAGCGCCACCCCCACCGAGTCGGCCATCTCCACCTCGGCCTCGGGGTTTCCCACCGCCGCCGGGCCGAGCAGCGGGTCGGCCGCCTCCGTGTCCAGCGGCTCCTCCTGGCGGTGGGCACGCGAGCGCAGCATGTTCAGGCACACCCGGGCCACGATGGTGGTCAGCCAGCCGGCGAGGTTCCGCACCTCCGCGGTGTGGGCGCGGTCGGCCCGCAGCCACGCCTCCTGCAACGCGTCGTCGGCCTCGCTGAGCGAGCCGAGCATCCGGTACGCCACCGCGCGAAGGTGCCCCCGATGCTCGGCGAACCGCTCCGCCAGCCACTGCTGTCCGTCCATGTTTCCTCCGTCAGGCGAGGTGAGCACGCCCATCCTCGCAAGCGCCGGAGCTGAGGCTATGTGCCGGTGGTGCGGTTGTGGCGGGCGTACTCACCGTTCATGTGCACGTACGCACACCGCAGGCACATCGGACTCACGGCTCGACATTCAGGAACGCCATCTCATCCAGGGGCAGCCCCCGATCATCGACCTGCACTCCGCTGCTCTTGAGCGGCTCGACCGAGACGATGACGTACGGCCACGCGGCCGACTTCAGCCAGATCTCAGACCGCTCGCGATGCGACACCCGCCAGCCCAGCAGCTCCAGCCGGCGCTCCACCGCGGCGACCACGCCTTCCTTCGCGCTCCCTTCGAGGTGGAGCACGAATTCGGTCATCTCGACGTAGTTGTTCTCCCACTGGTGCAGGACGAGGGTCTCCTCATGAACGACCCGGCCGACGCCCCGCACCTCGGTGAGCGCGGCCGCGTCCACCCGCGCCACGCGAGGGCTGAACTGTAAGTGCAGCGCAGCCGCCACGAGGAGCACGACGGCCGAGAAAGCCACGGGCAGCACCACGACCTTCTGAAAGCTCAGCCGCTTCTTCTCCTGCTGCGCCCTGGCCCGGCCCATGGGCCCTAGTCAAGCACGCGCCGGCCCAGGACGAGGCGGCCAATGGGCGTCGTCGTCACCTGGACGTCCTCGAAGCCGCCGTCCCGCAGCTCCGCGGTCAGTTCCTCCGCCGTACGGACGGGTGGGACGCCCCGGGAGTCGGCGCACCGGATCTCCAGGCGGGACGTCACGGCCGCCGCCTCGGCCCGCTCCCGCAGCTCCTTGACCACGTCCTCGGCCCGCTCGACCCCGACCGCCCGCAGCTCGGGGAACATCGTCAGCGTGGTCAGCAGCGCTCCCCCGATGCCGCTGCCGAGGTCGAGCAGCGGACCGCCCGCGGCCAGCCGGTCGCGGTACGCGGGCACCGCGTCGTACGCCATCGAGAAGATCGCCCGCGTGGCGGCGGTCGGCAGGCAGCATGCCCCAGTTACGGGCGACGACCAGCGCGTCCTGCTCCCAGGTCCGCCGCACGTCCGGCGAGACCGCAGAACGCACCCGGTCGCGAGCCGCCGCGATGATGTCGATCGCGTCGTCCAGCCGCACCCCGGCGGGTGCTCCGTTCAGCGCCGCGAACTCCTCGGTGAGGACGTGAGCAGGCCCGTCCCCAGCACGTACGACCCCCGCGGCCACGAACACCTCGACCACCCGCCGCGCCCGCTCGGCAGACACCCCACCCGCCTCGGCCAGCGCCTCGACGGTCGTCGGCGTGGTCAGCAGGTCCAGCCACCCCGCCCCGGACGCCGCACGCAGCAGATCGACCACCAGCCCGCCGTCCGCCCACTGCAGCAGCCGCGCGCGGGCCCCCAAGGCGGCCTGTACGGCACCGAGCTCTTCGTTCATCCTGATCCCCCATGTATGCCTCGGTTCAGGAGGCTAGCCCCAATCTTCACAAGGCGTCCAGACCGAACGTTCTACCCACCTAAGCCGTGGCCGCCCGAACCCCGAGCACGACTAGCACCACCGCCGTCACCTTGCCCATCACCCGCCTGAACCGGGCCCTACGCAGGATCCCTGCCCCTCGATGCAGCAGCACCGTCCACCCCATCAGCCACAGGATCATCAGGAGTGCATGGGCGCCGGCCAGGGCGAGGATCTGCCCGCCGAGTGGACGTCCGGGCGCGAGGAACTGCGGCACCAGCGTCAGGTAGATGGAGGCCGCCTTGGGGTTGAGCACGTTCGCGAGCAGGGCCTGGGCGTAGACGGAACCGGTGCGCTTCGCCGGGTCATCCGGCGCAGGAGGCCGGGAACGCCAGGTCCACAGCCCGAGGCCGATGAGGTAGGCGGCGCCGGCGAGCTTGACGACGGTGAACGCCTGGCTGGAGTGCATGACGAGCGCCGACAGCCCGGCGACGGCGAGGGCCGCGTGCGCGTACAGGCCGCTGATGGTGCCGAGGACGACGGGTACGGCCTGGCGGCGGCCGCCGGTCGTGACGTGCTGGATCAGCAGGGTCAGGCTGGCGCCCGGCGTGGCGATGATCGGCAGGATCGCCAGGAGGAACCCGGCGACCGCGTACGGATGGATCACGGCAGCACGACGCGGTAGTGCGTGGTGAGGCGGAGGTCGTCGTCCAGGATGTGGAACGCGAGGCCGGGCGGCTGCTCGCGGTCGGCGGGCCGGTCACCCTCCCAGGGAAGGCGCAACGTCCAGGTGACGGCCGGCCCGACGATCAGCGGACGTCCCCCGAACGTGGACGCGGCCGCGGAGTGCGCATGACCGGTGAGCACGCCGACGACCTGCGGATGGGCGTCGAGCAGCGCGGCGAGGTCACCGGACGACTCCAGCCGGCCGGAGTCGGGCAACGGGTGGTGCAGCACGACGGGCGGCTGGTGGAAGGCGATCAGCGCGGGCGTGTCAGGGTCGAGCACGTCGTGCATCCAGGCGAGCGTCTCGGCGTCCAGCCGGCCCTCGTCGCGTCCGGGGATGGTGGCGTCGCACATCAGGATGGCGACACCGCCGACGTGGTGCACCTCGTTGACGGGCCCGTCGGCGGGCGGCCGACGCAGGAGCGCCTTCCGGTACGCCGCCCGGACGTCGTGATTGCCGGGACACGTGAAGACGGGGAAGGGCGCGTCCAGGATGCGGGCGGCCTCCTCGTACTCGGCCTCCTCGCCATGGTCGGCGATGTCCCCGGTGACCAGCAGGGCGTCGACCGGGCGAGGCAGCGTCCGCAGATGGTCCATGACCTGGGTGGCGCGCCGGGCCGCCCGGTCGCTGCCGTCGAGGTGCAGGTCGCTGATCTGGGCCAGCAGCAGTCTCATCGGGCTCCTAACGGTAAAACTTACATTTAGCGTTAGGGACGATAGGCTACAAAGGACGGCATGAGCAACCAGGAGGTTCGAGTGGAGCGCTGGCCGGCCCTGGAACTGGCGAGCACGATCCGCCACGACGGCAACGGCGGCGTCGCCGACGACCTGGCGACCCTGGAGGACGCGACCAACTGGCTCCACCAACAGGTCGATGCCGTGGACATCACCGTGGACGAGCAGCTCAGAAGCGAACTCGTCGAGCTGCGCCGCGCCATACGGGCCCTGTTCGCGCACGCGGTCAGCCCCGCCCCTCCCAGCCGCGCCGACGCCAACCGCCTGATGCCCCTCGACCAGGCCATGACCCACCTCAACGCGGCAGCCGCCCGCGAGGCGATCGTCCCGCAACTGACCTGGCCGGAAGGCGGCACACCGCGTACGGACGTGCTGTCAACCGAGCCCGACGGGAACGTCCGCCTGATCGCCGCCCTGGCCCGAGCCGCCATCGACTTCCTGAGCGGCCCGCACCGCGAGCAGTTGCGCGCCTGCAACGCCCCCCGCTGCGTCCGCTACTTCGTCAAAACCCACGGCCGCCAGGAATGGTGCAAACCCTCCTGCGCCAACCGCGCCCGCGCCGCCCGCCACTACCAACGCCACCACACCGGAGAACTTTGAGCTCTCCTCATCCGTCGACGCAGCTGTAGCCGTCCGCATCCCAGCAGTCGTACGCCGCCGAGGCCACGATCTTCACATCTTCGGTGCCCTCGACCGACACGTCGATGGTCCGCTCCCCGGCCTTCTTCGTCAGGTCGTACGCGTCACACCCAGCAGCACAGTCCCGGCTGCGCTCGGAGGCCGGACGACTGCTCCACCCCGCCCTCACGAAGGCGGCGACCACCTTCCGCGGCTTCACCTTCTCGATGAAGACAACCACATACGACCCGTACGTGGCGGAATCACAGTCGCTCTGGTCCTCCATGGACCCGACCAGCCCCGCCTCGGAGAGAACCGGGCCCACCATCTTCCGGACGAGGGCATTCTCATGATCCGCCCGCTCCTGACACAACCCTCCCCCGACGGCCACCTGCAGCACCGCGCACCCTGAGGAGAAGACGACGATCAGCACGAGGAACACCAGGACCGGCCAACGGTTCCCCGTCTTCGCCCGCACCGGGGGTAACGTGATCACCGCGCCAGTCAACCACGAGGTGCGGCGGTGGCGGCCCAGACGTACAGCGCGACCGGCATCGCGTACGGAACCAGCCGCACGAGCGCGCGCCAACCGGCCCGTCCCGCACGGCGACGAGCCCAGCGGCGGGCACGGCTGACTCCCAGCACGCCGAGCCCCAGGTTGAGCACGCTCAGGCCGGCCAGCCAGGGATCCGCGGTCATGGTGAAGGGCGCTGCTCCGGCGTCGGGGCGGCCCTCGATGAGGTCACGAGGCCGTCCGTGATGAGCAGCGCGTCGTCGCCGGAGATTATGCCGGTGTTGGTGACCACGGCGATGCCGTATTGGCTCGCGGGGAGAAGTGTCTGCGCGACGTTGTGGGTGAGCAGCCAGCCGGTGTGCTGGAGCCGGGGCGCTCCACCGGCGGTCTTCCCGGTGTACCAGCCCATGCCGTACGTGCTGCCGCCCACGCCGGAGGCGGTCTGGACGGTCCGGCGGATGTTCCCGGGCAGGGCGGGGCCGGCGCCGTTCTGCGCGATCAGCCACTTGGCCAGGTCGTCGGCGGTGCTGACCACGCCGAAGGAGCCGTTGAGGAACCACTTCGGCCGCCACGGCGTAGTTGGGGTTGTGGTAGGCCATCGTGGTGCCGGGCCGGGTGGTGAGCGGAGCGGTTCGCAGCATCGCGACGGCGTCCTTGAGGGCGTCCGGCGCGGGGAGCACTCGCGTGTCGACACATGCTCCGTGGCTGGCCCCTCCCCCTCGAACCGAGCGAGGATCTCGACCGGCTGCGCGACGACGCCTTCCGCCCTCGCCGGATAATCGAGCAAGCGTGGATCTTCCCAGAGCCGACCGCTTCTTGGGCCTGAGCAACCTTCCGTTCCTCCGGCGGCGTAAGGACGGTTGACTGTCGCTTGAGGAAGGACCGTACATGGCGGATGGATCGGAGTACGACGCGTTCGTCGAGGCGTCGTGGCACCGGCTGCTCCGCACCGCCTACCTGCTCGCCCGTGACTGGGGAGCGGCTGAGGACCTGGTGCAGACGGCGCTGCTGAAGGCGTGGCAGGCCTGGCCGCGCCTGGGCGACGAGCGTGAGGCGTACGTCCGCAAGATCATGGTGAACCTGCACGTCTCCTGGTGGCGGCGGCGCTGGAGAAGGGCCGAGCTGACCAGCGGGTCGCCGCCCGACCAGGCGCAGGCGGCCGACCACATGGGACAGGCCGACGATCGCGAGCTGGTCTGGCAGGCGCTCGGCCGCCTGCCCGCCCGGCAGCGGGCCGTCATCGTGCTGCGGTTCTTCGAGGACCTGAGCGAGGCCCAGACCGCTGCGACGCTCGGCTGCAGCGTCGGGACGGTCAAGAGCCAGGCGAGCAGGGCGCTGGCCAAGCTTCGGGTGGACAAGTCGTTCGCGTACGACAGGAGGGGGTAGCGCCATGCCCATCGACCAGCGAGAACTCCGCGACCTGCTCGCCGAACGCAGCAGCCCCGCGCTCGACCGCCCGATCCCCTGGCACGCACTGCGAGCCAGAACGCGCGGCGCGCGACGGCTCCGGCTCTCGGCCGTCGCCGCCGCCGTCACGTTCGCCGTCGCGGTCGTCGCCGGCGGTACGGTCGTCAGCCTGCGCGGGCCGGATCAGCCGACCACTGCGAACGTGACAGAAAAGCTCCCAAGCCGGTACGAGGAGTCCGACGGCACCGTCTACCGCAGGCTCGCCACCGCGACCTTCGACCCGGCGCGCCAGGCATCGATGCTCTTCGAGGTGGAGGTGAGCGGCAAACCGGTGGCCATCCTGCCCGACTGCCCGTCTCCCAAAGCGGCACCACCGCAGGTCAGCGCTGACGTGCCGGGCCTGGACAAGACCTTCACGCTGTCACCGGCGCCCTTCCTGATGAACGCGTGCGAGCGCGGCAAAGCGGTCGACGTGCAGCCCTTCCCCGCCGGGACGCGAAGGGTGATATTCACTGTCAAAGGCTCCCCCGGGCGCACGGCGCCGGGGACATGGCGGTTCGGCGTGTACGAGTGGACGCCGCCGTCCACGATGAAGACCGCCTCGCCTCCGGCGGAGCCGCCCGCGAAACTCGGGAAGGAGCTCAACCTGGCCGCCAAGGCCACCACCACCTGGCCCGACAGCCGCGAGGTGACGGTCACCGTGCCGAACAGGGGCCTCGGCCTGGCCGTCGCCACCTACTGCGGGGACGGTCTCGGCGACCGGCTCAGCCGGAAGGTGTGGGTAAACGGACGCCTGATCAAGGGCGGCATCGACTGCTCCTCCAAGCCGGGCGGGGGCGGCTTCCTCTACCTGGGCAAACGGCTGCTCAGCGGGAAGACGACCACGATCAGGGTCCGGCTGGAGACGTCCATCCCCGAATACCTGCGGCGCCCCGGAAGTCTGACGGTGGCCGTTTATGCCGGCGACATGTGACAGGGCTTGATCGCGATCTCAGCCTTAGGGGTCCGCCACCGTACCCGCAGGAAGCAGGCGATCATTGCATGGTGGTTTCGGTCGTACGCCTGATGTGCTCGTTACGCAGCAGGATCAGCTTGGTCATGTAACGGCGCAGGACGAGAGCATCGGCGAGGACGCCCAGGGGACCGGCGGGTGCCGCGAAGTCGACGATGTCTTTTATGAGGGTCGCTTCGACGCCGCTGTCGCCATCGTGCGTCGATGCGAAGGTGTGCGCGTGGCGCCAATACCGAAAGGGGCCGCGTACCTGTTCGTCGACGAAGTACGAGGGCCGGACATAGGCGCTGATCGTCGAGGTCAGGTGCCAGGTGAGGCCGAAGTGCCGCGCTCGCCACGTGACCTGATCGCCCAGCGAGAGCCGTCCGGAGGTGACCCCTGCGACTGCTTGCTCGCGCGAGCCGCGCATGGAAGAGGCGTGCAGCTCGACGGATAAGGACGCATCGAAGACGACCGGCGGCGGCGCGAGAACCAGGGTGGCCACCTCGAAACGAGACATGCGCGGATCCTAACCGCCGCCCGGCCGAGTCGGCCCTGACCTGAAGCACTTCTACGGCTCACGCTGGGTCCACTGCCAATCGTTGCCCAAGACCACCGGGACGCTAGCTGCCGTCTCGAAGTGGAACAGCCGGACGGGGCAGGACACGCAGCCCCGCAACGATCAGCGCCAGACACAGTGTCGCCAACGCCGCAGACTGAACGATCGCAGTGATGGCAAGCGACTGTTCGGGCCTTTCGACACCGATCAGAAAGACTGGTGACCGCTCAACGGCCATCGACGCCGCGGCGATGGCGAGACCCAATCGCCAGGCCGGCGTGGTGTCGCGCACCAGGCACAGCAGGCCTGCCGTCAGGAGCGCCGCCACTGTCACACCCTGCGGATCGATCCACATGGCCACCCAAACTGTCGGGTGGCCAGGCGCGACATCCGTGCCCGTGATGTTGGCGAAGGCGAGCGCGATGGCGATGTACGCCGCGGTCAGTCCCAGCGGCAGGGCGGTCATCGGCAGGGAGCGTCGCACCGGCGCGTCCACGTGGTAGGCGGTCAGCAGAGCCAGGACAGGCACCATGGCGCCCAGGACGTGAGGTGCGGAGTCGATGACCGATCGAGGCCAGGTGAGGGCAGCGATCCCGACCATGACCAGCACGTACACCAGGCCCAGCACGGCCAGGAGCTTGGCTGCCCGCACCTTGCCGAGCGCGAGCGCGGCGAAGGCGGCGACCGGAGCCAGACCCTCCGCCATCGCCAGGAGCTCCGGCACCTGCCGGCCAGGGGCGACGACCAGCGATCGTCCCGGCAGGTAGCCCAGGGCGTGTAGCGAGAAGAGCACGTCGATCCAGCCGATCACAGCCTGGTAGCCCAACCCGAGCAGGGCCACCAGCCTGACTGCGTCGCCGACGGCGCGGTAGCGGGGAGCGGCGCCGAGACCGCCGAGCCTGCTCCTGACCGCCAGCGCGGCGATGGAGACGGTCTCTCTCCAGCTCGGCCACGCGTCGTCTTCGTCGCGATCTTGCCCGGCGCCTTGAAGGAATGCCTCGACCATCTCCTCCTCACGCTCGGCCCGGTAGGAGGCGGGCAGCATCTTGAGGATGAGGCGGTAGCGCTGCTCCAGCAGGCTCACGCCGAACCTCCAGCGATCGATGGCCGGCTGGTGAGGCTGCTCCGGCGGGCACCGAGTCGCTGGACGGCGATCTGGAGGGTGCTGTTCAGTCTGGCAAGCTCCGCCGCGAGAGCCTCTTCCCCCGCGTCGGTGATGCGGTAGTAGCGGCGCAGACGTCCCGAGTGCGCCTCTTCGTGGTCGAGTTCCACCAGGCCGTCGGCGGTCAACCGATCGAGAACGCCATACAGAGAACCGATCTTGAGCTGCACCGTGCCTGCAGACAGCCGGTCCACTTCCTGCACGATCCCGTAGCCGTGCCGCGGCTCATCCAGGAGTGCCGTCAAGGCCAAGAACATCGGCTCCGTCATAGTCATTCCACCATTATAACCTGTCGCACAAGATATAGGAGTGTCCATGTGGCCGTGACGCGTGGCGTGCAGGTACCCAGCCAAGTAGTGCTGAAGTAGCGCCCACTGGCACCTTCCGAAGACCTCGGAAGACACGAGATCCCGCGACCTGTCACACCCCACCCGAGCGGTCACCGGGCAGTGCTCGCCGAGGTCCGCCCGTGATCCCCCCGTGCCGGCGCCTCACGTCGGCGACCAGCACCGACATCCACCGCATCTGCGTCGTCCTTGCGGCGCAGATGGTAGGAGACGGTGGCGGTGGCCAGCGCGGCACCCCAGATCGGCCAGAAGCACTCCGGCAGCCAGGCACCCCATTCGGACAGGGAGAACCGGCCTGCGATCGTCCAGCGGATGTACGTCAGCCCGGCCACGGCGATGATGATCGCGACGAACCCGGCCGGGATGACCGCCAGCAGGGGCGGTACCCGCCTGCCGCGCAGGCCAGGAATCCACCGCGGGAAGATCTCCCCCCATCGCTGAGTGAGCCCGAGGGTGAGCACGCCGCCGAACGCGCCGAAGGTCGCCAGGTAGGCGCCCGCCAGCCACAGGCCGTCCTCGCCTTCGGCCAGGAACTCCGGGCTCACTCCGAGCGGGATGCCCAGCGCCCACGCCCACCGGGTGGCGCAGTACGCCAGAGGCACCGCGACGGCCACGTACACGGCTGCGCGGCCTCGCTGCGGCGTGAACCAACGCGTGCGGGCCTGGCCACGGCCGTACGCCAGCGCCGTGGCGGCCAGCAGCAGTCCGCCCAGCACGCAGAGAAGCTGGTTCAGGACGGGCCATGGCCAGGCATCGGCGAAGGTGGCACCGCCCAGGCTCCAGCCGAAGACCGGTGCCACCAGCAGCAGCGGCGTGTAGGCGACGCCCATCATCAGCCGCGAGTCGGGAACCACCAGGACCAGGATCGCGGCGAGCGGCCACGCCAGGAACAACGGAGCACGCCGATCGCTCCTGCGGGTGAGCGCCAGCGCCGTCGCCGCAGTGAGCAGGCCGAAGGCGGCGATCCACCAGCCGAAGCGCGGCGTCGTCCCGGCCAGGATGGACAGCGCGCCGTCCGGGTCGGGGTCGGAGGCCCCCCAGGGGAAGCCGGGCAGGCCGAGCGCCCACGCCGAGCCGAGGGCACCGTAGGCCAGCGCCCACAGTGCCGCCGCGTAGCCGCGCCAGACAGAAGTGATGGTTCTCATGTGATCAGCGTCGCCGGGCGGCAGGCCGGCGGACCAGATGCCGTTCGGCACCCTCGGCCATCGCCGCAGGTGCCGTTCGGCACCTATGGCCCGTTTTCGCGGTGGACGTATCGTCGGTCCGGTGAGCTGGATGTGGATTGTCGTGTCGATAGCGCTGCTGGTTCCGGTCGCGGTGGTGGCGGCGGCGCTGTCGCGGTCGTCGCTCGAGCCGCGTCTGCCTGCGCTGACCTGCGTGGCCGCGGCCGGGTCGCTGGCCGTCACGCTGGCTCACGTCATCGGCATCCTGCAGCCCGTGCCGGGCGCCGCCGCATTGGGGGTGATCGAGAGTCTGGCCTTCATGACGCTGGCCGGCCTGATCGTCCGACGCGTGCCGGCACAGCGGGCCGCGGTGACCGCGCCGGTGGCGGGCCTGGCCTCGGCCACCTGGATGCTGCGCTTCTTCACCCCCGCCTCGCCGCTGGAAGCGCTGGGCGCGTGCCTGTTCTGGGGGTTGGGCGCGCTCCTGGCCGCAGCGGTCGGGGGTTACCTGCGTTCTCTCGAGGTACGGCAGTCCCGCGCCGTGGCCGACACCCGCACCGAGTTACGGCTTCAGCTGGCCAGAGACCTGCACGACTTCGTCGCCCACGACATCAGCGAAATGGTGGCGCACGCCCAGGCGGGCAGGGTCGCGGGCGATCCGCTGCAGGCGCTCGAACGCGTCGAAGCCGCCGGCCAGCGCGCCATGTCGATGCTGGACCGTACCCTGGACACGCTGCACCACGACCGGCCCCTCACCTCCACGGGTGACCTCAGCGGCATCCGCGAGGCAGCCGAACGCTTCTCCGCCGCCGGCCCCGCGCCGGTCCACCTGCGCATGGACCCGCAGATAGCGGTCACGGCGGAAACCGCGGTCCTGGCCTACCGGATCGTCATCGAAGGACTCACCAACGTCCGGCGGCACGCTCCCCAGGCCAGCCACGTCGACCTGGGCATCAGCGCCGGAGGAGGTCTACTGGAGATCACGATGACCAACGACGGCGTGACACGAGCGCGAAGTGGCCGGCGCGGCGGGTACGGCCTGCCCGGCCTGACCGCGCTGGTCCAGGCGCAGGGCGGTGAACTGGTCACCCAGGCCGTACCGGATGGGTGGTCGCTGACCGCGCGCCTGCCAGTGGCACAATCGCCGGAGTGTCCACCCGCATCCTCATCGCCGACGACCAGGAAGGCATCCGAAGCGCCTTCCGCATGATCCTCGACGCCCAGCCCGACATGACGGTCGTGGCCGAGGCCGCCGACGGACGCACCGCGATCGACACCGCCAGGACGATCAGACCGGACGTCGTGCTCGCCGACATCCGGATGCCCGGAGCCGACGGCATCGAGGTGGCCCGAGCCCTTGCCGACACCGACATCCACGTGGTGATCGTCACCACGTTCGGGCTCGACGAGTACGTCCACGCGGCACTGCGGCACGGCGCTTCTGGATTCATCCTCAAACGCTCCGGCCCCACCCTGCTCGTCGAAGCCATCAGGGCCGCGACGAATGGCGACATGCTCATCAGCCCGCAGCTCACCGTCCGGCTGCTGCGCCACCACGGTCTGCCGCACGAGACACCGAACGTCGTCCTCACCGAGCGGGAAGATGACATCGTGGCGCTGGTCTCGCACGGCAAGACCAACGCCGAGATCGCTGCGGAGCTCTTCCTCTCCGCGGGCACGGTGAAGAACCACATAGCGGCCATCCAGCGTAAGACCGGCGCCAGGAACCGCGTCGCCATCGCGGCCTGGGCATGGGCGACCGGCAGGGCCGAGCCCTGATCGCGCCCACCGACTCGGTGGTAGAGGAGCCGTCCGGGCGAACGCCCGATCCATGGGACGTCCCCATGGCTCATGGTCGTCGGGCCATCCACGCCGCGGCGAAGAACGGCACCGCCATGACCGTCGCGGCTGCGATCCAGCCAGGTGCAGGACCCGAAACCGCGCAGTCCCCATGGCGGCCAACCCAACGACCAGCGCCCATATCGGCAACGACCCTGGATGGGTGTTCACGAATGGCACGGACCAGGAGTGGAGTGAGCACTGAGAAGATCGCTGCCCGGCATGCCTGTTGATCGTTTCCCGGACTCGGAGGCGCATGCGCGGCACCGACCGCTGATACGCTCTCATACATGATCGAGAAGTTCATCCGTCTTCGTAATAGCTGAAGCGGTTTGCCCGCTGGTCGTTCAGCGACCAGCGCAATTTGCGGCGATCCCGCAGACAGGTGCTGTGGCACAAGCCGCGCACCGCATGGATTCCGCTCGCATGCGCGCCGACCGCCGGCTTCATTTTCACGGCTTGTCCTGCCGCGTTCTCACCCGGCTATCGCACGCCGTTCCCAGCAACGCAGGCATGTTCGCCATGCCTTCCCACGAAACGGACTGTTCTTCATGCGATCCATCTCCAACCACCCGTCGTCGCCCACGTTCGTCCTGGTTCACGGCTCCGGCAGCAGCTCTTTCATGTGGGCTCCCGTCCAGCGCGAGCTGGCGTTGCTCGGCCACCGCAGCTACGCCGTCGATCTGCCGGGCCATGGCCTCGACGCGCAGTACCCGCTCGCCTACCAGGCCCCCCAGGACCTCGAGGCGTGGGCGGTCGAGCCGTCGACGCTGGCCGGGGTCACCCTGCAGCACAACGTCGACACGGTCATCGACGTCGTGCACCGCGTGGCCGAGCACGGGCCCGTGGTGCTGGTGGCGGCCAGCCTGGGCGGCCTGACCATCACCGGGGTGGGCAACGCGATTCCCGACCTGGTGGATCGGCTCGTCTACATCTCGGCCTGGTCGTGCGTGCAGCGCGCCAACCCGATCGAGTACATGCAGGAGCCGGAGTTCGCCGGCAACCTGATGGGCCCGCTGGCCGCGTTCAACGTCGGTGACCCCGCCCGGCTCGGCGCCGGACGGGCCAACTACCGCACCGCGGACGCGGACCTGCTCGACGCGCTCAAGGCCGCGACCATGGCGGACGTCAGCGACGAGCAGTTCCGTGCGTTCCTCAACATCCTGCAGCCGGACGAGTCGATCGCGGTGATGACGGCCGACGCCCGCGTCGAGGCCGCCACGTGGGGCACGATCGCCCGCACCTACATCCGCCTGACCGGCGACCGATCCCTGCCGGTGGCCATGCAGGACAGGCTGATCGCCGAAGCGGACGCCCTGACACCCGGCAACCCGTACGACGTGCACACCCTGGACACCTCACACGTGGGGTTCCTGTTCAGGGCCGATGAGGTGGCCGCCATTCTGGACAAGGCCGCGATCTAGCAAAAGGCCGGGGATGGCTGGCGGTCGAACCGCTGGCCATCCCCTTCGCCTTCCGGCTCCCCTCGCCACGAACGCCACACGAGCCAGATGCAGCCTCACCCAAGGATCCGAAGACTCCGGAAAACACGAAATCCCGTCCGATGCAGATGATCGGACGGGACCCCGTCACTTCAGTCCGGCCGTTCCACGAACGGCCCTGGGTGGAGATGAGGGGATTCGAACCCCTGACCCCTTCGATGCGAAGGAAAACAGGCCAGTCTGATCATGTCGATCTGAGTCGATCGGGTGCCTCTCACCCTACAGAACGCTCCAGGGAGGACGCGTGCAGTCTGCGGGAGCCGCAAGGCGGTGGCTCCCAAGATTGGCTCCCGTAGCTCCTCCCCATGAGTGGAGAGGAGCCCTATGACCAACGACTACTTGGGGACGACAACGGCGGGCGTTCCCCTGAGGACACCCCCATGCTCGTCAGATATCCCTTCGCGATGACCAAACGACGATCGCGACTCATAGCCGTAGCTACCAGGCGCCGTCCTGGAACAGCACGGTCCCGCCGAGTGGCAGGCCCTCGTCGAAGTGCCAACCTGCCTAACCACAGCATGGTCAACGGCGATGCCCCGGAGAACCTCCGATACCCCCACTTTCCTCCGTGACTCGCCCAAGATTTGCACCGTCAGCAAGCAAGGAACAAGACAGAGCACTGCTGACCTCGACCAATAGGTCGCTAACGCTGACCGTTGATACCGCCAAGCAGGAGGCGCCCGCCAACCTAGCCCGCACCTGCCCTGGCCATCGCATCCCGACGGCTTTCGGCAACCAGCGCGGTCCAGTAACCGCCTGTGCCTGCGTAATTTCCCGGCTTCCTTCTCCCGCTTCCGCCTCTTGAGGTATCTATGACTTATGCGCGCGATCTCACCTAAGAACCGCAAGAGGTTGGGTCTCTCACTCTTCGCGATACTCACGGTCGCTACAGGAGTCCTCGTCAACCGCGTTGAAGGTATGTGGTGGATTCAGGCCATATGTTTCATAGCGGCAACGGTCTGCGTCGTACTGGCCACCGCAGTGAGCCAGTGGGGAAGCGCTGAGCATCAGCCTGCGATCATCCGTGACAGTCGGACGAGAAGGGCACGCAAGAAACTCGTCCAACAAATCCTTCCACGTCAGATCGACAGGCTGTCATCTATCTGGCTCGAGAACTCGGGCGAGCTCGTCCTTGACGCACCGAAGACGTATGTCGACATAAAAAAGGATACGCGCGGAAATCTCTATCGTTCCGGAAGGGATACAACAATAAATAGTACACTCGACGCTTTGCAGCGAGCATCGGGGCGACTAGCTATTCTGGGAGATGGCGGCAGCGGAAAAACCTACGCACTTCTCGGCCTGGCCAGCCATCTCGTTGATAGTGCACGAAAGAATTCCGACACACCCATTCCGTTCTATATTGATTTGGCGGGGTGGATCTCGGAAGGCGACTTCATCTCTTGGTGCCTCAACTCCATCACACAGAACTATGGCATTTCTAGAGATCTCGTTGAGTGGTGGGCTACACAAGGAGATCTTGCGCTCATCTTTGATGGCCTGGACGAGTTAGAACGCAGGCGCCGAGTCACGTGTGTGGCTAAGATTAATGAGATGATGAACCAGTACGGCTTGAATGATTTTGTGATTGCATCAAGAGCTGCAGAGTACCGAGCAGTGAAGGCGGGACTTAATGTGCGCGGCCAACTTGAGTTGCTGTCACTTACACATCAGGCGGTTTTAGAAATAGTTGAACAACGCGAAGCTGTCTATAGCGGACTATCGAAGAAGATAAGATCAGACAGGAAGCTTCGAGACCTACTGCGCACTCCGCTATTTATCGCGCTGGCACTAAACGTCTATGCAGACGCACCGTCGGAGACAATTAAGCTCGTGCGCGGCTCATGGAAGGCGACGATCTTAACAGAATTTTTTGCCAGAGTAGAATCACGAGCAACAAAGAGACACCCAAAGGCCGATCTCGGACTGAATGGATGGCTCCCGCGACTTGCTGCCCACCTGACTCTTCAGAATGAGAGCGTATTCTATCCAGACCGACTCCCGCGCACTCACATAACTCCGACACTAAAGCAGACGGTTGCGCGACGGGCCGCCTGGTATGCGAGCGCTATTTTCGCCAGCATATACCTTGGAGTTCGGCTGCCATATCTCTGGCTGATCGAAGGCGCTGAAACATTCCCTGTATATGCAGGCAGCACAATAGTTAGCGTAGTTGCATTTGTTGCGATGTTGCGCATATATGCAGTTTCCTGGCTCAAGAGGTCAGACGGCTTCCAGAACGGCCCAATAGAGAGGAAGGCGATATTCACTATCTTGATAAGATGGATAGTGGCATACTGTCTACTTGGAGCCATAGCAAACGGACTAATGCATGCTGGACAGCTGGGCAATCAAGCGATTGGTACTGCTTACTTCGCACTAACTGTGATGGTTGGAATCTATCCTGGCCTGGCACTAATTCGCGCGAGCACAACAAGTAGCACAGAGTCGGTACTTCCGAAATATCCAGGTCAAGAGAATCGCAGCCTTATCGCATCAAGCTTGGCAAGCATGGGCATTGTTGCCGGTGCAATGTATCTATCGATGTTCATGTGGGGCCTGCCTTGGAGTATGGCATACAAGGAAATTACTCCTATTCCACTAGCTGTAATTCTGCCTTATTTTATAGTGCCATTCGCCATCATCTCCGCACTCGCAAATGGTGGCATAGAGCTAATTTTCCGCTACACAGGATGGCAATTAGCTAGCAAAACGAGACTTCTCCCTAATCCGTACTGGCATAGCTTCTATTCGCTCCAAAAAATGTCCGTGCTGATTCCATCTCTGGGCGGATATACGTTTTCTCACTCGCTCATTCGTGAATACCTTGCGTCGCGTGCGAAAACGACTCAGTCCTGAGGTTGAGCCGATCGACCAGCTGGATCTTTCCCAGAGCTGACCACACCCATCACATGGGGGCGCGCGGGCGTGCAGCGCTCGCGAGGCTGCGAATTCCCGTGGGGAGTATAGACTAATTGTCGTACGCAGACCGTGAAACTGGAGCAGCGGAAAAAATGGAACAAAGGAATTGACCCTGCGAGGAATGCTTATATCTATCGATAACTCTACTGTGGGAACCAGTATGGATAACCACCCTCGACTCAAGGGGAACTGAGTTATAATGGATTACCTACAGGTCATGACCACCGTGCCGAGCGCTGACGAGGGCGCTGCTCTGGCGCGTAGCATCACCTCGCAACGGCTCGCCGCTGGCGTACAGATCATCGGGCCGATTCGGTCCGTGTACTGGTGGCGAGGCTCATTACGTGACGAGCAGGAATGGCAGTTGGTCATCAAGACGACGCGTGCCCTGCTCGACGCGCTTGAGAACCACATCAAAGCCAACCACAGTTATGAGACACCAGAAATCATCGCAACTGAAATCGCCGCAGGAAACGACGACTACCTTAGCTGGATCAGCGCGGAGACGCAGAGAACTGACGCTTCGTAACAGCCAATTCTTCCAGGAAGGCGCGGACTAGTGGTTGAGTCTGCCAGCGCCTGAGCGCTTCTCCGAGAACGATGAATCGTGGCAGCCAAATGCCGGATTCCGTCTCGCGAATGACGGTGAGACCTTCCCTAGCTGCTCTTGCCGCCTCTTGTACTGAGCCATGGACGATATGGGCCGTGGCAATGTCGCCAAGAATGATGCCTGCCCGTTTCCTCTCCACCTCGGACAGTCGTGATATAACCGCATGCGCAACCGCCTCAGCCTCGTTCAGTTGGCCGATCTGTGCGTAGGTGGAGATGGCGAAGGAGTCGAACCGATCCCGGTCCAGGAACCGAGTCCATACGCGGTCCTCCTCCGGGTCAGCGATGTTGAACGCTTCGCGTGCCGCCTCCCATGACTGAAGGGCTGCGTCGCTTTCTCCGAGTGCGGCGCTTTCTTCCGCGTGTCTGGCGGCAAGCCATGATGTGGTTCCCGGGGAGGTGTCCTTGGGCAGGTGCTGTAGAGCCGTTGTCAGGAGGGCTCGGGCTCTTCCGTGGTTACCCTTGCCGCTCGGAATG
Source organism: Nonomuraea sp. NPDC049421 (assembly GCF_040677005.1). Classification (NCBI taxonomy): domain Bacteria; kingdom Bacillati; phylum Actinomycetota; class Actinomycetes; order Streptosporangiales; family Streptosporangiaceae; genus Nonomuraea; species Nonomuraea sp. NPDC049421. The sequence goes on from NZ_JBFAQA010000050.1 coordinate 21,669, forward strand.
TAGCTTCTGTATCCGAATGCACACGCGATGATTGCTGGATCGTCGGCTTCTTTCGACGCCTTCTCGGCGGTATCGTAGAAGTTCCGTGCCGCCGAGATGTTGCCGAGGTCCGTTGCGATCCAACCGGCAAGCACGCTGCTTTCGCCGGCGACCACGATCAAGCGTCTACGAAGCTCGTCCTTGGGGTCCGCAGCTGTGCCGTTCAGGATGGTGCCGACCTCATTCAGGTGGGCCGCCAAGCCCTTGAAGATCGTGTGGGCAGGGAGCATCTCTTCGAGGCGGTGGAATCCGGCGGCTCTCGCTTCCATCTCCCGGACGACGGCTTCGTCAATGGCGCTGGGCCTGGACAGAGCGAAGGCTACTTTCTCCCATGCCTCACTTTGAGCCAGAGCTGACTGGGCACCGAGTTGTCCGACCATGGCCAGTAGTTCGCGGCGCTTCAACGGCTCGCCCCTTTTCCCGATCGCTTCAGCGAAGAGCTGCAAGTCGAATGTGTCCGTGGGGATCTGCACCCCATCGCTGACGACTCGCACACCGCCCCCGCCACCGGAGGACGCCAAGCCCAGATGGCGTCGCAAGTGGCCAGGCATGCCCAAACCATCAGCAAACGACTCAAATGTATGCTTTGCGGTCGGGACGCGCTTGCCGCTCTTGTACTCGCTGACGCGCCCTTGAGGGATTCCGGTGAGGTTCGAGATCTGGCCCTGGGTGATGCCGTACTTGGTCAGGATGCGGATAACGCCGCCGAGATCACGCTGTTTGCAGACATCTTCCACGTCCTGACGTGCGAAAACAGTCTCAAGGACATGGCGAACTCGCTCTTGGTCCATCGTCATGGCGGCGTTCCGTTCCCCTGGTAGCGCTGCCTTCCGGGAGTAGTGGAGCTGTTCTTAGTCCATCACACCGTGAGATCTCACGGTGAGATTATGCGGAACCGCTTTGCTTGGAAACCTCACATCAGTCCGTGGCGCAGGTCAGAGCTGATCTGAGTAGTTTCGAAGATCCGCATTTGTCTGGCTTCCGCCATCCATTGATCGGTGAACCGATTGCGGGAGGCCGGCACATGACTCCGGAGCAAGAGACGCCTCGTCTCGCTCCCATCACCGCCGTTGCCGTGGCTGTCCGGCTGCAACGAGAGCTGGCCGCCCATGGGATCACAACCGATGTGAACGACGGCTACGGGCTGGCCGTGGTGTCGGTTTCACGCGGCCTGGTCGTGTGGACGAACGGAGATCTCTTTTGGTGGTGTTCAGGCTGGAACGATCGACGAGATCGCCCCATCTACGCCTGGCACCCATCGGCAGAGCCGCAGAGAGCAGCCAGGCGCATCGCCGCGCGCATCGGAGACTTGCGATCTGCCCCGGCTAAGCACTCCCAGCCCACCCCGGCCCCGTCCGGCGAGATGCCACTCCAGAGGGGCGGTCTGGCGTGAGCGGCTACTCGACGATCCCGTACACCATCGCGTTCGCCAACGAGCTGGTGAACGACCCGATCGGGTTCGTACCGCATGCGGGCAGATTGCGACTGGCCTACCTGCCATCACGTCCCGGCGACTGGGTGAGCCTGCACGCGGCGAAAGTGCGCAGCGAGGGCGGCATCCTGCGAGCCCGTACCCGCGACCTTCGTGACCATCCAGCCACGCGTGGCACGGAGCGCATGCGCAAGCTGAACACGCGCAGGCAGTGGAGGTGCATGGACAAGCTGCTGTGCCAGGTGTGCGGCACCCCAGCGACCGATTCCGCGTCGGGTCTGATCCCGTGGCCGCTGACCAAGACGGTGTTCGAGCGCACCGGGCTGCACAGCGGACGCACCAACGCCCCGCCGACCTGCTGGCGGTGCATTCCGAAGGCGCTGGAGGAGTGCCCCATGTTGCGTGAGGACTTCACCGTCTTCACCGTGACCGCGGCCCGCAGTGTCGGCGTGCTGGCGGACCTGTACCGTCCCGGGCTGCTCAACACGGTCATGCCCACGGCTCACAACGTGTTCGTTGCCTGGGATGACTTCCAGCACCACCCCTATGCGCTCGCCACCGCTCAGGTCGTCGAGCTGCACGGAATGGAGCCCGTGCCGGATCAACCCTGAGGGAGGCCCCACAGACGCGCGACGGTGCGGTTGACCGGCTCGCTCACACCTTGCCCCGCGTCCTGCGTCGTCGCGTCAACGCCCCCGGCAGAGTCTTCTGCGCTCGCGCGAGCGCCAGTTCCCAAGGGCTCTGTCGGGGGTCTCTTCATGGACGCGTGCCGTGAGCTGGGGGTTATCTCACCACGGGATTTGATCCATCTCATCGCCGAATGTTTTTGATCTCATTGCATGATCACATCGCGCGATGGGTTCACCCCTTCCCCGGAACCTACCTTCACCTCGTAGGTCACCGGAAACGGAAGGGATGTGATCTAGATGAGCCCAGCTCAGCACCACCACCGCCGCGAACTGATCAGCGGATTGTGCGCCCTGGCGGCGTTCCTGGACAGCCACCCGCAGGTGCCCGTTCCCAGATACGGACCCGTCCGGGTGTCGGTACACACCAACTACGACACCGACGCCTCCACCGAGGCTGAGGCGATCACCGAAGTCGGGCGCATCGCCGCCCTGCTGGGCACCACGCCCATAGCCGAGAACGGGCACCACGTCGCCGGCATCACCTTCGGCAGCGTCCGCTACGAAGCCGTCCTCATCACCCAAGCCGCGATCGAGCGCCGCGCCGCGCGCGACTCCTACCGCGACGCGATCGCCCTCGACGAGATCGAGGGGGCGTGAGCAGTGGACATCGGACTGTTCGTCGTGTTCCTGGCCCTGGCCCTGTCGGTCGCCACGCTGGCGCTGTTCGTGGTGGCGGTCGCCGTGATCCGTGCCGAGGACCGCCGCCACGCCCCCACCGGAGCCCTGAGCCGCCGCCTGCTGGGCACCTACGCCCACCGCGGCCGGCCGACCGCCTATGCCGGGAGGAGGTGAAGCCTTGATGCGCACGTTCCCGTTCCTGCCTGGCCGGTGCCCGTGCGGCGCCCCCGCAACGCCCGGCAACCAGCGGTGCCGCAAGTGCCGCGCCCGCTGGCGCTGGCACCGCCGCAAGTCCCGCCACGACGGCATCTGACCCCCACCACCTATCGAACCCGTCTGCGAGAGGAGGTGAAGCCCATGACCGTCACCGTCCCGCTGGTGCTCGTGTTCGGCGCGCTGGTGTTCATCGCCTGGCGCTACCTGGGACTGCGCTGGTGGCACGCGCTGATCACGCTGCTGTTCGGCTTCCTACTGGCCGCCACCACACTCGCACCCGACATCCGCGCCATCATGCGCGCCGCATTGAGCTGGCTCACCAGCCACTGACCCCCGTCCCCGACCGAAGGACGTGATGCCTGATGACCCACCGCCACCCCTACCCGCACACCGATCTCCAGGAGGTAGCCCACCGCAACACCACCGCCGCCCAACTCCTGACGGCGCTCACCCCGACCTCTCCGCCATCCGTCCGGGCGTACGTGATCGCAGCGCTCGACGACATCGAGACCCTAATTGACGAGGTCACCGGCCTACGCGCGGAGCTGACCAGCATCCGCCACCAGCGCGCCAACCTGCTCGCCGCCATCCGCGCCACCCTGGCGGCCGACCACGACGGCGACGACGACCCCCTGTACTACGTGCGCGACGAGTTGCACGCCCAGACCCACTCCGACCAGACGGCCGGTGAGAGCCGATGAGCCGGCACCGCGCCTCACGCCACGAGATACGCCGCAACGCACGCCGGATGCGACGCTACGGCGTCCAGCCCGTCGCCGGCATTGAAGACCTGGAGTTCGCACCCCTGGCCATCGCCAGTATCGCCCGTCTGGCCTGGCGATACCGCTCCGAACTCGCCCCACTCACCATGGCCACGTCCCTCCTGATCGCAAGCCTCGCCATGCGGCACTGGTTCCCCGAATGGTGGCCCACCCTGATCATCGCCACTGTCATCGTGGCGGGCGCGCTGGCCATCGGGGGCCGGTGGGTCAACCTGCCACGCCCGATCGAACGCGGCTACGCCGCCGCCACCACGGCGTTCGCCGGAACCTGGCTCGCCCTGGCAACCCACTTCGGCCCGTTCACGAACCCCCTGCCCGCCGTCCTGGGCATCGGCACCATCGTGCTGGCCGTGCCCTGGTGGGCGCACCGCCGCAGGCGTGCCCGCGTACGGGTGGAGCGCACACTGGCCGCCTGGCCGGACATCGCCCAAGCCGTCGGCCTGGCCGGGTCCCGCATCCAATCGGCCATGGTGGACCTGTGGGGCTACCGCTTCCGCCTCGGACTCGGAGTCGGCCAGACCGTCGAAGACGCCATCAACGCCGTCCCCCGCCTGGAATCGGCACTCGGCACCACACGCGGCGGCATCCGCGTTCAGCCCGTGGCCAGCAAGAAGGCCAACCGCGCCGATGTCCGGGTGATCGAGACCGACCCGCACGCCAACGCCATCACCTGGCCAGGCCCGTCCATCACCTCCATCACCCAACCCACCAAGCTCGGACTGTTCGAGGACGGAGCACCCGTACGCGTCCCCCTGCTCAGACGACACGCCCTGTTCGCGGGCATGTCGGGGGCCGGCAAGTCCGGTGGCGTCAACGTCCTGCTCGGCGACCTGACCGCCTGCCAGGACGTGATCCTGTGGGCCGTCGACCTCAAACGCGGCATGGAGCTGCTGCCCTGGGCATCGTGCATCGGCCGCATCGCCACCACCCCACAGGAAGCAGAGACCCTGCTCGCCGATGCCGTCGTCATCCTCGACGGCCGCGCCGACGACCTCACCAGGCGAGGCGAACGCGTGTGGGAGCCATCACCGGACAGACCGGCGCTGATCATCGTCATCGACGAATACGCCGAACTGGCCAGCGAAGCCCCACGCGCGATCGACTACGCCGACTCCATCGCCCGGCGTGGCCGAGCGCCTGCGGTCAACCTAATAGCCGCCACCCAACGCCCGTCCAAGGACGCGATGGGCAAGAGCGCGGTCCGCTCCCAAATGGACGTCCGGCTGTGCTTCCGCGTCCGGGAAGCCCGCGATGGGGATCTCGTCCTGGGACAGGGCATGGTCAAGGCCGGATGGCACCCGCACAAGCTGGACGCCCCCGGCAAGTTCCTGATCAGCTCCCCGGAACACGACATCCCCCGCCGCGCCCGCAGCTACCTGCTCGACGACGAGGGCGTACAGGCCACCGCCGAACAGCACGCGCAGCACCGCCCACCCCTCGACGAGATATCGGCCCAAGCCCTGGAACGCGCGGCTGAGATGCCCCCCATACCAGCTCAGCCCACCGCCCGACCGTCGCCCCGACATGCGCGCGACAGCACCGTACGGACTGCTGAGGAGATACTCACAGCCACGCTGAGACAGGCCCCGAGCGACGGCGTGAGCATCGGCGATCTCATGCGTGAGACCGGCATGCGCCGTACGTGGGTCTACCAACGCCTCCAGGACCTGAGCCGTGCCCGTCAGGTCGAGCAGGTCTCTCGGGGCCGCTGGCGAGCCCTCCCAGAGGTGCACGATCCGTAATCGTCCGCGTCCGCCGTCCGCGTCCGTCCGCGCGTCTGCGCGTGTAGAGGGCGTGACAGGCGCGGACGGACGAACGGACGGACAATCACACGCCGTTACCGATGACCGTGAGGGAGCCGCACAAGCCGACGACCGAGAGGGGGATGCACATGCAGGCGTACACCGTCGAACAAGTCGCGGAGATGCTGAGCGTCGGACGTGACAAGGTCTACTTCCTTCTCCGCACCGGCCAGCTCAAGAGCATCAAGATCGGCAAGCTGCGCCGGATCACCGATCGCCACCTTGCCGAGTTCGTCTCTTCGCTGGAGGCCATGGACGAGGCGTAGAGCAGCGTGCTACAACGTTCTACAGAGTCGGGTTGTGCGGCACCACCGCACAACCCGGCGAGCGCCTCTTGATAACTGCATGACACGAAAGGAAGCCGTCTATGACGAGCGACCGAACGACCCTGCCTCCCGTACGCGTGGACACGGAACTCAAAGACCGTCTCCGCAAGTACGCCGAGTCGCAGGAGCGAGATGTGTCGTGGGTGATCAGGAAGGCGATCGAGGAGTACCTCAACCGTCACGAGAAGGGGTGATCCCTTGGCCAAGATCCTGATCGGCAAGTACGAAGCGACCATCTATCCCGAGGGCGACGGCTTCACCGGAGCCATCTCCCTCGGATTCGGCCCCGACGGCAAACGCCAGCGCCTCAAGCGCAAGGGCAGAACCAAGGCCGTGGTCAAAGACAAGCTGATCAAGGCCGTCAAAGCGCTTGAGTCCGGCGTCACCGCGTCGGAGACCTACACCGTGTGCGATGCCGTCAACGACTGGCTGAGCAAGGGCCTCAAGGGCCGATCCGAGAAGACCGTCACCAAGCTACGCACCCTCGCCGAGACGCACGTCATCCCTGGGCTTGGCAAGATCAAGCTCCAGCAACTACGCGCGGATCACGTGGACGAATGGCTTGACCGGCTCGCCGGCAAACTGGCCACCACCACCTTGCGGGAGACCCACGGCGTACTGAAGCGGGCTATCCGGCAAGCTCAGGCACGCGACATGGTGCTCAGAAATGTTGCTGACCTGGTCACCACGCCCACGGGCACGAACGGACGGCCGAGCAAGGCACTCACCCGGCAACAAGCCGAAGCGGTGCTCAATGCAGCCAAGCCGTCCGAACTCCACGCCTACGTGGTGATCAGCCTCACGACAGGTATCCGCACCGAGGAAGCTCGGGCACTGCGCTGGGATCACGTTGTGGCGTGGGTTCCCAAGCTCAAGTCCTGGCAGCCGGTGACCGAGGCGGGGTTCAAGTACACGAAGTTCGCCATCTTCGTATGGCGCTCCGAGCGCGAAGGAGGAGACACCAAGACCCGTAAGTCCAGGCGCACGCTAGAACTGCCCAAGCTGGCAGCTCAGGCACTCCGGCAGCACCACGTCAGCCAAGCCGCCCAGAAGCTCAAGATCGGTGAGGCATGGCAGGATCACAACCTGGTGTTCTGCACGAGTGTCGGCACCCCACTGGACGCCTCGAACGTACGACGGGCATTCCGGAAGATCACCAAGGCAGCGGGACTCGGAACCACTTGGAGTCCCCGAGAACTGCGTCACTCGTTCGTCTCGATCATGAGTGACCAAGGCGTACCCATCGAGACCATCGCCGATCTCGTCGGGCACGCGGGCACCAGCGTCACAGAAGCGGTCTACCGGCACCAGCTACGGCCAGTGATCACCAAGGGTGCCGACACGATGAACACCATCTTCGGCGACAGCCGACACGGGTAGAGAGTCCGAGTGAGATGGCTCCCCGATTGGCTCCCATCGACTTCCAGACATGAGAAAAGGGCCCCTGGATTGCTCCAGAGACCCTTCTCACCTGCAACTTCCTGGTGGAGATGAGGGGATTCGAACCCCTGACCCCTTCGATGCGAACGAAGTGCGCTACCGGACTGCGCTACATCCCCAAGGACTCGACTAGATTAGCAAACTCCAGAGAGTCCTCGCGCCACCGTTTCAGTCGCCCACCGCCCGCTTGGGTGGTTCGGCGTACTGGTCGAAGAGGACGTCGGCGTGCATCGGCGTGAAGTCGATGACTTCGGCCTCCGCCTCGGCGGCGGCGCGGCGCTGCTCGCGTAGCCGCCGGCGGCGCTCAGCGCGCGCCTGGCGGGCGCGTTCGCGGCGTTCCCTGTCCACCTGTACGGCGATGCGCAGAAACGCCATGTACGTCAGCGTGACGACGACGGACGGCGCCACCCCCCACCACGGCATCATCTGGACCGCGGCCGTCACGATGGAGGCCAGCACCAGCAGCGCGGTGAAGAAGAGCAGGCGGCGCCGGCGGGCGACGATGATGGCGCGGCGCCGGAGCCGGAACTGGCGGACGTCGACCTTCTCGATCTCGACCGGCGGTGTGCCGTCGTCCTCATCGGGATCGGATGGGGCCAGGTTGTCGAGATCGGGCAGTTGGTGCTCGCCGGTGTAATACTCTTCGAGCTCGGCCAGCTCGGCGAGATTTGTCTTGTCTCTGCGCAGCCACATCGGAATCAGGACGCAGAGCCACATGATGACGATGGCGAGATAGAGGAGGACGGGGCTCACGACCACCACCTCCGGGCAGCACAAAGACGCGGTTGTGCTCGTCGCGCCTTGAATGTGCTCACGTCACGCACCGTAAGACCGCGTGTCACTGATTGACGAGCATTCGGTGCGGTGTGTCGCGAGATCGTCAAACCTCTTCGACGGAGGACCCCCCGTGAGCCGCTGACTCACGCGCGCGACGCCATTGCACGAGCAGCCCGCCGGGAACGTCCTCGACGGTCAACGCGTAGCAAATGTGGTCGCGCCAGGCTCCGTCGATGTGGAGTTGGCGCCGCCGAATGCCTTCTTCCCTGAAACCGAGCTTCTCAACCACCCTACGGCTGGCGTGATTCTCGGGGCGGATGTTCGCTTCGAGCCGATGCAATCCGGTGGTGAAAAAGCAGTGGTCAACGGCCATCGCGAGGGCGGTGGGCGTGATGCCGCGACCCGCCAGAGCCCCGTCGATCCAGTAGCCGACCTGGGCAGAACGGGCGGATCCCCACACGATGGCGCCGACGGTGAGCTGGCCCGCGAAACGCCCGTTGTACGTCACCACCCACGGCAGCGCCAGCCCCTGCCTGGCCTCGCGCCGCAGGGTGCCGACCATGGAGACGTAGGGGCCGAGACCGGTCCTGAACAGGGGCGTCTCGGGGTTGCTCGGCTCCCACGGGCGCAGCCAGTCGGCATTGCGCACTCGCGTCTCGCGCCATACGCGTACGTCGCCCAACCGTAGCGGCCGGAGGCCTACCGGACCTTCGTTGAGTGTCGCCGGCCAGCCACGAAGTCGATCCACATCTCTCATCATCCCCCTATCGGGCACGATGTCGCCACGGGGTGACCGGCCGAATCCCGGTCAGCGCGGATGATCACCGCCGCGGATCTGGTCGACGGCGTGGCGGAGAATGGGCGCGAGTACGGCGACGCCATCGCGTACGCCGCCGGAGGATCCGGGCAAATTAATGATCAAGGTTTCCCCTGCCTGTCCGGCCAATCCGCGCGAGAGGATCGAGGTCGGCACCTTCTCGCGATTAGCCTGACGAATTGCCTCCGCTATACCGGGAATTTCCCGAGAAATCACCCGAGCGGTCATCTCCGGCGTCAGATCCATCGGCGTCAACCCGGTGCCCCCGGTGGTCACGATGACGTCATAACCCCCCGCGACCCCGTCACGCAGCGCAGCCTCCACCGGCTCGCCGTCGGGCACCACCACGGGCCCCTCGACCTCGCAGCCGACCTCGTCACGCAGCAACGACGCCAGCAACGGCCCGGATTTATCCGCATAAATCCCGGCCGACGCCCGGTTCGACACCGTGATCACCAAGGCGCGCATCATGCCCCGTCCCGCGTCCACCGGCCGGTCTTGCCGCCGAGCTTCTCCTCCACCCGCACGTCGGTGATCACCGCGCCGGGATCGACCGCCTTGACCATGTCGATCAGCGCGAGCGCCGCCACGGACACCGCGGTCAGCGCCTCCATCTCCACGCCCGTGCGGTCGGCGGTCTTCACCCGGCACGTGATGGCCACGCCCCAGTCCTCGACGTCGAGCGTCACCTTCACGCCGTGCAGCGCGATGGGATGGCAGAGCGGGATCAGATCGGGCGTACGTTTCGCCCCCATGATCCCGGCGATCCTGGCCACGCCCAGCGCGTCGCCCTTGGGCACCTCGCCCGACCGCAGCAGCGCCACCGTCTCGGCCGTCAGCAGCACGCGTCCGCTGGCGACGGCCGTACGGGCGGAGACGTCCTTGGCAGAGACGTCGACCATGCGGGCGGCGCCGGTCTCGTCGATGTGGGTCAGCTCGCTCACAGCCTGATCACCTCCACCGAGGACCCCGCGTCGACCTCGGTCACGTCTTCCGGCACCACGATCAGCGCGTTCGCCGCGGCCAGCGCGGCGAGCTGGTGGGAGCCCTGCCCGTGGGCGGGCGCCACCGTGCCGTCGTCGGCGAGGACACCGCGCAGATAGGACCGCCGCCCGGACGGCGACCGCAGCGGCCCCGCCGTGCGCGCGGTCAGTGTGCGGGGCATGCCGCCGGGCAGACCGCGCATCTTGTCGAGAGCCGGGCGGACGAACAGCATGAACGACACGAAGGACGACACCGGGTTGCCCGGCAGGGCGAAGATCGGCACCTGGTCCTCCCCCAGCACGCCGAAGCCCTGCGGCATGCCCGGCTGCATGGCCACCTTCTCGAAGCGGACGGTGCCGAGCGGCGCCAGGGCCTCCTTGACGGGCTCGTACGCACCCATCGACACCCCGCCGCTGGTGATGATCGCGTCGGCGCGTACGAGATGGGTGTCGAGCCGGTCGAGCAGGATGCCCGGATCGTCCCCGACCGAGCCGGCGCGGAAGCCGTCGGCTCCGGCCTGGCGTACGGCGGCGGTGAGGGTGTAGCTGTTGGAGTCCCAGATCTGGCCGGGCGCGAGCGTGCCGCCCGGCTCGACCAGCTCCGCGCCCGTCGAGATGACGACCACGCGCGGACGCGGCCGCGCCCGCACCCGCCGCCGCCCCACCCCGGCGATGATGCCGAGCTGGGCGGGGCCGATCATGGTGCCGGCCTTGAGCACGACCTCGCCGGCCTGTACGTCCTCACCCGCCCGCCGCACGGCGTTGCCGAGCTCGGCGGCGCGGTCGATGCGTACGGAGACCGTGCCCCCGTCCGTCCACTCCACCGGCACCACCGCGTCGGCGCCCGCCGGCAGCGGGGCACCGGTCATGATGCGCACGCTGTGGCCTGGCCCGACGGCCCGCAGCTCCAGCGACCCCGCCGCGACGTCGTCGATCACCGGCAGCGTCACGGGCGCGCGCGCGACGTCCTCGGCCCGCACCGCGTAGCCGTCCATGGCCGAGTTGTCGAAGGGCGGCAGCGGCACCGGCGAGGAGATGTCCTCGGCCAGCGTCGTGCCGAGCGCCTGCTCCAGTTCGAGCTCAAGGGGGGCCAGCGGACGTACAGTGGCCAGGATCTCGGCCAGATGCGCGTCAACTGATTTCATCGAGGAACTCCCGCAGCCACGGCACGAACTCCGGCGCCAGATCCTCCCGGTCCGCCGCGAACTTCACCACCGTCCGCAGATAGTCGAGCTTGTCGCCCGTGTCGTAGCGGCGTCCCCTGAACAGCACGCCGTGCACGGGACCGCCCTCGTCGCGGCCGCGCTGGGCCAGCGTACGCAGCGCGTCGGTGAGCTGGATCTCCCCGCCGCGCCCGGGGGGCGTGTTCTCCAGGACCTCGAAGACCGCGGGGTCGATGACGTAACGGCCGATGATCGCCCAGTTGGACGGCGCCTCGTCGGCCGGCGGCTTCTCGACGAGGTCGGTCACGCGGACGACGTCGTCCTCGGCGGTGGCCTCGATGGTCGCCACGCCGTACAGCGAGACCGACTCCTTGGGCACCTCCATCAGCGCGATCACGCTTCCGCCGAACGTGTCGCGCACCTCGATCATGCGGCGCAGCAGGTTGTCGCGATAGTCGATGAGGTCGTCGCCGAGCAGGCAGGCGAACGGGTGGTCGCCCACGTGGTGCTTGGCGCACAGCACGGCGTGGCCGAGCCCCTTGGGCTCGCCTTGGCGTACGTAGTGCAGCGTGGCCAGCGAGGCCGGCTCGCGGACCTGGGACAACCGGTGCTCGTCGCCCTTCGCCTCCAGCGCCTCCTCCAGCTCGAAGGCCCGGTCGAAGTGGTCTTCGATCGAGCGCTTGTTCTTGCCGGTGACCATGAGAACGTCGAGCAGCCCGGCGGAGGCGGCCTCCTCGACGACATACTGGATCGCGGGCTTGTCGACGATGGGCAGCATCTCTTTGGGTGTCGCCTTGGTCGCCGGAAGGAACCGGGTGCCCAGACCCGCGGCGGGCACGACGGCTTTCGTCACAGGGTCGAAGTCAGCCATGAGTTAGACCCTAGTGGAGGGATCTGTGGACAAGTTGAACCTCCGTCGCGAGCTGAACGCGGCGCGTATCGCACTCTCCCCCGATCAAGTGCGGGCAAACGCCATCAAGGTCCGCGAAACGCTGCTCGAACAACCGTGGGCGCAGATGGCCGGTCTGGTGGCCTGCTACTGGTCAACGGGGTCGGAGCCGGAGACGCACGGACTGGTGTTCGCTCTCTGGAAACATGGCGCCACCGTCATCCTGCCGGTCCTGCGTGCCGACAACGACCTGGATTGGGCGGTGTACGACGGGCCCGACACGCTCGCGCCAGGCCGCTACGGGATCATGGAGCCGGTCGACACGCGGCGCGGCGTCGACGCCGTACGCACCGCCGCCCTCGTCATCGTCCCCGCCCTGGCCGTCGACCGCGTCACCGGCGTCCGCCTGGGGCGGGGCGGCGGCTCGTACGACCGCGCGCTCGCCCGCGTCGGCCCCAACGTCCCGACCGTGGCGCTGCTGCACGACGGTGAGCTGATCGACGGCGTCCCGCACGAGCCCCACGACCAGCGCGTACGCTACGCCGCCACCCCCTCGGGCATCACTAGGCTGATGTGACGGCGGTGCAGGAGGAGGGGGTCAGATGACGCTTGACGTCTCGCTCCTCCTCGGCGCCGCCGTCGTCATCGCGGCCATCGCGTCCGTACGGCTGGTGCACCGCACCGGCCTGCCCAGCCTCCTGGTCTTCCTCGGTTTCGGACTGGCCCTGGGGCTCTCCGGGATCGGTTTCCCCACCGAGAACCCGCAGGTCGCCCAGCAGATCGGCCTGTGGGCGCTGGCGGTGATCCTCGCCGAGGGCGGGCTCACCACCAACTGGTCGCATGTACGCCGTTCCGTCCCGTTGGCCCTGGTACTGGCCACCGTGGGCGTGGCGGTGAGCATCCTCATCGTCGCGTTCGTCATCCAGGGGCCGCTCGGCTTCGACGTACGGACCGCGCTGATCGTCGGCGCGGTCCTCGCCTCCACCGACGCCGCCGCCGTCTTCTCCGTGCTGCGCAGGCTGCCGCTGCCGCCGCGCCTGGGCGGCGTCCTGGAGGCGGAGTCCGGCTTCAACGACGCGCCGACGGTCATCGCGGTCGTCCTGCTCACCGGCGCTTCACAAACGTCAGCGGGCCTTGGAACGTTCCTCCTCGAGACGGCTCTGGAACTCGTCATCGGCGCGGCGGTCGGGCTCGCCGTCGGGCCCGCCGGCGCGTACGCGCTGCGCCACGTCGCCCTGCCCGCCTCCGGCCTGTACCCCATCGCCGTCCTGGCCCTGACCTTCGTCTCGTACGGCGGCGCCGTCCTCCTGCACGGCTCCGGTTTCCTGGCCGTCTACCTCGCCGGGCTCATCCTCGGCAACTCGCACCTCCCCCACCGCGCCGCGACCAGGAGCTTCGCGGAAGGGGCCGCGTGGCTGGCGCAGATCGGGCTGTTCGTCATGCTCGGCATGCTGGCCCACATCGAGGAGCTGCCGTCGGCCGTCGTACCCGGCCTGATCACCGGCACCGTCCTCGCGCTCGTCGCCCGCCCGCTGTCCGTCGCCGTCTCCTCGCTGCTCGCCCGGCTGCTGCGGCTGGACCGGGTGACCTGGCGCGAGCAGGCGTTCCTGTCGTGGGCCGGCCTGCGGGGCGCCGTGCCGATCGTCCTCGCGACCATCCCCTGGGCGGCCGGCATCGAGGGCTCCAAGGAAATCTTCAACCAGGTCTTCGTGATCGTCATCGTGTTCACCCTGCTCCAGGGGCCGACCCTGCCGTACGCGGCGCGGCTGCTCGGGGTGAGCGCCCCCGCCGAGGCGCACGACCTGTCCGTCGAGTCGGCTCCCCTCGAGGAGCTGCACGCCGACCTGCTGCAGGTCAAGATCCCCCCGGAGTCGCTGCTGCACGGGGTCGAGGTCTTCGAGCTGCGGCTGCCCGCCGGCGCCGCCGTGACGCTCGTCGTACGGGACGGCCGATCGTTCGTCCCCACCGGCTCCACCCGCCTGCGTACCGACGACCAGCTCCTCATCGTCGCCACCGCCGCCTGCCGCGACCAGGTCGAACGCCGCCTGCGCGCGGTCAACCGCCGCGGCAAGCTGGCCGGCTGGTACGGAGAGCGGGGGCTGGAATAGGTGTTTGGACCTATCGGTTACCATTAGCAGTCGCATCGCTCGAGTGCCAAAGCTTGTAAGGAGGAGCGCGTGCCGACTTATCAGTACGCCTGCAACGACTGCGGTGAGCAGCTCGAGGTGGTCCAGAAGTTCACAGACGATGCGTTGACGGTCTGCCCTAGCTGCCAGGGGAACCTGCGGAAGGTGTTCTCCGCGGTCGGCATCGTGTTCAAGGGCTCGGGCTTCTACCGGACCGACAACCGCTCGTCCTCGACGTCCTCTTCTTCCTCGCCCTCTTCTTCGTCTTCCTCGCCGAAGTCCGGGGAGAGCAAGTCGTCGTCATCGGACTCGGGGTCGTCCAGCTCGTCCTCGACCAGCTCCCCCGCTCCCGCCGCCGCTTCCAGCTGATCGCCGCAGGTCAGCTGGCCCGCCGTCGCCCGCTTCCCCTGCCGGCCGCAGGCCAGCTGGCCCGCCGTCGCCCGCTTCCCCTGCCGGCCGCAGGCCAGCTGGCCCGCCGTCGCCCGCTTCCTTGGCCGGTCGCAGGTCAGCTGAACCTGAACCTCCGCGCTTGATCCCCCGCGGCGTGGTCTGCCCGCGCCCGGTCGCTCGCTCGCGCCCGATCACTTGCCCGAGCCTGGCCGCCTACCTCTGCCTGGTGGCTTGCCCGCCTCCGGTCACTTATCCGTGCACTGGGGCGGAACCCGCTCGTTCGCCCTGAAGCCGCGGCACCGGTCGCGCACGCCTGCATATACACGCCTGCATATAGACGTACCGGTCGCGCACGCCCGCATATACGGTCGAGCACGCCCACATCTGGATGCACCAGTCGCGCACACCCCGCACATTCTTCGCGCCAGCCAGCAAATTCGCCCTGCGGCCGCGTTATCCACAGAACCCCGTTCGGGTTCCATCACCGCCGGCCACTGCGGCTACTCTCAGCGCCATGGTCACTCGCGCAGACATCGGCGTCATCGGCGGTTCCGGCTTCTACTCCCTGCTCGACGATGCGGAGGAGGTCGAGCTCGCCACCCCCTACGGCCCCCCGAGCGACGTCGTCACCATCGGACGCATCGGCTCCCGCACGGTGGCGTTCATCCCCCGCCACGGCAGAGATCACCGTTTCCCGCCCCACCGCATCCCCTACCGCGCCAACCTGTGGGCGCTGCGCTCCCTCGGCGTCCGTCAGGTGCTGGCGCCCAGCGCCGTAGGGTCACTCAAGGCCGAATACGGCCCCGGCACTCTCGTGGTCCCCGACCAGCTCGTCGACCGCACCTCCGGCCGCGCACAGACTTACTACGACATCGACGGTGCCGTCCACGTCTCGTTCGCCGACCCCTACTGCCCGTCGGGCCGCGCGGTCGCCGTACAGACCGCCCGTTCCGGCGGCTGGGAGACCGTCGACGGCGGCACGCTGGTCGTCATCGAGGGCCCGCGCTTCTCCACGCGCGCCGAGTCGCAGTGGTACGCCGCCAACGGCTGGTCCATCGTCGGCATGACCGGCTTCCCCGAGGCGATCCTGGCCCGCGAGCTGGCCCTCTGCTACACCTCCGTCTCCCTGGTGACCGACCACGACGCAGGCGTCGAGGCCGGCCAGGGCGTCACCCACGACGAGGTCCTCGAGTTCTTCGCCCAAAACGTCACGCGCATGCGCACCCTGATCGCCCAGACCGTCGAGTCGCTGCCCGAAGAGCGCACGTGCTCCTGCGGCCAGGCGCTCGACGGCATCAAGCTCCCGTTCGAGCTGCCGTGATCGGAGCCTGGCTGTCCCGCTACGGCCGTCGCCGCCGCCTCATCGCGGCGGCGCTCGCCGCCGTCTCCGTCGTGACCGCCTACCTCGCCACCCGCCCGGCGCCCGCCGCCCCCACGGTCCTGGTGGCCGTACGCGACCTGCGCCCGGGCCCGCTCAGCGCCGCCGACTTCCGCCCCGCCGCCCTCGACCCCCCGCCTGCCGGAGCCGTACGCACCCTCCCCCGAGGCCAGACCCTGGCCACCCCCATGCGCCGCGGCGAACCGCTGACCGACGTCCGCCTCCTGTCCACCTACCCGCTGCCACCCGGCCTGGTGGCGACCCCGGTACGCATCGCCGACCCCGCCACGGCCTCCCTCCTGGCCCCCGGCTCGACCATCACCGTCCTGGCCGCCCACGACCAGACGGCGCCGGCCCGCGAGATCGCCACGGACACCACGGTGATCACCATCCCGAAACCGGCCCGCTCAAGCGCGTCCCAGGAAGGCGCCCTCCTCGTCCTGGCCACCACCCCGTCCCAGGCCGCCGAACTGGCGACGGCCCAGGCCCACGCCCGCCTGTCGATTACCCTGCGCACTAACTCAGGGTAATCATTCGGATACGATTCCCTGCCATGACAGGTTTCCGGAAGTTCCTCATGCAGGGCAACGTCATCGACCTGGCGGTGGCGGTCATCATCGGGGCGGCGTTCAACGCGATCGTGCAGTCGTTCGTGGCCGACCTGCTCACGCCGCTGATCTCGGCGTTCGGCGGGCTGCCCGACTTCTCCTCGCTCAAGGTCACGGTCGGCCAGTCCAACTTCATGTACGGCAACTTCATCAACGCGGTCGTGTCGTTCCTGATGGTCGCCGCGGTGGTCTACTTCCTGATCGTGAAGCCGTACACCCACGTCAGGGAGCGCAACGCCGCCAAGATCGAGGCCACGACGCGCGACTGCCCCGAGTGCCTGTCGGAGATCCCCAAGGCCGCCTCCCGCTGCGCCTTCTGCAGCGCCGACGTGCCCGTGATCTGACGTCAGAGCAGGGTGTCGATCTTGGGGTCGTACTCCCAGTGCCACGGCTCGAACGGGCTGCTGTAGGCCCAGGAAGGATGGAACCACCCATACCGCTTGGAGTTCTTCTCCATCCACACGAACTCCGCCGACCCCGACCTCTCCACCCCTCCACAGAGGTCCACGGCCAGCCCGAGCCCGTGGTTGCTCCGCCCCGGCACCGCCGCGAACCCGGGCCGCCGGTAATAGACCGACTGCTGCTCGGCGAGGCTCCGGTACGCGTCCGTCACGCACATCGGCTTGCCGAACCGCCGCCGGTAGGCCTCGTTGAGGCTGACGAACGCGATGGTGGCGTCCGCCCGGAGACTGTGCCCCTTCTGCTGGAGCGGGCAGAGCATGCTCTGGGGGATGAGCCCGTTCGGATAGTGGTCGGCGTTGGCCGCCTTGAGCGGGTTGCACCCCAGGGCCGCCCGCCCCACCTTGTCGATCTTGATGCCCAGCTTCACCAGCGCCGCGGTGAGCGACTTCACGATCTTGTCCGACCGCTGCCGCAACGTGTCCACCTCGGCGGCCAGCTGCGCCTCGGCCAGCAGGTTGCCGGCCCGCAGCTCCTGCGCCTCGGCGGCCAGCCGCTCGGCCTCCTGGTAGAGCGCGCTGGTCTGCTCGACGGCCCGCTGGCGTACCGAGACGATCTGGTTCGCGTCCATGAGCGCCCGCAGCGTCTTCTCATCCGCGCTGCCCGACACGAACGGAATGATCCCTCCCGCCAGCAGCGGCTGCTGGTAGAGCAGCTCGGCCATCTGCGACACGGGCTGCCGCATCACCGAAAGCCGGTTCTCGAGGCTCTGCAGGGCGGTCAGCTTGCTCTTGAGCGTCTTCTCGGAGGCCGCGATGTCGGCTCGCCGCTTCTCCAGGGCCTTGGTGGCGTCCTCCAGCTCCTTGGCGGACCGCTCGGCTTCCTTCCGCAACTCCGTCAGATTGGACGGATCGGGCTTCAGCCGCTCTTGCTTCACCTGCGCTTGGGCCTGCGCAGGCGTCTGCCCACCGGGCGTGAGGAGAGAAGCCACCGCCATGACGACCGCGATCAGACCCGCTGATCGAGGGGCTGGCACGTTCGACTCCTCCGTTTGCAAACTCGTTACCCGGGTCAGGCACGCACGTTACTACAGCCCCCCGAGTGCCCGGACCGAACTCCGAAGAGCTGTTATGAGACAAATAGCCCCCTTTGTACAGCCCTCCACCCACAAACCTCCCGAGAACGCACGGCCACCGCGTGGCCTCATGAGGAAGCGCGTGGCCTCATGAGGAAGTACGCCACCCCACCCGGGGAGGTTCACACCCCCGGCACCCAACTCTCCCCACCGGCCGCCTCCTCTTCCCGGCCATCACCGGACTCCCGAGCCCGCTGCTCACTCTCCCAATCCCGACACAAATCCCCCAACCACGTATCCACCCACTCCCCCGCACACCCACCCGGAGCCAACTCCACCTCCTGTTCCACAGCCGCCTCCTCCCGAGCCTCCTCAACAGGCCGCTCCGGCACCCGAGTCTCTGGCACAACCGGCGCAGCGACCTCCTCCCGCACCCGAACCCGCACAAGGCCCTCATACCTCCGCTCCGGCACCTCAGGAGCCGGCACCAGCCGCGGCTCCCACACCACAGCAGCACTGACCTTCCGGGCAGGCGGCGCAACCCACGGCACCTCCACCTCCAGCCCCTGCACCTCCCCCGCCAACAACCCACCCGCAAGAATCGCCGGCGCCAGCAACGCACCGAACAACACCACAGGCCGCCGCCGAGCCTGCGTTCTACGGACCTGAGCACCACGCCTACGAGTCACAGGCAGAAGCTATCCACCCCCGAACACCCCGATTCTGATCACTTGTCATGCCTTTACCGCAGCTCACAGCACCCATAACCAACGCCACCGAACTGATCGCCCCCTGACGTCGCACGCAGTGCCAGTCTTTCGCTAGGCTTACGAGAGTCCGCCTCCGTAGCTCAGGGGATAGAGCACCGCTCTCCTAAAGCGGGTGCCGCAGGTTCGAATCCTGCCGGGGGCACTCACCGAGATCGCCATATGCCCCCTGACCTGCGGTTTCACAGCCGCAGGTCTTTGGTTTTGCCACCCTCGATAGGCAGCGGGTAGCGCCCGTACGCAGCCGTACGACCATGATCAGGGGACATGCGGGAGATGATCTTGAAGACGTTTCCCCAGGTCAGCCCCCAGTTCCGCGTCATCCATGCAGCGACAACCCACTACGACCGCCTCCGCGCCGCGGGCGACGCAACCGTCGATCGTGCCAAATACGTGCGTACAACCCGGAACGGCAACCGTCCACCGCCATTGGGGACGTCGTCGCTCCCCTGGGCAACGCCCTGGCCGCGGACCACCGCCCACCTACGAGGGCACCGTCGGCAGCCTCCTCACCGAGGACACCGGCACGCTGTGGGAGCGCGTCCAGACGATAGAGCGACCCGTTCGTCGTGGAGGCCCTGTCAGCGGTCCGCTCGATGGAGGACTGAGCCGAGGCCACCCAGCGCATCGACTACCGCTTCGGCACCGACGAGGTCCGTCGCCGCCTCGACCGCCGCCCGGCTACACCCTGGGCGACGGGACGAGTGATCAGAGGCACATCGCGTCGATGACCGGCCCTGCCGCTTGTCATCAGCTCTGATGCGCGTTCAGGGCGCGGTGCGGCCGATGCGCTGCAGGCATCGCTTCATGATGACGACGACGGCTTTCTGATCGTCGGTGAGATGTCCCATGTAGGCGTGGCCCGCGACCGCGTCCGCGGATTCGGTGAGGTCGTCTGAACCGACCCGAAGTACGGGCCATCCTTGATGATCTGTCGCCTGGCAAGGCGGCTCCCATCCGCTATCTGATGACCGAGGCGGTGGTCCAGGGTTCGCAGCTGTCGCACCCCGCAGTGTCCGAGGCGCTGGAGTTCCGGCGCGGCGACGACGACGCCATCCGTCGGCGGGAGGTCCGCCGCCAGGTCGCCCTACTGCGCGACGAGGTGCACGAGAACCCGGCCCGGACTGGACACCGCGCCGTGCGGCTGTGAAGGTGCTGCCGAACCGGTTCAGTATGCGGTGGTCGCGTAACTGATCGGGAACGATGTCGTCGGGGAGCGGATTCTCGACGAGCAGGCGCGTGAGACCGCCACCCAGCAGCCACTCCTCCGTGAGGCGGGCACGGTGATGTGCTCCGCCGCCAGGAGCGTGGCGGCTTGGAGCCCGATGACGTCATCGGTGCCGACCGCGTCGATGACCGCGTCGGCGTCACCCGGAAGGCGGCCGGAGCCGGACGGGGAGGACGTCAGCCGGACAGCCGGCAACCGCCCGGCGGCGGCATAGGTGAGCCGGTCGTACCGGCCCCCGTCGAGCAGCACGTTCACCGCCCGCCCCCGGGCCGACAACGCCTTCAGCACTTCGGGTCGTGCGCCCTCGCACCCGTTCGGTTCGACGACCAGCGTCCAGTCGCCCATCGTCCCGGCCACCAGGCTGGGCAGGAGGCCGGGAATGTCCGCGTTGTACTGCTCGAGCTGGGCGTCTGCGAAGCTCACAGACTCAGCCGCGGCGAGGTCGGCGAATAGACCTCGCCCAAAGAACGATTACGAAGGGAAGTGAAAACCCGAGTGAACACGTCCTCAGCCTCACGAACTTGAACGCCTTCACTCGGGTTTCCGATCCTTATGGAACTATCGCCCGTCCCAGCAGCCGCCCGACTTCGAGGAGGCCGTCAATATAGTCGACCAGTCCTGCGACAGCAGGAACATCCTCCGAAGCACGTGCCGGAGTGCGCACCAGTTCGGCTTTGATCTGAGCCAGTCGATCTATCGTCTCGTCCAGCTTCCGCAGATCGGCGACCTCTATCCGGCGATTGACAGCAGCGGTTGCCAGCGCCCCGACGCGGGGATCGAGAATCAGCAGCTCTGTCACGAGATCGCTGAACTCCGCGCCTTGGGGCAGCTCCGGGAACGGGCGTTTGACGAAGGATTCGAACTCTGGCCGAGCCCGGTTGATCCGTTCCTGGTCAATCGGCATAAGTAACAATCTTTCCACTCTTGGTGTAGATACCGAAGGCCTTCCCTACCTTTATCCTCCATCCTCCCTCGCCGTTGTCGAGTTGTACTTTTTCACGTTCTTTCTTGGGAGTACGCGCCCACAGGGACTTGGCTTCCCGCGTGTAATCTGCCAGGGTCCGGCCCTTCCCGTGCTTGTCCAAGTGGTACCGGACCGAGCCGTAGAGCGCTCCGTCCTTGTCGGAGAACGTGGTGTTGTACCAGTTACCCAGGGACTTCGCGTCGTCCTCGCTGAATCCGTAACACCCCGGATCGATGTCGATGTTGTGGACGAGAACGCCAACGCCGCTCGCAGCCACATGGTAGGTGTGGTTGTCGACAATCGTCAGGTTGTACACACGCTGACGACTTGTCGTCCACTTCGCCAGGCCGACTACCTTGACACTCGCGCCGTTGGCCGTTCGCAACAGCGAGCCGGGCTCGAGCCTTGTCGCCGCGACCCAGTCTTGGAGGGTCTCGACCCAGAAGGGATGCTCGTCGGTGGCAACGATGACGCCTTCCGCGTTTCCGTTTTCACCGTCGACGTCGACGGTCACCTGGACGAGGTTCTTGGCGCCCTCACCCCTGATCGTATCCACGACCGGCTTGGCTTCGACCTTTCCAGTGGCCGGGTCAGCGGCCAGAACCTTGTCCCCGACTTCAACCTGTTCGATCTGTTTTTCGGTTCCGTCCGCCATGACGACCGCGGTCCCCGGGGCGAAACTGTTCCGTCCGCATACCGCTGCGAGAGCCTTACGGGCGTTTTCTCGCGCTCGCCCTGCGATCTTGAGTTTGTCCTTGGCGGCGAGCCAATTCTTGAAGGCGCTGATGGCGTCGCCGGCGTGTTTCCAGACGGCCCTTTCCGAGTTCATAGGCCTTCTTCCACTTCCAGGGCAAGGCGTATTTCGCGGCCAACTTGCCCGCGAGACCACCGGCGAGTGAGCCGAGGATGTTCAGTGCCGTTTTTCCGCAGGCGCTCAGATCGCCACTGGTGAAGTATTTGATGCCCGCTGTGATGCCGAGTTCGTCGGTGGCAATCTTCGCCAGTGCCACCCCAGACGGCAGGACCGGCGTCCCACGCCGCCTCCAGCCGCTGCACCCGCCCCTCGCTCAGCCGGCAGCGCGGCTCGCCCGGCCCTTTCGATTCCAGCCCCTCAACTCCCGCCGTACGCCACACCCCGTGCCGTTGAGGCCGCCGAAGGGGCGCACCTCGGCGCCGGTCCGCTGGTGACGGTACGCGGCATGGGCTCAGGCCGGGTCAACATGGCCGGCGTAATCTGCCGCAGTTACCCGCCTACGCGCCCGAGCTGAACCCCGTCGATGGCGTCTGGTCCCTACTCCGCCGGGCCCTGGCCAACTTCGCCGTCACCGACCTCCCCGGCCTGGTCCGGCTCGTCAAGCGCAAGCTGAGAAAGATCCAGTACTGACCGCACCTGCTCACCGGCTGCCTGGCCCAGACCGGGCTCACCCTCGACATCCCAGCAAACCCATGACTGACTCTACGGATTCAACCTGTGTACGCGAACGAGCCGGTCCGCCCAGTACCGTGCGGCAGCCGCCAGCACCTCCGGACGCCTGTCGTCAGGGGGTGGCGTGTATGACGGCGATGGCGATTTCACCGCTGACAGCGTGAGCCGCTACCACGGGCGCCACCATGCTGTCGACAATAACCGTGGCCTGGCCGGCCGATCCGGACGTGTAGCTCACGCCGTCGACCATCGCCTCCTCAGCGACGACCACCGCTCCCCCAGAGCCGCTCCTACGGCCAGGCACGTGGATGAGCTGAACCCGTTCCCCTCGCCGCAAGTCATAGGGAGCCTGGCCCGGCTTGAACGCCAGCCCCACCCTGACCGTCTTTCTCGCGACCGCCTTGCCATCACCACCCATGACCATCGCGCGAGTGAGCAGAGTGCCCGGCAGCACCGTAACCGTCGCCACGGCCGCTGCCACTTGATCACGCTGCGACCAGGGCCAATACGTGGCCCCGTCGTCAGCGATCCGTGCCTCCTGCAACGAGCCGCTGCCGAAGGGCTGACCAGCGCCGACCCGCCCGGTGACACGGATGACGGACATACGCTCGTCGGCCTGCATTACCAGCATCATCGAAGCCAGGGCACCGCCGAGCACCAGCAGCACAGCCAGCGCAGCAAGCCCAGGGCTGCGCTGACGAGACCACTGCGGCAACTCACGAGAAGCGACTCCGGTCAACACGCCGCTTTCTCCAATCGTTCACCGAAGATCAGAGCCTTGCTCTCAGAAGCTGCGAGCCGAGTTGCACCAGCGCAACGAACCACCTTCGGGATCGACATCCGGGCCGTAGCAGAACTTGGCCCGCTTGATGGAGCCGAAGAACACCGAATCCAACACACATCCACGCTTCGGCCCGGCCTGCAGGAGGATCGTCCGACCGATGGTCGTCTGATACTCCACGGCCACTTTGTTGTCATCATCGAGGCGATCACACAGTGCAACATCTTTACGGTTGGTGCTGATCTCGACATCCCCGAGCCGCCCGTACCCGTCGTTCCACGACCGTTCCGATGCCCGCACGGGACCGGCTACCAACAGCGCGGCCAACATCCCAGTCGCAATCAACGCCCAACGCGGCATCGCATCTCCCTCCCGATCACGACGCCACATCATGTCACTCTCGGTGACGTAAAACAATCAGAAAGTAGCAGGAGAGTTGAGTGCACGCCCACCGCCAACCCCGGCCCAGTGCCTGGGTCGCCGAACTCACCGGCCTGCTGGACCTGACCGGCTGGCCCAAGGGCATGCGCGTCATCGCCCGCAAGGAACGCCCGCACCCCGGCGCCCAGCTGCGCTTCACCGATCTGGACGGGCACCGCTTCACCTGCTTCGTCACCGGCACCCCCGGCGGCCAGCTCGCCGACCTGGAACTACGCCACCGCCGCCGCGCCCGAGCCGAAGACCGCATCCGCACCGCCAAGGACACCGGCCTGCGCAACCTGCCCCTGCACGACTTCACCCAAAACCAGATCTGGCTCGAGATCGTCGCTCTGGCCTGCGAACTCACAGCGTGGATGCAGATGCTCGCCCTGAACGGCACCGATGCCCGCCGCTACGAGCCCAAACGCCTGCGGCTGCGCCTGTTCGCGGTCGCTGGCCGACTGGTGCACGGCGGCTGCCGCCTGCATCTCCGCATCACCGCGCGATGGCCCTGGGCCCACCAGATCATCACCGCCCTGGCACGCCTGCACGCTCTGCCAGCGCCGACCTGACCAGCACCAACCCATCCCACGATCAAGAAAGGAGACCCACGGGCCCGTGGAACTCCGCCCAACCCGGCGCGACAGCCGGGTACCCACGCTGACCACAGCGGGACAATCAACCTCCAGCCGAAGACTTCAGCCGACCAGCTCAACCTGTCGGTCACGCCGGCGCGGTCCTGCTGCACAAGCTCGCCGATCGGGTAGGGCTGACTCAGATGCTCGGCGGACTGTGGCCGGACGGGCAGATCGCGCCCCGGCGCGACCGGGCGCATGTGCTGGTCAGTCTGGCCGCCGCGATCGTGTGCGGCGCACGCAGCGTGCTGGAGGCAGAGCGGCTGCAGGCCCACCAGACGGCGTTGTTCGGTGCGGCGCCGTCGGACTCCACCACCCACCGCATGCTGGCCGGTCTGGACGAGCAGATGCTCGTCCGCATCGCCAAGATGCGGACGAGGGTACGCCGCCGCGTCTGGCAACTCCTGCATCTACGCCCGGGCGGCTTCCCCTGGTTGACGGTGGCCGGCAAGCGACTCCGCGGCTGGATCGTCATCGAGATCGATGCCACCGTCATCACCTCCGCCTCCGATAAGAACGGCGCGGCGGTCACGTTCAAGATGACCTACGGCTTTCACCCGCTGGCCTGCTGGTGCGCCAACACCCAGGAAGTGCTGACGATTCTCGCCTGAGAAGCGGACCCGACCGCAACGACCCAGAAAGGAGTCTCACCCGGGCCCGTGAAACCCGGCGCCCCCGCAGTGTCATGCGACGGCCCACCCCAACCGCGTCGGGGACATTACGGGCAAACCGCGGAGCCCCTCCCACAACCCATCCCGCTGAAGAATCGAGGCTAAGCCCGCCATTCCACAACGGCGGTACCGAAGGCGTCAATACCAAGACCAAGCTCCTCAAACGGCAGATGTACGGCCGCTCCGGGCTCGCTCACCTTCGCCACCCCATCCTGCTCGGCTAGCCACGTTCCGTCGCCACCGAAAGTGGGCCAGAGCCCGGTTACTGGACAGACCCCTCCTTGAAGGCGGTGCGCGGTGACCGACAGCAGCCCGCCTGCGAACAGCACCCGCAGTTGGGGCTCCTCAAGGATGACGGTGACGACCTTGCCCGGATGCACCTGGCCGACCTAGACCTCAAGGATGACCTCAGGTCAAGTGTCCGGAGAACGGGGGAAGCTCAGGGCGATTCACCCTGCCGTCCATGGCGCAGCCTGGCCGACGTCGAACTGACCGTCGCCGAATGGGTCGCCCGGTACAGCACCACCCGCCTGCACTCAGCCATCGGACACCTCCCGCCCGACGAGCTCCGGGCCCGCGTCCCAAGGATGTGGGCCCGGTCTCATCCACCAGAGCGACCCCAGTCAGGCGCCGTCGGCCCCATACTCACGGAATAGGCACGCGCAGAAGAGGCGATCCGTTGTAGTGAGCCTCCCAAGCGGTGGCGCCGACAAGATCAAGTGGTTGCTTGATCATGGCACCGGCCTCGCCGTTCACCCAGGATTCGAGTCGTTCTCGCACTGTCTGAACGGGGAGGCGCCCCGCCAACTGGGAGACCACTGTCGTGCCTACCACCATGCCATACAAGCATTTGAAGGGCATGGCCTCTCCTCGGGCTCGGGCGGCGGCCTCCAGTGCCCGGTTGAGACCGCCGCATATACCCTCGCTGGCCGCCTGTAGGTGCATGGGCACCTGCGGTGCACCTGGCAACTGGTCCCGCAGCAAATGCCTCTCCTCGTCGTCGGCAAGGACATAAGAGGCGTTCATCGGGAGGTGGTCCGAGATCGCTTGGACGATTTCAGACATCAGTCGGTCGGTGTCGGCATCCTCGAATATCTCTAGGTCGGTATTTCCGCCGGTGTCACCTTCGCCTCCCCCCGTCACCTCACCCTGCTCGCCGAGGATATCCTCGATCAGGTCTTCGATATCGGCCCTGCTAGCATTCGCATCGCCCAGCCAGCTGATAAATACTTCCACGGCTCTACCATATCTGCCCTCTGAACATCGTCTCAAGGAAGAACGCGTCCAGCTTCGTGAGTGACCTCTTGCGGCGATCCGGGCGGTCCCAGCTCATACCCTCGATCTTGTTCTTCAGACGCGCGCCCTATTCTCGATAAGCTTCGATGTAGAATTGCTCGCGCCGGACATGGCATCCCTGGAGGCATATACGTCGATAATCTCCGACGCCTTGTCGCCTAACTCTGGGTGGTAATGGCCATGCCCTGACTTCTGCTTTTCGAAGCGTGCGTTGAGCATTTGCTGGGAGCGTTCCCTTGCCGCTGGCCTTGCCTACGTAAACGATCTGGTCCTTACTGTTGCGGATCACGTAGGTGATGTAGCTTCTTCCGCCGGCCGCGCTCGGCACGTCTACCCTGAACCCCTTTCCAGGAGTTATGCGGAATCTACTGAACATGCTGGCCTTACCACCAACCTTGCCCCTATCGCTACCCATGAGCTCATCAAGATCGCGGCGCGCCCAGATTCCATTGAAGAAGAAGTCGGTGGCCTTGTTCACGCCGCATCAGCCGGTCACCGTCGGCGTCATAGGCCATGGAGGTGTCAGAGCCGTCAACAGTGACCTTTTCCAACTGCCTCGTCGGGCTCCAGGTAAATGTTGTCCGCTTGCCATTGACGGTGCGGCTGATGAGTTGGTCAGCGTTGTCATACGAATACGTTTCAGTTCTGGATGGCCGCGTGATGGAGGTGACCACGTTAGGCCGTATCGCCGAAGATCCGGGCGCCGGGTATTGGTAGGTAGCAGTTTCCGTCCCATCGACCAGGGACGTGATGTTGCCCTCCGCCGGGACCCCCGATCGCGAACTCCACGCCGGCGGGGTTTGCATATGCCGTAACGGCATGTGGTCCAGTGGACGGTGAGCACGACGTTGAGAGGTTTCCTTCATGCACCTGCCTGCGATGCCCCGCTGGGTCAAGATCGGCGACGCTGCCGCATTCACCGGGACCACCCCCCGAGCCATCCGCCACTACCACGCCATCGGGCTGCTTGCCGAACCGGAGCGGGGCGCCGACAACCGCCGCCGCTACGGCTACGACGACATGATCCGCCTGCTGTGGATCCGCAAAATGGCGGACGCCGGTATCCCCTTGGACGACATCCGCACCGCCTTCGAGGGCACCATCGACATCGAGCAGTCGCTCGCCCAGCTGGAGGAATCCCTCACCGCCAAGGCAGCCGCCATCGAACACCAGCGGACCGCCGTCCGCCACCTGCGCGAGTCCGGCAACCCCCTTGGCCTGCTCTCCCCGTTGGTCACCGGCCGACTGCGCCACGTGCCGCCCGGAGCCCTGCGCCCTGCTGACCTCGATGCCCTCCTGGTCACCGAGCGCATTTTCGGCCCGCTCGGCGCTGCAGTCCAGGCCGACCGGTTCATCGTCCTGGCCGCCCGGCCCGACCTCCGGGCCGAGGACGACCGCCTGGCGGAGGCCGAGGCGGCCCTGGACGACAGTGTCTCCCCCGACGACCCCCGCGTGGACGCCCTCGCCATCCAGCGGTGCGCCCACGAGACCGCGTTGCTCGCCGCCATCGAGGACGCCGGACTGGAGGAAACGCACGACGACCTCTTCGAGCAGTACGACGAGACTGCGGATAAGGACGAGAGCGAGACGACGATGAGCGCGTCGGAGGCCATCGGCAAGATGCCGTACGACTTCTCCCCGGCCCGCATCCGGTACGAAGAACGCGTCTTCGAACTGCTACACGCCCGGCAGAACGGCGACACGCCCCACAGACCAACTGATCAGCTCTCAACAGCCTCCACCGACAACGCCGACGACATCAGCTAATCATCCGACAACGGACCTGGGCTCTTCCGAACCGCGCCCCGCCACGACTGAAGGAACGCACCATGACCAGGCAAACGGTCGTCATCGACGGGATAGACCCGTGCTGCGAGGCGTCCGGCGTCCCGGCCGATGCCACCGTATTGTTGATCGTCGGCGGGGCACCATCGATGATCTGGCGCGAAGAGGGTTCTGTACCCGGTTCGCCGAGGCGGGTCGCCAGGTCGTGCGTGACGACCACCGCGACCGCCGTGATGATTCACCCCCGCTGCTGCCGACCGCTCCTTTCCGCCCTGATGGGCGGGTGTTCCGCTGCACGCTGGAGCGACTGGCGCCGATTCCGCAGCCGCGGCTGCGCATCAGGCACCGTTCCCGCCAGAGTCCAGTAGGCCGTCGATCGGCTGGAATGCCCCGGCGTGCATCGCGCGTTCGTGGTGCCGCCACGCTCAGGTGGCGTTGATGGCGTGCTCGGCGAAATGGCCGCAGGAGCGGAAGCCTAGGCGGCGGTAGACGGGCTCGCCGGCCGCGGATGCCTGCAGGACCGCGATGCGATGGCCTCGGTCGCGGGCGGCGTGGAGTGCGGCGAGGGTGATGGCGGTTCCGTAGCCGCGCCGGCGGTGGGCGGACAGGGTGGTGATGTTGTAGATGCCGGCGACGCCCGCGTGGTGGAAGACCTCGGCGGAGCAGACCGGCCGACCCGCCGCGTAACCGACCAGGTAGCTGGCCGGGCTGTCGGCGGCCAGCGCCTGCGGAGCGGCCCGTGAGAAGAAGCGGCGGACCGTGTCGGCGGGCGGGGACCAGTTCGCCGCCAGGATCGCGGCGTAGTCGGCGAGTTGCCCGTGCTCGGTCACCGTACGGATGTCCAGTCCTTCCGCGGCGGGCGGCGGCAGGGTGTCGTCGAGTTCGGCCCACATGGCGGTTTCCCGCTCGGTCGCCGGCAGGCCGGCTGCCGACAGCCGCGCGCTCAGGTCCGGCGGTGACGAGGCGGGCCCCACCCACCAGGAGAAGCGGCGGCCAGTGGAGGCCAGTTTCCGGACGCTGTCGGCGATGCGTGCCGGTGCGGTGGCGGGGGTGAAGCGAGCCGCGGCGACGATGTTGAAGGTGTCGTCGTTCAGGCCGCTGTCAGCGATCAGGAGGTCGTCGGCCTCCACGACGGTCGCGCCTGCCAAGCTTCGGTGCAGATGACAGGCGTGTCCCGCCAGGTTGAGCTCCATCCTGGCAGGTAGGTCGGGTACGGGGACGGGCACGAGCCAGACTATAGAGCATCACGCACAATCGTGAAAAATTACGCACTTCCTGACTCGCCGCGTTCATCGCTCAGGTGGCGTGGAGGATGGGCACGCTGAGCGCCCGTAGCGTGGCGTGGGCGGGGTCGACGTCGGTGACGATTCCCGCGACCTCCGTCAGCGGCAGAACGGCGAACCGGGAGGCGGCGCCGATCTTCTCCGCGCTGCCCAGCACGTACGTGTCCGCCGCCTGCCTGGCCAGGGCGCGCTTCATGGCGGCCTCGTCGGCGTCGTCGGTGGTCAACCCCATCTCGGGATGCACGCCGGTCACACCGAGCAGGAAGAGGTCGGCGTTCAGCCCGCGTGCGGCCTCCGCCGCGGCGGCGCCACAGGCGACCATGGAGTGCTTGAACAGCCGGCCGCCGATCAGGTACACCTCCACGTCGTGATGCTCGGCCAGCGCGCTGGCCACGGTGGGGCTGTGCGTGATGACGGTGGCGCGCAGGTCGAGTGGCAGGGCGCGGACGACCGCGAGCGCGGTGGTGCCGCCGTCCAGGATCGCGGTGCTGCCCGGCCTGATCAGCGCCGCCGCGGCGGCGGCCACGCGTTGTTTGCCGGGCACCTCGACGCCCTGGCGGGTGGCGTAGTCGGCGATCGCGGGCGAGGCGGGCAGCGCGCCGCCGTACACCCGCTGGCACAGCCCCGCCGCCGCCAGATCGCGCAGGTCGCGGCGGATGCTGTCCTCGGAGATGCCGAGTTCGGCGGCGAGGTCCTTGGCGATGATCCGGCCGTTCAGCCGGAGGCGTTCCAGGAGCAGCTCACGGCGTTGGGCGGCCAGCATGCACGATTCTCCTTGTTGTTTCCTGTTTTTGCCTATTATAGTTCCGCAACGTGATGATTCTGATCGCGGGTCCCTACCGTTCTGGCACGGGTGACGACCCCGCACTGATGGCGAACAATCTGGCCCGACTGGAGGAGGCCGCATGGCCGATCTTCCGCAGCGGCCATGTCCCGATGATCGGCGAATGGGTGGCCCTGCCCGTCCTGCGCGGCGCGGGCGGCACCGGGCCGGCCGACCCGGTCGCCGAGCAGATCATGTACCCCACCGCGGAACGCTTGTTGCGGCACTGCGACGCGGTCCTGCGCCTGCCCGGGGTGTCGACCGGCGCGGATGAGGACGTGCGGATCGCCACCGAGCGCGGCCTGCCGATCTACTACCGCGTCGAGGACATCCCTGGCTTCCGGCCCGCCGCCTGACCGGCACCAGCGACGACGCCGAGCCTCGCGACCGCCCTGAGGGCGATCACGATCGCAGACCTGGCCATGGTCCGCAGCGGCGAGATCGTCGACGCGCAGGACGCGTACGAGCAGGTCGTGGCCCAGGTCGGGCTGGAACCCCGGCGTCTGGGGGTGCTCGTGCACGTCCAGCACGGTCCGATGATCCAGTCACGGCTCAGCGACCGGCTGCGGGCTCGACGCTGGGTCCGCTCACGCCTATCGCGTCGCGTACGCGGACGACGCCGCGGCCAGGCTCCTGTCCGACGTCCTGGTACGCATGTCCACCACCTGGACGGCCGACGCCCACGTCCGCGCGGGTGGCCGTACCTGGCTGTACGACTTCGCCTGGCGAGGGACCGGCCGGGGCGACCCACGGCATCGACGTCCCCTTCGCGCTCGGCCTTCCGGTGACCCGGGCCGGCTCCGTTACGAGCCGGAGCTCGGCACCACCCGGATCTGGGACACCGATCCCGCCGACACCGCCTATCCGCTGCCTGAGTTCCGCCGCATCCGGGGCCATGCACCCCCCAGCCGTGATGCGGGCTGGAAAGCGCAGCGCTCGGTCGTGACGAAGTGGAACGCGTCGGCCGCGGAGATGACGCGGGCGTGGTGGCGCTCAGCGTGGCCGAACGGGCCCCGCGCGGGCGTCGCGGCTGCCCAGGGACACACCCCTGGCTCGGGCCCTCATCCCGATGATCGACAACTTCACCAGCACCAATGACCCGATCGAGGACTACCTCGTCGAGCCGCGACTGCTGGAGGGCGCGGCGGACAACGTGGATGTCCTCATCCCCGGTCACGGAGTCCGTGAGCGGAGCTGACCAGCTACGCGCACGAATCGACCAGGACCGCGCGTACGTGCACCCCTTGCGTGACGGCCATGTTTCCGACGACCCTCACATGCCGGTCGCATGGTAGGCGGGCAGCTGCCGGCACAGGGCCGCGATCAGCGGTGTGCGTCGCCGGCGGTAGCCCCGGCGGGTGCACCGCAGGTGCCGGTCGAGGTCGCCGCGCTGGATGAACTCGGCGACCGTGGCTTGAATGATCGAGGCGGTGAACCCAGGGCTGAAGCGTTCTCATGTGGTGAGACCGAGGAGCTGGAGACCGTCGGCGGGGTGGCTGCGGTAGTGGTCGGTGGCGGCGGTGATGTTGGTC
>NZ_JBFAQA010000051.1:0-51513 GCF_040677005.1 Nonomuraea sp. NPDC049421
GGCCCGCGGGCCCGGGGCGTCCTGCCCGGCCCCCCCCCCCCCCCCCCCCCGGCCCGAGTGCGTCGGTCCTTCAACGGACGTCCACCTGTCCGCGTCCGAACCTTGCGAACAGCGCCTTGGTGGTGAACCAGCGATCACGGGCGACCACGGCGACGGCCACCAGCCAGAACAGCGGCACCCATGGCGGATCGTCGATGACGACCACGTTGGTGAAGGTGGCCGAGATGAGCAGCGCCGCAAGGCCGAAGGCCGCGAGCCCGGACAACGCGGGGATCAGCACCCCGATCCCACCTGCCAGCTCGAGAAACCCGACCAGGTAGCGGAACCATTGGCCGGCGCCGATGCGGTCGAACAGGTTCACCATCACCGGTATGCCGAAGAGCTTGGTCACCCCGCCGATGATGAAGTCGAGGCCCACCACGATGCGCACGACCAGCAGCACCCTGGTGGCCAGGCGCCCGCGTGAGGCGGGCCGGCTGACGGCTTCGTTGCCAGTCACATTATCCACCCCATTTCCGTCGCTGTCTTGCCGGGTTTCCGAGCCAGCGCTTTCATCTGCCTATCACCGCCCGATATCGAACTAGGCTCTGCCCGACAATAATCGCAACGTGCCATGTTTCCCACTACTCGCCCGAGTAGGACTACCCGATCGGGTGCCCACAGCATGAGCGGTGACCGATCATCGCGGCGGGAAAGTGGTCTCCGATGGCGAGTTCACGCCAGTGTTGGCCCGCATACGGCAGCGTCCGAGTTCGCGCACTCGAGTAGTTGTCCGGCCCCGTTCCAGCGCCGCAGGATCGATATAGAAATACCACCCCATGTGGAAGGGCCCGATATGTTCGCAGAGAACTCGGGCATGGTCGCCGCCACGCATGATTTGGCCGGTCTCGGCGCGGACGGACGCGCCTTCGCGCTGCTGTACCGGCCGCACTCGACCGAACGCGCACCCGTCGAGGTGCTCACCGGCGAGGTCTCCTGTGTGGACCGTCTGGCCGACCTGCCCCTGCCCGACCTGCCTGATGCCGGCACCGGACAGGCGGGGGCCGGGCACGGCCTCCTCGCGGCCGTCCCGTACCGGCAGATCGTCGAGCGCGGGTTCGCCTGCCGCGACGATGAGGCCCCGCTGCTGGCCATGCGCGTGCGGTCGCGGGCCGAGCTCAGCCTGGAGCTGGCCCTCGAGCGGCTGCCGGACGAGGACGTGCGCGTGTCCGGCGCCGCATTCGACATCGGCGATCAGGAGTACGCGCAAAGCGTGCGGCGGGTGCTCGACGACGAGATCGGCCAGGGCGCCGGCTCCAACTTCGTCATCCGGCGCTCTTTCGTGGCCCGGTTGCACGACTATTCGGTGCGGACCGAGCTCGCTATTTTCCGCCGGCTGCTCACCGGGGAGCTCGGCGCCTACTGGACTTTTCTGTTCCACACCGGTCACGGCACTTTCATCGGCGCCTCCCCGGAAAGGCACGTGAGCCTTTCCGGCGGGACGGTGGTGATGAATCCGATCAGCGGCACCTACCGGCATCCGACCGGCGGCCCGGAAACCGCAGGGCTCCTGGAGTTCTTGACCGACCAGAAAGAGGCGAACGAACTCTACATGGTCGTCGACGAAGAGCTGAAGATGATGGCCCGGATGTGTTCCTCGGGCGGTCGCGTGCACGGCCCTTATCTCAAGGAGATGGCGCGCCTGACGCACACGGAATATGTGCTGAGCGGTCGCAGCGAGCTCGACGTGCGCGACGTGCTCGCACAGACCCTGCTCGCTCCGACCGTCACCGGCAGCCCGCTGGAGAACGCCTTCCGTGTCATCGCCCGCCACGAGGCGACGGGCCGCCGGTACTACGGCGGCGTGCTCGCCTTGATCGGCCACGACGCCACCGGCAGCCGCACCCTGGACTCGGCCATCATGATCCGGACCGGCGAGTTCAGTGGTGACGGCGGTCTGCGCCTGGGCGTCGGCGCGACACTCGTCCGCGACTCCGATCCCGGCTCCGAGGTGGCCGAGACCCGAGCCAAGGCGGCGGGCATGCTCAAAGCGCTCGGTCTCGCCCAGGAGACCTCCGGCGGGCGCGGGAGGGCGGGCACGCCGGACGGGCACGCGTCGCCGTCCGCCGATCCGCGGGTGCTCCAGGCGTTGCAGGCCCGCAACAGCACCTTGTCCCGCTTCTGGCTGGAGGGTGCGTCCTCAGTGACGCCCGATCCGGGGCTGCGCGGGCGCCGCGTGCTGGTCGTCGACGGCGAGGACGCCTTCACGGCGATGCTCGGCCACCAGCTGCGGGCTCTCGGTCTGCAGACCACGATCGCGCGCTTCGACGACGCCCTGGTCCCGGAGGCCTTCGAGCTGGTCGTCATCGGCCCTGGCCCAGGGGATCCCCGCGATGCCGCCGATCCGCGGATCGGCACGCTCGGTACGCTGACGAGGAAGTTGCTCGCCGGCACCGTCCCGTTCCTGTCCATCTGCCTGGGGCATCAGGTGCTCGCCGCCGAACTCGGCTTCACGGTCGTCCGGCGTGCGGTGCCGAACCAGGGGGTGCAGCGGCTGATCGACCTGTTCGGACGGCGTGCGCGGGTGGGGTTCTACAACACCTTCAGCGCCCTGTCGGAGGGGGAGTCCGTCTCCTGTACGGGGGTGCCCGGGCTCGTACGCGTCAGCCGCGACCGCGAGACCGGCGAGGTGCACGCGCTGCGCGGGCCGCACTTCCGGTCGGTGCAGTTCCATCCGGAATCGGTGCTCACCCAGCACGGGCCGCAGATCCTGGGCGAGATGCTGACCTCGCTGCTCCCTGTCGCCGTCGCACGCTGACCGCGCGGCACCGCTCGCCGCGTCAGGACTTGGAGACGTTCGCGTCCGCGATGCCGGGGCGCGGCGGGGTCCTGACGTGGCGGGCGGTGTAGACGAAGGCGGGAGGCAGGTTGGCCCAGACGACCTTGCCCACGGCCACCTCTTTGAACACGGTCTTCAGCAGGCGGCCGAATCGTCTGGCCGGCGGCGACCAGGCGGCATGGACGTACGCGTACGCCACGAACATCCCGTCCGGCGCGAGGCTGTCCTGGACGGCGCCCATCAACCGATGCTGCAGGCTCTGGGAGAACAGCGCGTGCGGAAGACCGCTGATGACGGCGTCCGCGCAGGTCACCCCTCGGTCGTCGAGGAGCTTGCGCACGTGCACCGCGTCGCTGACGGCCACGTCCACCGAGGGGAACCGGGCACGCAGCAGGGCGGCGAACCTGTCGTTGAGCTCCACGGCCAGGTGGTGGCCACGCCCGCCGAGCCGGCGCTGGATGGCCGTGGTGAACGCCCCGGTGCCCGGCCCCAGCTCCACCACGACCGGCTCACCCTCCGCGGGCAATGCTGCGGCCATCTGCCGGGCGACTTTCGGCGAGCTCGGAATGATCGAGGCGGTACGGAGCGGATTCCGCAGGAATTCGCGGATGAAGAACCAGTGCTCGTCATTCATCTCGGACCGTCCCCTGCCTCGCGAACGAATACCTTTGATTTGAGAAGAGCTTAACCAGCGTATGACGGCCCGGCCACTACTCGAATGGAGCGGCGGACACTACCCGAATGAGCAGGCACAATCGGCGGTCTAAACCTTTTTTCACAAAAATGAACCCGTGGCCTCGGCACGAGCTGAGGCCACGGGTTTTCGATGCGGTCAGGAGGTCTCATTCACCTCGATGGCGCTTCTCGGGCAGGCGTCGGCCGCGTCACGCACCGCCTCGTGGAAATACGCATCGGGTTCCGGGTTCAGCAGGACGACGATGCGGTCCTCCTCGCGCTGCGCGAAAATCTCCGGCACCGATTGGGCGCACAGCCCGGCGCCGCAGCATTTCTCCTGGTCCACGGTGATTCTCATACCGGCTTCCTCTCAGCTGGTCGGACATCCGAGGGCTGCTTGCCCGGCAGGCGCATGCGCAGGAGCGCGACGACCGACAGCGCGCTGAGCACGGTCGCCACCGTGACGGCTGCGCGCATCCCGGAGTGCTGGTAAGAGGAGGCCGCCCACACCAGCGTGGCCAGGGCCGGCCCCAGCGCGAACCCCATGGTGCGGGCGAGACTGGTCGACGAGCCCGTGGTCGCCAGCAGCGGCGGCGGTGCGTGCGTCATCGCCATCGCCATGTTGGGCGCGTTGAACAGGCCGTTCCCGCAACCGGCCAGGAACAGCCGCCATGCCATGTCGCCGAGCGTCCACGAGCCGTCCATCGGGAGGAGCAGCGCCAGACCGAGGGTGAAGATCGCCGCGCCGAGGAGAGCGGTCCTCTTGGCACCCCACAGGTCGCCCAGGAAGCCGCCGACCGGTCCCATCAGCGCCATGCCGGCGGGGAAGAGCAGGATCGTGACGCCGGCGGCGGACAGCGACTCTCCGAGCTCCCGCTGCATGAAGTAGGGCGTGATGAAGAAGACCGTGCCGATGGCCGTCGCGGCCGAGGTGAGGGCGATGTGCGGCCCCGCTTCACCGGGTGTGCGGAAGAGGTCGCGGATGCCGTTGCTCGACGGCATCCGCCCCCAGGCGATGAGCAATGGCACGGTGATGAGCACCAGCAGCATCCAGGCCGGGCCACCACTCGCCGTGAAGGACAGGGCGAGCAGGAGCGCGGCGACGGCGGCGCTCAGCAGCAGGGCCTCGGCGAACCAGCGGCGGTCGGGCGCATGCAACGGGGCTCCGGCCGGCAGTGTCCGCAGCCCGACGGCCATGACCAGCACGCTGACCGGGACGTTGACGAAGAAGATCCACGGCCAGCCCATGGTGTCGACGATCAGGCCGCCCAGTCCTGGCCCGCTGATCAGCCCGAGCGGACCGAGAGTCGTGATGACGCCCATCGCCCGGCCCCGCGCCTGCGGCCGGACAGCCGTCGTGGCGAGCGCGGGGACCAGCGAGAAGAGCAGCGCGCCGAAGGTGCCCTGGACGAGCCGCGCGCCGACGAGCCATGCGAGGCTGGGCGCGAGTCCGGCGGCGACGCTGGCGAGCGCGAACCCGGTGAGCGAGAACACCAGGGCCGGGCGCCGCCCGACGGTGTCCAGCCAGCGTCCGCTCGGCAGCGCCAGCCCGGCCAGCGGCAGCAGGTAGGCGAGCACCACCCACTCGGTCAGGCTCGTGCTGATGCCCAGGTCATGCTCGATGGCGGGCAACGCGACGTTGACGATGCTCATGTCGATGGACGCCATGAACACCGCCAAGCCGGCGGCGACCACCAGTGACCATCGATTGCGTTCCCCGCCGGGCGGCGCTCCGGGGCCTGCGCGATGGTCAGGTCCGTCGGCCATGGCAAGACCTCCCTGGTCTCAATGTGCCTGAGTCCGGATCTTCTCTGTGACGAACGTGGTCGTGCCGCCGCGGTCACTGTGCGCCGGCACGCGTGAGACAGCCCTGCGCTCGCCACGGCAAGGGTCTGCGAGCCGGTGCAAGCACACACCAGGAGCGTATATCAATGAAATTAGATCAATCAAGCTGGTTTGTTTGGATGGGCCGCCCCGGCCCTGCCGGGCACGGCGACGTCAGATGGCGCCGCAGACGTCCCGGTACGGCACGTCCTTGAGGTAGCGCCGCCATTCCTGGCGGTTCAGGGTGCGGCCCGCACGGTCGCACACCTCCCGGGCCACGCCCTCCGGTCCGATCGGGATGCGGGTGATCGTGGACGAGTGGTTGCCCGAGACGTACAGGGTCTGGTCGTCCTTCGTGAAGGCGAGCTGGTCGAGGATGCCGATCGGGAAGGAGGCGAGGCGTACGCGGGTGGCGACGTCCCAGAGCTGGACGGTGTAGACGTCGTTGAAGGTCTCGCCGATGGATCTCCCGATCAGGGCCAGCAGGGAGCCGTCGTGGCTGAAGCGCATCGCCTCCACCTGGGCGTCGCCGGCCACGCGGAGTGCGGGGGGCAGCTCTGAGCCCTTCGTGAGGTCCCAGAGCTCGACCGTACGGGAGCCGAGGGCGAGCAGCGGGGCGGCGGGGCTGACGGCGACGACCTGGCCTGAGCGGTTGAAGCCGGGGCCCGCGGGCTTGCCGGTGGTGAGGTCGTAGATCGTGCCCGCGGCCGTCACCACCGCCGTGCCGTCGGGGGTGGGGACGATCGTGCCCGTGGCGGTGGCGAGGCGGTGGCGGGCCAGCGGGCGGCCGGTGTCGGCGGCGAGGACGACCAGCTCGTTGCGGGCGTCGCGCTGGCTCTGCTCCGTGAGCGACAGCACCAGCCGGGTGCCGTCGGGGGTGAAGGTCTTGGACAGGACGCCCTGCGTCCCGGGCAGCACGTGGCGCCAGAGGCGGCGGCCGGTGGTGAGGTCCCAGAGGGCGACCGAGGAGTCAGTGCCGTCGGCGGCCAGCCTTCTTCCCGCCGGGTCGAACAACGCACCCGACGCGCCCTCGCTGCCGGACAGCGGCGGGCCGAGGCGGCGGGTGTCCCAGACGCGGAGCGCTCCCCCGTCATCGGCCGTGGCGGCCAGGCGGCCGTCCTGGGCGAAGGCGGTGACCTGGTGGCCGCCGGGGAGCCGGACCGAGGAGAGGCGGGAGCCGAGGTCGGCGGTGATGGTCGAGCTGTCGAGCAGGTAGCGGACGGTCCGGCCGTCGCGTTCCGGCCAGGCGTCCTCGGGCTCGCCCTCGGCGTGGTGGACGGCCAGCTCGTCGCCGGTGGCGGCGTCCCAGAGGTGCAGGGTACGTCCCTCGACGCCGAGCAGGCGGCGGCCGTCGGCGCTGAGGCGCAGGCGGGCTCCCGGCAGGTCCCTGGCGGCCGACGCCTGCCAGAACGGCCGGTCCTCATCGGGCACCTTGGTCCCGGACGCGAGGTCCCACGCCTCGACGTCGCCGTTCGCGCAGAGCAGCCGCCTGCTGTCGGGCGTGAACGTCACCACCGACCCGCACCGCTTCGGCAGGCGGGTGTCCACGGTGAGGCCGGGCAGGCGGATCACCTTCAGCCCGCCCTGGTTCATCTCCACCCCGGCGATGTAGGCGCCGGACGGCGCGATCGCCGGGGCGTGGTCGGCCTGCAGCCGCGGCCTGGAGGAGGCGCCGGTCCTGGTGTCCCACAGGGACTCCAGGGTGTTCTCGCGCATGATGGCGACCAGGCTCTCGTGCCCGTCGAAGGCGACGTGCACGCCGGGGCTGCCCTCGCCGACGCGGTGCTCGCGCAGCTTCCTGCCCGTCGCGGTGTCCCAGGCGGAGGCGGTCTGCCGGCTGACGACGACCAGCGTCCGCCCGCTCGGGCTGAGCGCCGCCGCGGCCGGCAGCGCGTCCATGCCGCCGGGCCAGCGCCAGAACGCGGTCTGCCGCTCGGTGGGGACGTCGTAGACGCGTACGCCGTCCTCCCCTGCGATGGCCCGGATCCGGCCGCTCGCCGACGACGCCGTGGCCGAGACGCCCTTCGCGCCGGGGTCGCGGAAGACGGCGCTCTCCGGCATGGTCAGCGAGGACGTCAGGCCGCGCCGCGTGTCGGCGCCGGGGGCGAGCCGCCAGCCGGCCACGCTGAGCAGCATCGCCGTGGCGGGGTCGGTCGTGCGCAGCCGGTCGGCCTCCGCCGCGACCTGCCGTCCGACGGCCTGGTCGCGCTGCGTGGCCACCACGCGGCTCTGCTCGGCCACCTGCCTGCCC
Organism: Nonomuraea sp. NPDC049421; assembly: GCF_040677005.1. Classification (NCBI taxonomy): domain Bacteria; kingdom Bacillati; phylum Actinomycetota; class Actinomycetes; order Streptosporangiales; family Streptosporangiaceae; genus Nonomuraea; species Nonomuraea sp. NPDC049421. The sequence continues at coordinate 7,569 of NZ_JBFAQA010000051.1, forward strand.
TGCAGCACGGCGAGGCCGCCCGCCGCGAGCGCCACCACGAGCAGCCCGGCCAGCGCCGCCGTGGTCAGCCGCCTGCGGCGCACGCGCCGCCTGGCCAGGCCGGTGCCGGCGGCCAGGAAATCGCGTTCGCGCGGGGTGAGGGTGATGTGCCGGCGTCCGGTGGCGGCCCAGGTCAGCGCCTGGTCCAGGCGGGTGCCCTGGAGCAGGTCGCCGTCCTTGCGGCCGTTGTCGTCCCAATGGCGGGCGGCGTCGCTGATGCGGGCCAGCACGGCGAGCCCGTCGCGGTCGCCGTCCACCCACAGGCGCAGGCGCGGCCAGGCGCGCAGCAGCGCGGGGCGCGACAGGCGTACGGCGTCGTCCTGCTGCGTCACCAGGTAGGAGAAGGCGTGCAGGATGTGCTCGATGGCCCTGACCTCGCGTTCCGAGCGGCCGGCGAGCAGGTCCTGCTTCAACGCCTGGCGTACGGTCTCGTGGCCGTCGTCCGTCACCGTCACCAGGCGGAGGAAGATCCCGGCGGCCAGCTCCCGCTCGTCGGGGGTGAGCGCGCCGAAGGCGTCCTCGGCGATCGTGCCGAGCGCCGGATCGGCCTGGTCCGGCACGTGCACGCCCCGCGCGGCGCGGCTGCCCGCGTTCAACAGCCCCTCGACATCCGCGTTTCCGCCGCTGACCAGAGCGAGCAGCAGGTCGCGGGCGGCGGGGCGGGCCGCCGGGTCCTTGTCCAGCGCGGCGGAGACCAGCGAGGCCAGCCGGGGCGGCAGCGCGCGCAGGTCGGGGTGGTGAGAGAGCACGCGGTGCATGACGCCGCCGAGGTTGTCGGCCCTGAACGGGTCCTCGCCCGTCGCGGCGAACACCGTGATCGCACCCCACGCGAACACGTCGGCCGCCGGGCCCGCGCGCTGCCCGGTGAAGATCTCGGGCGCCATGTACGTGGGCGTGCCCGCCACCTCGCCGGTCTTGGTGAGCGACATGTCCTGGGTACGCGCGATGCCGAAGTCGATCACGCGCGGGCCGTCGGCGCTGATCAGCACGTTGTCCGGCTTGAGGTCGCGGTGGATCACCCCGGCCTCGTGCACGGCGGTGAGCGCGGTGGCGACGGCGGTGGCGAGCCTGTGCAGGTCGTCGCCGGTGAACCTGCGGCCCCGCTCGACCACCCGGCGCAGGCTCGGGCCGGGGACGTACTCGCTGACGATGTACGGCCGCGCGCCCGACATGTCCGAGGCCAGCACCCGCGCCGTGCAGAACGACGCCACCCGCCGCGCCGCCGTCGCCTCCTTGGCGAACCTGTCGCGGCTCACCTGGCTGTCGACCGCGTGCAGGACCTTGAGCGCGACCCGCCGCCCGTCGCCGTCGTAGGCGTCGTAGACGACGCCTTGACCCCCCGAGCCGAGCCGCCCGGCGATCCAGTAGTCCCCGATGCGCTGCGGATCCCCGGCGCTGAGCGTTTCCACGGCGTGTTAGATGTCCGCCCGGCCGACATGGTTCCGACCTGTCCGGAACGGCGGATCCCGTTCGTCATTAGGGTGAACCACGATCCGAGGAGCATGTGATGAAGTACATGATGTTCGTCTGCGACGACCCCCAGCCCGACACCGACAGGGAGAACCTGCCGGACATCGAGGGCTGGGTGGCCGAGAACGACGCGCGCGGGCGGCGGCTGCAGGGGTCGGCGCTGGCGCCGGAGTCGGCGGCGACCACCGTCCGGGTGCGCAACGGTGAGCTGATCCTCACCGACGGGCCCTTCACCGAGACCAAGGAGATGATCGTGGGCTTCGACCTGCTCGAATGCGCCGATCTCGACGAGGCGATCGAGGTCGCCCGTACCCATCCGATGGCCAGGGAGGGCCGGCTGGAGCTGCGCCCGTTCATGGAACTGTGACGGCCCGACCTGTGACGACCCTGGAGAGCGTGGCGGCCGAGGCGTACCCGCGCATCGTCGCCACGCTCATCCGGGTCACCGGCGACTGGACGCTGGCCGAGGACTGCGCGCAGGAGGCGCTGGTCAGCGCTGTGCAACGGTGGCCTCGCGACGGCGTTCCCGGCAATCCGGGCGGGTGGCTGATGACGGTCGCGCGCAACCGCGCGACCGACACGCTGCGCCGCGCGTCGGTGGAGCGCCGCAAGCTGGAGGAGCTCGCCGCGCTCGCGGAGACCGCCGATCCCGTCATCGGAGAGGAGGACGTCGTGGACGATCGGCTGCGGTTGATCTTCACCTGCTGTCACCCGGCGCTGGCGCCGGAGGCGCGGGTGGCGCTGACGCTGCGAACGATCTGCGGAGTGCCGACCGCGGACCTCGCCCGGGCCTTCCTGGTCACCGAGTCGACCATGACCCGCCGCCTGACCAGGGCCAAGAGCAAGGTCTCGGCGGCGCGGATCCCGTACCGGGTACCACGCGGCCCCGCGCTCGGCGAGCGGCTGCCCGGGGTCCTGTCGGTGTTGTATCTGCTGTTCACACAGGGCTACAACGCCGACGGCGAACCCGCGTTCGCCGAGGAGGCGATCCGGCTGGCGCGGCTGCTGCGGCGGCTTATGCCGGGGCAGGACGAGGTGGCGGCGCTGCTGGCACTCTTCCTGCTGCAGCGCTCCCGGCACGCGGCCCGCCGCGACGCGGACGGTGATCTGCTGCCCCTCGACCGCCAGGACCGCTCCCTCTGGGACCGCGAGGCCATCGCGGAGGCCCTCGCCATACTGACCGCCCTGGAAGGAGCCGACCGGCCCGAGGACTCTCGGCGCCTCGATGCGCCCGACGGCCGGGACCGTGTCGCGGTCTGCGGTCCGTACGAGCTGCAGGCCCGGATCGCCGCCTGCCACGCCACCGCGCCTTCGGTGGCCGGCACGGACTGGGCGCGGATCGCGCGCTGCTACGACGAGCTGGCCCGCATCCGCTCCACCCCCGTCGTCGAGCTGAACCGCGCCGTCGCCCACGGCTACGCGCACGGCCCCCAGGCGGGCCTCGCGGTGCTGGCCGGCGCCCGTGCGGGCGGCGAGCTGGACGGCCACCCGCTGGCCCTCGCCACCGAGGCCGACCTCACCGGGAAACTCGGCGACCACGACCGCGCCGCGGACCTGTTCCGCCAGGCCGCCGCCGTCGCCCACACCGGCGCGGAACGCAGCGCCCTGCTCACCCGCGCGGCGGACAGCGCGGCGGAGGGGCGGTAACGGCGGGGAAACAGCGCCGGGGTCAGAGTCGGGACCGTCACCCGAAGAAAGGACTGTTCCATGCGTGGCCTCAGCAGGAGAGGGGTTCTGGCGGCGGGGGCGGCGGCGTTCGCGGCGCCCGTGGCGGTGCGGGAGCGGCCGTTCCGCGCCGCCCGGCTTCCCGAACGCCCCTCGCGCCCCAACATTCTGTTCATCTTCGCCGACGACCTGGGCTGGGCGGATCTCGGCTGCTACGGCGCGCCGGAGATCCGCACGCCGCACCTGGACGCGCTGGCGGGCCAAGGCGTGCGCTTCACCCACGGGTACGCCGCCTCGGCGGTCTGCTCGCCGACCCGGCTCGCGCTCTACACCGGCCGCCACCCCGGCCGTCTGGAGGCGGGCCTGCTGGAGCCGATCCCCGGCCCCGGCGCGGGCGCCGGCCTGCCCGTCGATCATCCGACGCTGGCCTCGCTGCTCAAGCAGGCCGGGTACGCCACCGCCATGTTCGGCAAGTGGCACTGCGGCTTCCTGCCGGACTACGGCCCGGTCAAGTCGGGCTGGGACACGTTCTTCGGCAACATGGGCGGCGCCGTCGACTACTTCTCCAAGATCAGCGGGAACGGCGAGACGGACCTGTACGAGGGCGAGGTGCCGGCGGAGTCGCTGGAGTACTACACCCGGACGGTGTCGGACCGGGCGGCGGCCTTCATCAGGGACCACAGCGAGGGCCCGTGGCTGCTCAACCTCAACTACACCGCCCCGCACTGGCCGTGGGAGGGCCCCGACGACCGGGCCGTCAGCGACGACCTCACCCGCCGCATCACCGAGGGCCAGGAGCAGGGGCAGATCCTGGCGCACAACGACGGCGGGTCGCTGGGCACGTACCGGACGATGGTCGAGGCGATGGACGCCGGCATCGGTCAGGTGCTGCGGGCGCTGGCCGACAGCGGCGGGCAGGACGACACCCTGGTCGTCTTCTCCAGCGACAACGGCGGCGAGCGCTGGTCGTACCTGTGGCCGCTGACCGGCTCGAAGGGGCAGCTCAACGAGGGCGGCATCCGCGTGCCGGCCATCGTCCGCTGGCCCGCCGCGATCGGCGGCGGCCAGGTGAGCGACGTCCCGGTCATCACACAGGACTGGACGGCGACGCTCCTGGACGCCGCCGGCGTCGCGCCGGACGCGCGCTACCCGCTCGACGGCCACAGCCTCATCCCCTACCTCCTGGACGGCGCACAGCCTCCGGAGCGTGACCTGTTCTGGCGTATGCGACGCGCGGGCGCGCTGCGCCGGGGGAAGTGGAAGTACCTGCGCCTCCAGGACCAGCAGACCCGGCACCTGCTGTACGACGTCACCGCCGACCCCCGCGAGCGGGCCAACCGCGCCGCCCACGAGCAGGACCTCGTCGCCCGGCTCAGCGCCGCCTGGAACGCGATCGACGCCGAGCTGGAGGACTATCCCACGGGCTGACGTCAGTCGACGGGCAGGGCGAGCCGGTCGGCGACCTGGCGGATCTGCTCCAGCGGGTACGGCGTCGTCCTGCGCCCGGTCTGCAGTTCGTAGTAGAAGTCGTTGAGGACGGTGACCAGCGGGCTGTCCCGTGCCACCAGCTCCCCGACGCCGCCGGGCACGCCGGTCACCGGCTCCCCCGACGCCCATCGCCGTATCCGTGCGCGCCCTTCCGGCCAGCCGCCGCCGTGGATGGTGCGGGTCAGCCAGTTCACCAGGTACGCCAGCGTGTAGGTGCGGTCGTACGTGCGGTGCCGCTCGTAGAAGGCCCGTTCCTCGGCCGACAGGTCGAACGCGGACGACACGGCCAGCCCGAAGTCGCTCAGGTAGAAGTCGCGACCGTCGGTGAGGAAATTCTCGAAGTGCGCGTCGAAGTGGAGGAGGCCGGCCGCGTTCATGAACGACACGGTCTCGCGCAGCCTCCGGTCCGCGAGGGCGGCGGCGCGGTCGGCGTCGCCGGCGCGTACCTGCTCCGCCATCCAGCGGTCCAGGTTCGAGGGGAAGTACTCCATGAAGAGCGTCAGCCGCGCCGGCGCCTCCGCCAGCTCCTCGAGGCGGCGGCGCACGCCCGGCGCGCCCTCCCAGAACGTGACCACGCGCTCGATGTCGGCCAGCTCCTCGTACAGCGGGAGCGGCTCGGGGTCGGGCAGCACCCGCCAGTGGTACAGCAGCGGGAAGCCGGGGAAGCGGCCGGTCAGCACCCACTCGGTGGTCATCGTGTGGGCGGCCAGCTCGCGCCAGGCGCCGAAGCCGGGCCCGCCGATGCCGTACTGGCAGAAGGGCGGCAGCCCGAACAGGTTGGCCGTGGAGTGCGGGTGGCGCAGATCCAGCTCGGTGAGGGGGACGCGTTTGACGAAGACGGAGGTGCCGCCGACCTCCAGCCGTGCGGACAGCCCGCCGATGCCGGTGCCGAGCGGCACCGCCTCGCGCTCCAGTAACGCGGCGAGCCGCCGGTCGTCGAAACGGGCCAGGACGGTCGAGACCTCGCGGTGGCGGGTCAAGCGGGATTCCATCACCATGATCACCCTAGAGCAGGCCGCGTTCCATCGCGGTCATGACCGCCGCCGTACGGTCGGAGACGCCGAGCTTCTTGAAGCACCGCAGCAGGTACGTCTTCACGGTCGCCTCGCTGATGAACAGCTCCCCGCCGATCTCGGCGTTGGTCAGCCCCTGCCCGACCAGCCGCAGCACCGCGCACTCGCGCTCCGACAGCACCGGCTGCACCGGTGTCCGCGCGCGGAAGAGCTTGCCCGCGAGCGACGGCGTGAGCACGGTCTCGCCCCGGGCGGCGCCCTGGACCGCGCCGATCAGTTCCTGCCGCGAGCTGCCCTTCAGCAGGTAGCCGGCCGCGCCCGCCTCGACCGCGCGGAGGATGTCGGTGTCGTCCTCGTACGTGGTGACGATGACGACCTTGCCGCCCGGCAGCGTGCGCAGGATCTCGCGGGTGGCGTCCACACCGTCCATGCCGCCCATGCGCAGGTCGAGCAGGATGACGTCGGGGCGCAGCACGCCCGCCTGGACGACCGCCTCCTCCCCCGACCCTGCCTCGCCGACGACGGTGATGCCGCCCGCGGACTCCAGCATCGCCATGAGGCCCTCGCGGACCACCGGATGGTCGTCGGCCAGCAGGACCTTGATCGGCTGTTCGTCAGGCACGTGCCGCCTCCAGGGGGATGGTGACCTCGACCGTGGTGCCCGCGCCCGGGCTGCTGTCGATCGTCACCGTTCCGTCGATCTCCGCGACGCGGGCGCGCATGCCGTTCAGTCCGTAGCCGCCGCCGGTGCCGCCCGGGTCGAAGCCGGCGCCGTCGTCGCGGACGAGCAGGCGTACGGCGTCCGGCTCGAACGTGACCGCCACGTCCACGCCGCGGGCCTGCCCGGCGTGCTTGCGGACGTTCGCGATGGCCTCCTGCGCCGCCCGCAGCAGGACGACGTTGACCGGCATCGGCAGCGGCCTCTCCTCGCCGTGCACGGAGGTGCGCACGTCGAGGCCGGTCTCGGTGACCAGGCCGTCGGCGTGGCGGCGGACGGCCTGCACCAGCGAACCGCCGCGCAGGGTGGGCGGCGTGCGGGCGGCGACGAAGTTCCGTGCCTCGGCGAGCGAGTCCTTGGCCACCTGCCCGGCGCGCGACAGGTGGCCGGCCGCCTGGTCCGGCTCGTCGCGCAGCTTGGTCTCGGCGGCCTGGATCAGGCTGATGATGCTGGTCAGGCCCTGGGCCAGGGTGTCGTGGATCTCCCTGGCCAGGCGTTCGCGCTCGGCCGCGATGCCGGCCTCGTGCGACAGTCCGGCCACGCGTTCCCTGCTGCGCCGCAGCTCCTCGATGAGCTGGGCGCGTTCCTTGCTCTGCCGGGTGACCCGCTTGATCCACACCCCCAGCAGGACCGACAGGGCGAGGCTCAGCGGCGGGAACGCCACCACGCCCCAGACGTCGCCGCCGCCGGACCAGACGATCACCAGCGGGACGAGGTTGACGACCACGAGCAGGCCGACGGCCCATGCCATCGGCAGGCTCATGATCAGCATGGGCGCCACGGCGAACAGCGCGAACGCGCCGATGAGGCCGAACGCCGTGGTGAGGCAGAACAGCAGCACCAGCCCGGCCGCGAACACCAGGTTCCGCGGCCCGTACGTCTTGTCGATCATCGGGCGGCGGCCGAGCCAGGCGTACCAGGGGACCATGAGCGTCAGTGCGCCGATCGCGAGCGTCTGGTCGGAGCCCGGATTGTCCGAGATGACCAGCAGCATCGACGTGACCAGGTAGGAGACGGCGAAGAAGGCGTCCCACAGACCGAACCAGCCGACCTTTGACTCGGTCTGCACGCTCCGCTGTTCGTTCGTCTCGTTTTGTGCGCGCATCACACCAGTCGTACCACGGGTCACCTCCGTGTCCGTCGATCGGTTGACAACCGGACCAGCCGTTCGGTCGTCTCGGCGCCGGCACCGGATTTCTAGCGTTGAAAGCGCGAAAAACGCAGAAATTCAGCGATTCGGAGAATCCACCCCCATGAGTCAGTTTCTCGCCGCCCTCATCGCGAGCGGAACCATCCTGATCATCATTCTGGCCACCGACCTGGGCCGACGCCGCGTCACCGTCATGCGGATGGCGCGCTCGGTGATCGCCGTGGCGGTCGTCATCGGCATATTCGTCCATTCCTTTCCGACACAGGGAAACGACCTGTCGCTGCAACTCGTGGGGATCGGCACGGGGCTGATCTGCGGCCTGGTCGCCGCCGCGCTGCTGCCCGCTTACCAGAGCGCGTCCGGCGAGCTCTACACCGTCGGCGGCCTCGGGTACGCGCTGGTGTGGGTCGTGCTGTCCGCCGGGCGGGTGGTGTTCGCGTACGGGGCCGAGCACTGGTTCGCCGAGGAGCTCGTCCGCTTCTCCATCGACTACCGGATCAGCGGGCCCGACACCTACGCCAACACGTTCGTGTTCATGTCGCTGGCCATGGTGCTGGCGCGCACCGGCGTCCTGCTGGCCAGGGCGCGCAGGCTCAACGCGGCCCCGCTGACCGTCGTCCGCTGAAGGAGAGTCATGAGCGACCTCAGGCTCCGGCCGCCGCGCAACCGCGTCGCCCGCCGGTCGATCGGCTGGTGGAGCGCGCAGGCCGCGGTGTTCGCCCTTCCGCTGCCGCTCACGTTCGGGATCCTGTGGGCGAGCATCCCGCCGACCCGCGAGCTGTTCCTGTGGTTCACGCTCGTCTCCCTCGTGCCTGGCCTCCTGTACGTGGCCGTGATGCCGTACTGGCGTTATCGGGTGCACCGGTGGGAGGTCACCGGCGAGGCCGTCTACTCCGCTTCCGGGTGGCTGTGGCAGCAGTGGCGGGTCGTGCCCCTGTCGCGGGTGCAGACCGTGGACACGCTGCGCGGGCCGTTGCAGCAGCTGTTCGGGCTGTCGGGGGTGAGCGTGACCACCGCCTCGTCGTCGGCCGTGCGGATCAAGGGGCTCGACCGCGAGGTGGGCGACGAACTGGTGGCGTACCTGACGAGCCGCACCCACGCCGTCCCCGGGGACGCCGCATGACCGCCACCACGCTCCGGCGCGGGCGGCTGAGCGGCCGGCTCATCGTCGTCAGCCTGGGCGCGCCGGCCGCGCCGCTCGCCGTGTTGCTGCTCGTGCGCGAGCCGAACCTCCAGGTGCTCATCACCCTCGGCTCGGTGTTGCTGACCTGCCTGGTCGTCGGCGGGTTCGCGCTGTCACGGCTGCTGACCACCCGCTACCACCTCACCGCCGAACGGCTCGAGCTCAGCTCCGGCCTGCTCTTCCGCAGCCGCCACTCGGTGCCGCCGCACCGGGTGCGCAGCGTCGACGTGACCGCGAGCCCGCCGCAGCGCCTGCTCGGCCTGGCCACGCTCAGGATCGACACCGGCGACCAGGGCCGCGGGCTCCGGCTGGACGGCCTGGCCGCGGCGGACGCCGCCGACCTGCGCCGCCTGATCCTGGGGTGGCGCGCGACGGGTCCCGTCACCGCGGACGACGGGCTGCTCTGCGAGCTGGACCGCTCCTGGCTCCGGTACGCGCCGCTCACCGTCTGGGGCGTCGGCGCCGTCCTCGCCGCGGCCGGCAGCGTCTACCGCACCCTGCACGAGATGAAGATCGACCCGCTCTCGCTGGGCGTCGTGCAAGACCTCGTGCGCCGCTTCGGCTCCGTCCCGCTCTGGTACGGCCTCCTGCTGGCCGCGCTCGCCCTCATCGCCCTCGGCGCGGCCTGCTCCACGCTCACCTTCATCGAGAACTGGAGCGGGTACGAGCTGCGGCGCGCGGAGGGCGGCGTCCTGCGGGTGCGCCGCGGGCTGCTGGCGACCCGGTCGGTGAGCATGGAGGAGGGCCGGCTGCGCGGGGTGGAGCTGGTGGAGCCGATCCCGCTGCGCTGGGCCGGCGGCGCGAAGCTGGACGCCGTCACCAGCGGCCTGGGCGACAGGGATGAGAACCGCCGGCGCCGCCCCCTCACCCCACCACTCCCCCGCACGGCGGCCCTCAGGGTCGCAGGCCAGGTGCTGGCGGGTGAAGGGCTGCTGGATCGGGTGGGGCTGGCGTCGCATCCTCGTGCGGCGTTGCGCAGGCGGGTCAACCGGGCGCTGATCGCGGCGGCTCTCGCCGCCGGGGTGCTCGCCGGGCTCGGGCCGTGGCTGGGCCAGGCGTTCGTCACCGCCGGCTGGGTCACCGGGCTGGTCCTGGCGGCGGTCCTGACGGCCTTCGCCTGGGACGCCTACCGCGCGCTCGGCCACGGGATGCGCGGCCGCCACCTGGTCATGGCGTACGGGACGTTCGCCCGGCGGACCGTCGTGCTCCGGCGGGACGGGATCATCGGCTGGACGATCACCCGCTCGCCGTTCCAGCGCCGCACCGGCCTGCTCACCCTGGGCGCCACCACCGCGGCGGGCGACGGCGTCTACAAGGTCAGGGACGTGTCCGTCGACCAGGGCCTGAAGCTGGCGGACGCCGCCGTGCCCGCCCTGCTGGCCCCGTTCGTCGAAGAACAGTGAGCCTCCCCCTTGGAGGGGAGCCACCCGGCTCCCCCGGGGGATGACCGGCAGGGACGGGGCCGGGAGCATCGCGGTCATGCGTGGACAAATCACAGTGCGCCGGGCCGCCGGCTTCGCCGCCGCGGCGGCGATGTGCCCGTATCTGCTGGTCAAGGTGAGCTGGATCGTGCAGGAGCTGGCGCGAGGCACAGGCGAGTGGGTGCTGCTCAACGCGGTCACGGTGGTGATGGCCCTGGCCGGCATCGGGCTGGGGCTGGCGGTGGCGCAGCCCTGGGGCATGCGGCTGCCCGGCCGGCTGGTGCTGCCGGTCTTGTGGGTCGCCGGTGGCCTGCTCGTGTCCATGCTCCCGTACGTGGCCGCCGCCGCCCTGCTGGTGCCGAGCGTGCCGGAACCGGCGGACGAGCCGTCGTCCGAGACGACGCTCATCGGCGTGGCGTTCACCGGGATGGCGGTGGCGCTGGTCGTGGGCCTGCCGCTCTACGTGCGCGAACGGTGGCAGCGGGCGTTCACGGGCCGGGTGGGCCGCGACGCGGCGGGCCGCCGTACCTGGTGGATCTTGCCGCCGGTGGCGGCGCTCGCCGCACTGTGGGCCTACTGGGCCGCGGGCGGAACCGCCGGCCTCGCCCGGACGCCGGACCTCGACGCGCGGCTCCTCCTCGCCAACAGCGCACTCGGCGCGGCGTGCGCCGGCTGGAGCCTGTGGGCGCTGAGCCGCCGGAGCAGCCCGCTCTGGCCGCCCATGACGCTGGGGTTCATCACGTCGGGGTCGCTGTTCTCGTGGGCGGCGTGGAAGCTGGCGTGGCTGCTGGTGCCCGGCCTCTACCAGCCGGTGGAGCACCTCGGGGTGGCGCTGATCGAGCACGTCACCGCCATGGCGACGGGCCTGGCCCTGCTGGGCGTGCTGGTGGGGACGTACCGGCGCCGCTCGGCGGTTGACCTCAAGTCTGGTTGAGCTCCTAGCGTGGTCCGCGACGACGTACAGGAGGATCATGATGCGGATCAGCACCGGCTTGCCCAGGACGCCTACCGGCGTGCCCGATGTCTCGATGGCGCGGCGGCTTGAAGAGCTCGGCTATGACGCGATCAGCATGGAGGACGTCGTCGTCGGCGACGGGACACCGGGGTTCGACGCCCCGCTCGTCCTGGCGGCGGCGGCGAGTGTCACCGAGCGGATCGGGCTGGAGTTCGGGGTGCTCAGCCTGCCGTTGCGCCCGGCCGTCTGGGTCGCCGCGCAGATCCAGACATTGCAGCACTTGTCCGGCGATCGGATCGTGCTCGGCGTCGGACACGGTGGGCGGGCACGCGTTCCTCGGCGGCGACCAGGCCGCCGTCGCGGAGTTCACCCGCCAGCTCGTGGAGGTGTACGAGGTGGCGCCGGAGGAGGCGGCGGACATCCCGGTCACCGGCGGGGGCGAGCAGGTGGCCGAGCGCCTGCACGCCTTCGCCGAGGCCGGAGCCGGCGCCGTCACGCTCAACCTCGACGGCGGGCACTGGGTCCGGCAGGCGGAGACGCTCGCCGAGGCCAGGCACAGACTTCAGGCGGGCTCGGACGCGTGGTGGGCGCGCCGGTAGGCCAGGAGCGACAGAGCGCGAGCAGCACGGCCCCGAGCACGGCGTACGGCCCGGCCAGCAGCGCCCGCAGCGCGACACTCGCCGCCGCGACGACCGGCAGCACGACGAGCGCGATGGCGCGGTCCGTCCAGTCGCCGCAGCCTCCCTTCACACGAACGTTCATGCGGAGATAGTAAGAGTTCGCTTAATAGCAAAGCCCATAAATCGGGCGAAATGCCCATAAAAGTTAAGTGCTAGCGTAATGACATGGATCGACTGGAGGTGGCGGCGGAGACGCGCCGCGCGGTGATGAGCCTGGCGCGGCGGCTGCGTGCCGAGCGCCCGGCCCACGCACTCAGCAGCAACAAGCTGAGCGTCCTCGGCCACCTGTACCGTCACGGCGCCAGCACGCCGACGCAGATCGCCCTCGCCGAGCACCAGCAGCCGCAGTCGCTCACCCGCGTGTTCGCCGAGCTGGAGACCGAGGGCCTGATCGCGCGCCGGCCGAGCGAGCACGACCGGCGCGCGTCGGTGCTGGATCTCACCGACGGGGGCCGGGAGCTGCTGGTCCGCGACATGGCTGCCCGCGACCGCCGGCTCGCCGCCGCCATGGAGCCGCTCAACGAGACCGAGATCCAGGTCATCGGCCTGGCCGCGACGCTGCTGGCAGACCTGGCCGAAGACCGCAGGCCGCCCGCCGGCCCACGACACGACGCGCCGGCGGCCGATGCGGCCGCCCACGCCCGGCTCACGGAGATGGAGCAGCTCAGGTGACCTCATGGCTGGACCACGCGATCTGGTGGCACGTCTACCCGCTCGGCTTCACCGGCGCGCAGGCGTCGGCACCGGCTCCCGGCACGCCGCCGCGCCACCGCCTGGCGCGGCTGGAGAAGTGGCTCGACTACGCCGTCGAGCTGGGCGTCTCCGGCCTGCAGCTGGGCCCGATCTTCGCCTCGGAGACGCACGGGTACGACACCGTCGACCACTTCACCATCGACCCGCGGCTCGGCGACGACCACGACTTCGACCAGCTCGTCCGGGCCGCGACCGACCGCGGCCTGCGCGTCGTGCTCGACGGCGTCTTCAACCACGTTGGCCGGAGCTTCCCGCAGTTCGCCGACCCCGGCTGCGCGCACTGGTTCCGGCCCGCGGCCGGCGGCGGTCACGAGGTCTTCGAGGGCCACCACTCCCTGGTGCGCCTCGACCACGACTCCCCCGACGTGCTCGACCACGTCGTCCGGGTGATGAACCATTGGCTCGGCCGCGGCGCCGCCGGGTGGCGGCTTGACGCCGCCTACGCGGTGCCGCCCGCCTTCTGGCGTCAGGCGCTCGACCGCGTGCGCCCGGCCCATCCCGACGCCTGCTTCGTCGGCGAGGTGATCCACGGCGACTACGCCGCGTACGTGGCGGCGAGCGGCCTGGACTCGGTCACCCAGTACGAGTTGTGGAAGGCCGTCTGGAGCTCGCTCAACGACCGCAACCTGTCCGAGCTGGCGTGGGCGCTCGACCGGCACAACGGCTTCCTGGAGTCGTTCCTGCCGCTCACCTTCGTCGGCAACCACGACGTGACCAGGCTGGCGAGCAGGCTCGACGACGAGCGCCACGTGGGCCACGCGCTGGCCGTGCTGCTCACCGTGGGCGGCCTGCCGAGTCTCTACTACGGCGACGAGCAGGGGTTCAGGGGCGTGAAGGAGGAACGCGCGGGCGGCGACGACGCGGTCCGCCCGGCCTTCCCCGAGCACCCGGGCGACCTGGCCGCCACGGGCCGGGCGACGTACCGGCTGCATCAGCGACTGGTCGGCCTGCGCCGCCGGCATCCGTGGCTGGTGCGGGCCCGCACCACCGTGCGCGATCTGACGAACACGACGGCGGCGATCGAGGCGTCCGACGGGACGGGCCACCGGCTGGTGACGCTGCTCAACCTCGGTGACCGGCCCCACCGCTTCCCTCTCGGCGAGGCCGGCCTCGTGGTGGCCGACGCCTCGGCGCGGACGGCGGACCCGTTCCTGGTCCCGGCGCACGGGTGGGCCGTCCTGCGACGACAGCCCGAGTTGGACCGTTCTGTGAAGTAAAGCCGACATCCTGGACGAGGAGCGCGACGACGTGAAGGAGCGTCGCAGGCCGGCCTCCGCCGCCCCTGATCGCCGGGAGTGGACGTCCGGGGGCGAGCGCCGCCGACGTGCTGCGGAGGTTCGCCAGGTCGCTGCAGCGCTTCGCCGCCGAGGTGCGCGAGGACGGCGACGGCTTCGCCATCGAGTGGGGCGCGTTCTCCCCCGAGTGACGGACGCCTCTACAGTGTCCTTCCGTGCTCTACGGAAGAACGGCGGAGGTCAGCGCGCTCGACGAGGTGATCGCGCGGGCGCGCGACGGCTCGGGCGGCGCGGTGGTCGTCCGGGGCGCGGCGGGGACGGGCAAGACCGCCCTGCTCGGCGCGGCGGCCGCGCGCGGCGGCGCGATGCGGGTGCTGCGCACCACGGGCGTCGAGTCGGAGTCCGACCTCGCGTTCGCGGCGCTGCACCAGGTGCTGTGGCCGGTGATCGGGTCGCTCGGCGCGCTGCCCGAGCCGCAGCGCCTCGCCGTCGGCGCGGCCCTGGGGCTTGAGCCGGGCGGCGGCGACCGTTTCCTGGTGGGCGCCGGGGTGCTGTCGCTGCTGGCGGAGGCGGCCGCGCCCGACGGGCTGATCTGCGTGATCGACGACTTCCAGTGGATCGACCGGGCCTCGGCCGACGCGCTGCTGTTCGCCGCCAGGCGGCTGGCGACGGAACGCGTCGCGATGCTGCTCGCCGTACGCGGCGACGCCCCGGTGAAGGGGGTACCGCGGACGGTGGACGTACGGGGGCTGCCCGAGTCCGCCGCGGACGAGCTGCTGCGGGACCGCCACGCCGAGCTGTCCGCCCGCGTGCGGCGCGAGCTCGTGACGCTGACGGGCGCGAACCCGCTCGCCCTGCACGAGATCGTCGCCCGGCTGACGCCCGCGCAGCTCGCCGGGGACGAGCCGCTGCCCGACCCGCTGCCCGGCGGCGCCCGCCTCTTCGGTGACCAGGTCGCGTCCCTGTCGCCTGCCGCCAGACTGATCGGTCTGGTCGCCGCCGTGGAGGCCGATCTTCCTCTGGTGCTGAGCGCCGCCGAGCGGCTGGCGGTCGGGCCGGCGCTGGCCGAGCTGGAGGAGTCCGGGCTGGCGGAGGTGGCGGGCGCGAGCGTGCGGTTCCGCCATCCGCTCGTCCGCTCCGCGATCCACGAGGCGGCCTCTCCCGCCGACGTCCGCCGGGTGCACGCCGTGCTGGCGGAGCTGGCCTCCGACGACCGCCGCGCCTGGCACCTGGCGGGCGCCGCGCTGGGGCAGGACGAGCAGGTCGCCGCCGCGCTGGTGGCCGCCGCCGACCGGGCGCGGGAGCGCGGCGGGTACGGCGCCGCCGCGATGGCGCTGGCCAGGGCCGCCGAGCTGACCCCCGAGCCGCGGGCGCGTGCCGTACGGCTGAAGGACGCCGCCGTCGCGGCCTGGCTCGGCGGGCGCCCTGGCCAGGCGGAGTCGCTGCTGGCCGAGGCGCGCGACCGCGCCGGCGATGACGTGGGCCTGGCGATGGAGGTCGCCCGGCTGCGCGGCCGGTTCGAGCTGAACTCCGGCGACGCCGCCGAGGCCGTACGCATCCTGGCGGCGGGCGACACCCTGGACATGCTGGCCGACGCCGCCGAGGCGGCCTCGTACGTCGGCGACACGGCGGCCATCATCGCGCTGGGCCGGCGGGCGGCGGCGCACCCCGAAGGATTCCTGCGCGACACGGTGACCGGGGTCGGCCTCACACTGGACGGCGACGCCGAGGGCCCTGGCCTGCTGCGGCGGGCGCTGTCCCACGCCGGCGAGCTGGAGGACGCGGCCGAGCACCTGTGGGCCGCGGCCGCGGCCAGCTACCTGGGCGAGAACGACCTGGCCGCCGAGATGGCCGAGCGGGCCGGGCGGGTGGCCAGGGTGTCGGGGATGAGCGGGCAGCTGCCGGTCGTGCTGGAGTTCGTCGCGACGGCGGAGCGGATCGCCGGCCGGCTGGCACGCAGCCAGGCGCTCTCCGAGGAGGGTCTTGAGCTGGCGCGCGAGGCCGGGTACACGAACACCGTCGCCGCCCACCTCGCCAACCTGGCGGCGGTGGCGGCGCTGCGCGGCGAGGAGGAAGGCTGCGAGCGGCAGGCCCGCGCGGCGCTGGCCATCGCGATCCCGCACCGGGTGGGGATGCGCGCGGGGGTGGCGTCGTACGCGCTGGCGCTGCTCGACCTGTGCCTCGGCCGGTACGCGGCGGCGCACGACCGCTTCCACGCCGTCGTCGCGGCGGGGCCGGGGGCCGGGCATCCCACCGTGGTGTCGCGGTCCACCCCTGACCGGATCGAGGCCGCCGTGGGCGCGGGTGACGAGGAGGGCGCGCGGGCGACGCTGGCCGCGTACGAGCGGTGGTCGGTGAACGCCGCCACGCCCGAGTCGCACGCCCTGCTGGCCCGCTGCCGCGGCCTGGTCGAGGGGTCGTCCGACGCCTTCGCCGAGGCGCTGCGGCTGCACACCAACCCGTTCGAGTCGGCCAGGACGGCGCTGCTGCTGGGCGAGCGGCTGCGCAGGGCGCAGCGGCCCGGCGAGGCGCGGGCTCATCTGCGGGCGGCGTGGGAGACCTTCGAGCAGGCGGGCGCGCGGCCGTGGGCGCGGCGGGCGCAGGAGGAGCTGCGGGCGGCCGGCGAGAGCGGGCAGGCCCCGCGCGCCGACGTGCTCGACGCGCTGACGCCGCAGGAGCTGCGCATCGCGGGCCTGGTCGCCGACGGGTTGTCCAGCAAGGAGATCGCCGCCCGGCTCTTCCTGAGCCCGCGTACGGTCGAGTACCACCTGTACAAGATGTATCCGAAGCTGGGCATCAGCTCGCGTACTGACCTCGCGCGGCTAGTAGTCCTACGGAAGGCACCCGTAACCGGCGACGGCAAGCTGTGAGTCATGCAAAACGTGAACATCTGGAGTGAAGAGTTCGGCGCCGCCACCGACGAGCCGATCCTGCTGATCATGGGCTCGATGTCGCAGGGCGTGCTCTGGCCCGACGAGTTCGTCGGCCTGCTCACCGCCGGAGGCCGCCGGGTCATCCGCTACGACCACCGCGACACCGGCAGGTCCGACACCGTCGACTTCGAACAGACGCCCTACACCTGGGACGCCATCAAGAACGACGTCTACCGCGTGATGGACGCCCACGGGCTGGAGAGCGCCCATCTGGTCTGCCACTCCGCAGGCGGCCTGCTCGGCCAGTACATCGCCGTCGAAGCCCCCGAGCGGGTGCGCTCGCTGACCGTCATCGGCTCCTCCCCGCTCGGCGGCGGCGAAGGCGCGGTCATCATGCGGGCGCTCATGGACGAGCCCCAGCCCGAAGGCAGCCTGCCGGAACCCGCACCCGAGTTCGTGGCGTTCTTCCGCACGCTGATCACCACCCCACCCCCTGCCGACCGGCGCACGCAGATCGACCTCATGATCGCCGAACAACGCGTCCTGCACGGCACCGCCCTGCCCTTCGACGAGGACGCCGCCCGCCGCCTCCAGGAACGCATCTACGACCGGGCCCGCGACCTGTCCGCCGTGGCCAACCACCGGCTGGCCGCCGCCGCCAAGCCCGACTTCGAGCCGGTGGGCGTGCTCCACCAGGTCAAGGCCCCCACCCTGGTCATCGAAGGCAGCCACGAGCCGGCCAAGCCGGGCCACGGCTCGATCATCGCCGACCAGATCCCCGACGCGCGCCTGATGATCGTGCAGGGCATGGGCCACACGCTGCCGCCCGAGGTGCACGAGGAGCTGGCCGACGCCATCCTCACGCACACGGCCGGGTGACGCGCATGCGGGGCTCGGGTCCGGCCGCCGCCAGCGGAGGCGGCCGGACCCGACCGCGTCAGGCGCGGGCCGAGGAACAGGCCGTGTCAGGCGCGCGGGCCGAGGAACAGGCCGCCGCTGGCGTCGATGACCTGGCCGGTGATCCAGCGGGCGGCGTCGGAGGCCAGGAACGCGACCACGTCCGCCACGTCGCCGGCGTCGCCGAGCCGGCCGAGCGCCGTCGATCCCGCGATGACGCCGGCCAGGCCGGGCGCCTCGAAGACGGCGCCGTTGGCGGGCGTCCTGGTGGCGCCGGGGGCGACCGCGTTCACCGTGATGCCCCTGGCGCCGAGCTCGTTGGCCAGGGTCAGGCTCATCGTCTCGATCGCGCCCTTGGTCATGGCGAAGGACGTCTGCGCCGGGTTGGCCATACGGGTCGCGACGGACGAGATGGTGACGATGCGTCCGCCGTCGCGCATCAGCGGCAGCGCGCGCTGGACGATGAAGTACGGCGCCCGCACGTTCACCGCGAAGAGGTGGTCGAACTCGGCCCTGGTCGTGACGCCGAGGGGCCCGGCGGGCTGGGCCGCCGCGTTGTTGACCACGATGTCGAGCGGCCGCCCCGCCAGACCCTTCTCCACGCCTTCGAAGAGCGTCTCGACATCGCCGTCCACCCCCAGCTCCGCCTGGACCGCCAGCGCGGTCCCGCCCGCGCGCTCGATCGCGCCGACCGTCGCCGCCGCGCCGTCCGCGTGCCTGCCGTAGTGCACGAGCACCGTCGCTCCCCCGGCCGCCAGCCGGCTCGCGATCGCCTGGCCGATGCCGCGCGACGCGCCGGTCACTAAAGCCGTCCTGCCGGTCAGATCACTCATGTCCGCTCCAAAGTGGTAGTAACTATCAGGATGGTAGTGTCTATCACATGGCAGCACAGCACTCAAGCCTGCGGGCCCGCCGCCGGGCCCAGACACAGCGCACGATCCAGGCCCACGCGATCCGGCTGTTCAGCGAGCGCGGCTACGACGCGACGACCATGAACGACGTCGCCGAGGCGGCAGGAGTGTCGCCCATGACCCTCTACCGGCACTTCCCCACCAAGGAGGACCTCGTCCTGATCGACCAGCACGGCGAGCTCATCGCCGAGCGGATCGCCGCGTCACCCCCCGGACAGCCGGTGGCCCGCCGCATCGGCGGCGCGCTCATCGCCGCGGCCGCCGCCCTGGCCGGCGACGACGTGCCGGCGGAGCGGCGGACCCTGCTCGTCCGCCTCCAGCTCATGATCTCCACGCCCGCGCTGCGCGCCAGGCACCTGGACAACCAGTACGCGCTCCAGCGCGCCATCATCGACGCCCTGGGCGACGAGGCCGCCGACCCCGACCAGGCGTTCCAAGCCCAGGCGGCGGCCGGCGCCTGCCTGGCCGCCCTGCACACCGCGCTGGTGCGCTGGGCCGAGGACGAAGGCCGCGCCGACCTGCCCGCCCTCATCGCCAAGGCGCTCGCGGCCGTCTTCGGCGACGACACCATCGGCCGCCCCGCCCCATAGTCCCGGCGGCATACCGGCGGTCCCTAGGGCGCATGAGAGGTGAGACCGGGCTACGCCGGTCACTTCTGGATCAGGGACGCCGGTGCTTCTCGTAGGCGTCGATGGCCTGGCCGAGCCGGGCCAGGCGCTCGGTGAACCAGACGTCCCCGCCCGGCGGGCGGCCGGGGTCGACGTACTGAGAACCGAGGTTGGAGAAGAGGGCGACGACGTAGCTGCGCCCGCCCTTCCCCGGCAGTGCCCTGACGATGCCGGCGTCGGCCGCGGCGTTGCTCCACCAGCCGTTCTTGTGGGCGAACGTCACCTCGGCCGCCCTGTCGCACGGCCGCACGTCGTGGCCGTAGGCGACGTCCTGGCCCGGCACCGTCACGCTGCCGTCGGCGCCGGTCCAGCGCGGCGGCGTGCGCTGCGGGATGCCCTGCGCGGGGTAGGCGGCGCCGCACCAGTTGGTGGTCGACAGGGTGACGTTCATGGCCTGGTCGCGCAGCCTGCTGAGGAAGAACTCCCTGGAGGCGCGGCTGAGGACGCCGGCGCTCACCCTGGCGCCGCCCGGCGTCCTCCACAGGGTGCCCTTGCCGCCGTTGATCAGCATGAGCAGCTTGGCCGTGTCGAGTGAGGTCATGGTGATCGGATTGTCCCAGCGCCCGCCGTGGGCCGGGTTCGTCCCTTTGAGCTGGAGCGTCTCCAGCCCCAGGTCCTGGAAGGTCCGGTTGAGGCCGTCGATCGCGTCCCGGTCGTGCAGCATCTTGATCAGGGCGCAGGAGGCGGGGTTGGACGACCAGGTGAGCGAGGCGTCGAGGTAGGCGCGGATCGTGTCCGCGCCGGACGGGCCGCACATCGAACTGCCGGCCGCCGGCTCGTAGACGTAGGTGTCGTCCAGCGAGATCGCTCCCCGGTCCACGAGGCGCAGCACGCCGAAGGCCACCATCAGTTTCAGCACGGACGCCGGGTAGGGGGACATGAAGTCGATGGGGGCGTGCTCGCGCCCCGGCACCACGTCGATGGTGCCTTGGGCGTGGTCGGCGTACCAGCCGGCGTCGTCCCACTGCCGCCAGCGTACGGCGGTGGTGTGCAGGTCACGGTCCACCGGCACGATCACGCCGTCGGGGTGGTGCGGGCTCATCAGCACGGTCCCGGAGGAGACCGGGCGACCGGCCGCGTTGAGCTCGATGACGGTGAGGTCGATCTGCGGCTGCTGGGTGATCGGGGCGGCGCCGCGTGAGTCCCGTGGCGGCGGGGCGGCCGCCGGCTTGCCGGCACCGCGCCGCCGCAGCGCGTCCAGCCGGGACGGGGACGTCGGCGGATCGGTGTCCAGGACCTGCTCGAACCGTAACCGGTCGAGCGTCCGCCGCAGGTGGTGGGCGAGTGCGCCGCCGGTGTCCGCGGCGACCGCCTCAGGGGTGAGGAAGCCGCTCAGCAGGACGGCGGCCGTGGTGAGACCGGCGATGCTCCTACGAGATCTTGTGGTGGTCACTCTCGCACTGTAGGTGAGCGATTCTCGCTTGTGGCCGCCGCGGGCGTTGGCGTATTGACGACAACCTGTTCGTTCCGTCAGGCCGCTTCTAGCCTCGTCTCGAGACGTCCTCCCGCCTGACGAGAAGGGCCTGCCGTGACGGAACTGGCGATCATCGGGTACGGCAACGCCGGACGCCAGCACCTCGCCGCCGCCGGCGCGATGGCGGGGGTCACGGTGGCCCGCGTGGTCGACACGGACCCGGCCGCCACCCGCGGGATCGGGCCGCCGGTGGGGAGCCTGGAGAGCGTGCTGGCTGACGAGCGGATCGAGGTCGTCGCGGTGTGCCTGCCGCCCGGCCCCCGAGCCGCCGTGGTCAGTGCGTGCCAGTCCGCCGGCAAGCACGTGATCGTGGAGAAGCCGCCTGCGCGGACCGGCGCCGAGCTGGAGTCCCTGCTGGTCAACGGGGCCGCGGCCGGGGTGCTGAGCGCGGTGATGTTCCAGCACCGGTTCGCCCTTCCCCCGGTGCTGCGTTCCGGCGCGCCGGAGCGCTTCGCGGGCGCCGGCGCCACGCTCATGGTCTCCCGTCACCGGCCGCCCGCCCACTACGCGTCGCCGGGCTGGCGTTCCCTGCCGGACGAGGCGGCCGGCGGCGTGGTGGCGCACCTCGGCGTCCACTACCTCGATCTCGCCTGCCAGCTCCTCGGCACCCCGGTCGAGGTCAGGCTCGCGCATCGGGAGGACGCCGCCCCCTCGATCGACGTACGGCTGTCCTGCTCCATCGGGTTCGCCAACGGCGCCGAGCTGACCGCGATGATCACGAGCAGGTCCGCGCTCAGGCTGGAGCACCTGACCGTGGCCGGCGCCGGCGACTGGTTCGAGCTGAGGGACGGGGCGGCCCACGGCGAGGTGGACGGTGTGCGCATCGCCGAGCCCCGGCGGGCGGCGGGCGAACTGCGCGGACAGGTGTACCGGGAGGTGCTGGCGGCGGTACGCGGCGAAGGACCGCTCGACCTCGCCGCGCTCGGCCGCAGCCGGGGTGTGACCACGCTCCTGGACGGTGTCCGCGCCCGGCCGTCCCTGCCCGCCGCGCGGATCGGTGACCGATGAACGGCCGCCGCCTGGGGTTGAGCTCAGGCTCCCTGCCGGACGCCGGCGCGGCGGAACTCGCCGCCGCGACGGCGCGCGCCGGCGGCGGCACCGTCGATCTGCGCACGGGCAAGGGCCACGCCTGGGAGCGGGACGGCGTCGCCCGCGGCATCCGCCAGGTGACCGCCGCGGGCGTCGAGGTCGCCTTCGTCGGGTGCGGCGCGCGAGCCGGGCGAACCGAGATCGGGCGCGGCGCGCGGGCCGGGGAAACCGAGGTCGGGCGCGGCGCGCGGGCCGGGGAAACCGGGGTCGGGCGGGGCGGGGGCGCCGGCCTCGAGCTGCCGGTCACCGGCCATCCGGTCAAGGTGTTCTGCGTGCCGGAGCCGGACCCCGCGACCCTGGCCGGGCAGGTGCGCGCGGCCGCCGACCAGGGAGTGGCGCTGTGGGTGGAGACGCATCAGGGCGGGCCCTCGTGCCGCCGGCTCGCCCAGCTCGCCGAGGTGACCGGCATCGGCGTCGTGGTGGACCTGCTGGGGGTGGCCGCGACCGGCGGCGCGGACGCGGCCACGCTGGCCCGGCTCGCGCCGCACGTCCGCGCCGTCCAGGTCAAGGGCTTCCGCAGGGACGCCGGAGGCGCGTACCGCCACAGGGCGTTGCGGGCCGCCGACCTCGAACCGGTGGAGGCCCTGCTGTCGTCCGGGGCTCCGATCCGCGCGATCACCGTCGAGAGCCGGGCCGGCACGGCCGTGGACGACCTCAGGATGCTCGCGAAGTGGGAGGCAAGGTGAAGCTAGCCGTCATCGGGGACGAGATCTCGCAGGACCACGCGGTGGTCACGCGGACGGCGGCGCGGCTCGGCTTCGACGGGGTCGAGATCCGCTCCGTCGCGCAGTGCCCGCCGCACCTCCTGGACGACGACGCGCTGGCCGGCATCAGGCGGACGCTGCTGAACGCCGGGCTCGCCGTCGCCGGGTTCGCCCCTCCGGTCTTCAAGCAGGACCTGCCCGGCACGGACAGGGAGCTGGCGGCGGCCGAGCGCGTCCTGCTCAGGGCCGTCGAGCAGGCCGGTCTGCTCGGCGCGCCGCACGTACGGATCTTCAGCTTCTACCGGGACGGCGATCCCGATCCGGCCGCCGCCGCGGCGGTGGCGGGCGAGCTGCTCGCGGCCGTGCCGCCGGAAGTCAGGTTGCTGGTCGAGACGGGCACCAGGACCAACACGCCGACGATCGCGCACACCATGGACTTCCTCGACCGGCTCGGCCGCGCGGGCACGGGGGTCCTGTGGGATCCGGGGAACATCGTGTTCAGCGGCTGGGGCGGCGACCCGGCTCGGGACTACGAGCGGGCCCGCGCGCTGATCGGGCACGTGCACGTGAAGGACCCGGACGGTACGCGCCGCTACGTCCGCCTCGGCGACGGCGACGTCGACTGGCCCGCGATCCTGAGCCGGCTCGCCGAGGACGGGTACGCCGGCTACCTGAGCCTGGAGACCCACTGGCGGCGCTCGAAGGAGCTGACCCCGCACGAGCGGGACCACCCGTGGGGCGAGGCGTTCTCCGCCGGCGGCTTCCCCGCCAGCGTGGAGTGCATGGAGGTGCTGCGGTCCTGGCGCGACGGGCTCGGCTCGGTGCGCGATGCCGGCTGAGCCGCCCGTCCTCCTCTTCGGCGCGCAGCGCTCGGGCACCACCGCGCTCGCGACCGTGCTGCACGGCGCTTTCCGCGCGGCGGGCGGGATCTTCACGATCAACGGCAAGCTGCCGTACCTGCTGCACCGCTGGTGCACCCAGGCCGACGTGGACGGCCGGCACCTGCGGGCCGACGAGATCCTGCACGCGCTGGACCGCAAGCCGCCCTACCTGCCGCCCGACGGCTGGCGGGAGCGGGTGGAGACGGTCGTGCGGGCGGCGGCGGCCAGGGTCGCGGAAGGAGCGGTCACCGACGCGGCGGAGCTGCGCAGGCAGATCATCGCGGCCGGCTACGCGGGCGCCACCCGGTGGGGCGAGAAGTACAACGAGTACCTGCTGGAGCTCGACGCGCTCGCCGCCAGCGCCCCGGGCGCGCGATGGGTGCTGCTGATCCGCCACCCGGCGGCGGTGGCGGAGTCGACGCTGCGCTGGGGCGGCGACCGCCCGTGGCGGCCGGGCAGGCGGGAGGGCGTCCTCCGTAAGTGGGTGGCCTGGCACGAGGACTGGCTGCGCCGCCCTCGCTCCGGTGACTGCCTGGTGCTGGAGTACGACCGGCTCTGCCGGGGACCCGACCTGCGGCGGCTGGCCCAGGTCATCGGCCTCGACCTCGCGCCGTACGCCCGCGACCTGGTGGCCAGACCCGGCCCGCCGGATGGGGTGCCGGACGACGTCGAACGGGTGTGGCAGGCCCTGTTGGATCGCCGAGCCGCAGGAAATGGAAGAAGATGATCGCGCGAACTCCGTCCGTTCCCCTGACAGGAGCCCTTCATGACGACACCGGGTCTTCCCTACGACACCACGGAGGCCACCTCCGACCACGGCCTCGGCCTGCACCACGTGCAGCTGGCCATCCCTCCGGGCAGCGAGGACGAGTGCCGCCGCTTCTACGTGGACGTGCTCGGCATGACCGAGCTGCGCAAGCCGCCGGTCCTCGCGGCGCGCGGCGGCCTGTGGGTGCGCGCCGACCGGCTGGAGATCCACCTGGGGGTCGAGCAGGACTTCCGCCCGGCCCGCAAGGCTCATCCCGGCATCCTGGTCAAGGACCTCGACGGCCTGGCCAAGCGGCTGGAGGATCACGGCGTCGAGATCACCTGGGACGACAACTTCCCTGGTCACCGCCGGTTCTACGCCTTCGACAACCTGGGCAACAGGCTGGAGTTCCTGAGCCCGCAAGACTGATCCGCCTGGGAGGCGAGTCGTGCTGACGCTGAGCGACGTCGTGCTGACCTTGGGCACGGCGGGCAACGAACGGGTCCTGTTACGGGGTGCGGATCTCAGCGTCGCGGGCGGTGACACCGTCCTGCTGATCGGGCTCGACGCTCCCGCCCGGCAGGCGATGGCCGACCTGCTGGCCGGACGGATCCGGCCGGCATACGGCAGCGTGACGCTGGAGCGCGGCGACGCGGGCCGGATGGTGCTCGACGCGGGCGACGAGCCTTCCGACGGGATCTGGCAGGACCTCGGCGGCGCGAGCCCGCCGCGCGCCGTCGTCGTGCTCGCGGGACGGCGTCCTGCGGGCTGGCCCGACCGGTACCGCTGCCTGGAGCTGCGCGGCGGCCGGTTCGTGCCGGGCCGGGCGGGGGCGACCGTCCGCGTTCCGCTCGCCCGGCTGGAGCAGCGCATCCGGCAGGCGCTCACCGAGGCGGGCGCTCCTCCAGCGGCCTCGGCGTCGGTCGCACGGGTCCTGGTGGACGCCGAATGCCGGGGCCACCGCTCACACGGCGTCGCCCTGCTGCCCACCTATCTCCGGCGGATCGGCGCGGGCGGGATCGTGGCGGGGGCCAGGCCCGCGCTCACCGAGGTGACCGGGTCTCTGGCCGTCGTGGACGCCGGCGGCGGCTTCGGCCAGCCGGCCATGGACGTGGCGGCCGAGTGGTGCGCCGCCGCCGCCGCGGCCACCGGCGTCGCCGCCGTGGCGGTGCACAACAACAACCACGTGGGCATGCTGGCCGCCTACCGGTGGCCGTTCCAGCGGGACGACGTGGTCGGGCTGCTGATGAACACGTCGGGGCCGTCGGTGTCCGCGCCGGGGGCGGCGTACCCCACGCTGGGCAGCAACGCGCTCTGCCTGGTCACCCCGGCCGCGGCCGGCGAGCCGTTCTGCATCGACCTGGCCACCGGTGTCGTGGCGGCGGGCAAGATCAGGGACGCCGCCAACCTCGGCGTCCCCGTGCCCGAGGCATGGCTGCGCGACGCCGCGGGCCGGCCCACCACGGACCCGGACGAACTGGACAGGGGCGGCTCGATCCCGCTCTTCGGCGGTTACAAGGGGCTGTGCGTCACGCTGATCGTGGAGATCCTCGCGGGGGCGCTCGCGGGCGGGCGGGTCAGTCCCGATGTGGCCAAGCAGCGCAAGCATCCTGACACGGTCATGGGCTGCGGCCAGCTGCTCATCGGCGTCTCCGCCGGCCACGTCTCGGGACGGGAGCCGCCGCACGCGTTCCTCGGCACCCTCCGGGAGGCGGTACTCGCCGGCTACGACGAACCGCCGCCCCGGCCGTGGTTCCCCGACCAGGTGGAGGAGGACACGGCGGCCGACGTCAGGCGGCACGGCGCCCCCGTCCCCGTCACCGTGCTCAGGGAGCTGGGATGGCCGGCCGGCGACTGAACCCCGCACTGGGCAGCGCGCCCGGCTGGCCTCTGGTGCTGTACTTCCACCACGTCAACGCCGCAGTCGACCACTACACCGCGATCTCGCCCGACGGCTTCCGCAGGGCGCTCGATCTCGTCCTGACCGGCTTCGGGCCCGCCGTCGAACCCGCGCTCGTCACGCCGCGCTTCGCGCCGCCGCCCGAGCCGGCCGTGCTCATCACGTTCGACGACGGCTACCGCGACGTGCTCACGCAGGCGGTGCCGTTGCTGGCCGAGTTCGACGTACGGATCCTGCTGTTCTGCGTCACCGACCGCATGGCGGACACGGACCGCCCGGCCCCCGCCACGCCCCGCGAGGACTTCCTGACCTGGTCCGACGTCGCCGCGCTGACCCGCATGGGACACGTGGCTGGGGCGCACACCCGGTCGCACGTCAGGCTGTCCGAGCTGACGGCCGCCCGCGCGCGGGACGAGGTCGGCGGCTCACTGGCCGACACGCGGCGCATGACGGGCGCCGCGCCGGCCGCCTTCGCCTACCCGTACGGCGACGTCCCCGCCGTCGATCCGGTGCCCGGCGACGTGCTGGGCTTCGGCACGGTGCGCTCGGCCCCGCTCCCCTGGCTCCAGGCACCGCACCACATCCGGCGCACCTACCTCCCGTCGGGTGAGGAGGACAGGTGGCCGGAGCTCGTGACCCGATGGAGGCGGCAATGGTTCGCATCTCAGTGATCATCCCGACCCGTGACAGGGCGGGTGATCTCGCACGCTGCCTCGAGGCCCTCGCGGAGTGCGCGCAGGACGGCCTGCTGCCCGCCTGGGGAGGAAAGCTGCACGAGGTCATCGTCGTGGACGACGCGTCCGCCGTCGCGGGCGTGCACGACGCGCGGTTGCCGATCCTGGCGTTGCGGAACGAGCGCAGGGCCGGCGCCGCGCTGAGCAGGACGGTCGCGGCGGCCCGGGCGAGCGGGGACGTGCTCGCCTTCCTCGACGACGACGCGGCGCCGCGCGGCGACTGGCTCGCCGTGGTCGCCCGTCACCTGCGGGGCGCGCGGGTCGCGATCACCGGCCGGGTCCTCCCCTTCGACGGCGGGCTGCTGTCACGCGCCAGGCAGGCCCGCCACGACGCCCGGTACGCCGGGCTCGAAGCGGGGACGCCCGTCGACTTCTTCGCCGGAGGCAACAGCGCGGTGCTGGCCGAGGTGTTCCGCGAGGTGAACGGGTTCACCAGGCTCACGACCGGCGGCGACAACAGTCTCGCCGAGGCGCTGGCCGCCCGGGGCACGCCCGTGTGCTTCGAGCCTGATCTGGTGATCGCGCACCGCAACGGCAAAGGACTGTGGCGGGCGTGCGCGGACGCGTGGTCGGCCGGCGCGCACCACCCCGTACGGCTCACTCCCCTGGACGCGGCGCGGATGGTGGCGAGCGCGGGCGTCGGCGCCGGCGGCGCGGTCAGGACGGTCAACAGGATGCTGGGGGCGCTGCACGCGACGGGCCGTGCCGTGCCGCGGGGCGCGGCGGGCGCCACGGGGGCTGCGCGCCGTCGAACCTGGCCTGGACCTGCTCGGCCTCGCTGACGCGATGCTGCCGGCGGTAGAGGGCGAGCGCGCGCCGCCAGGCGACCCTGGCGTGACAGAACTCGCCCAGCGCCGCGTAGGAGTCGCCGATCCTGACCAGCGAGTCGGGCTCCTGGCGGACGTTGCCGATCATGCGCCGCTTCCTGATGGCGGAGGTGTAGTAGCCGATGGCCTCCCGGTAGCGCCCCATCTGATGGACGATGTAGCCCATGCTGTCCAGGGCGGCGGCCTCGCCGTCGGGGTCGTCGCCGCCGCGGAACAACCACAGGGCCCGCTCCGCGTGCGGCAGCGCCAGATCGTACCTGCGCAGCTGCGACAGGCACCAGGCCATGCTGTTGAGCGCGTTGGCCTCCCAGTTGACGTTGCCGAGCGTCCTCGACATCGCCAGGGCCCGCCTGGCGTGGTGCAGCGCCGGCTCGTGCTCCTTCCAGCGGGACATCACCAGGCCGATCGACTGGTGCACCTGGGCCTGGCACCCGGCCGCGCCCGCCCGGGCGAACAGGGCGACGGCCGTGCGGAGCAGGCCGAGGACGCCGTCCCGCTCCCCGAAGATCGCCCGGGACAGGCCGAGCCGCCAGCGCGCCACGGCGCGGGGCAGCGGCTCGCCCAGCCGCTCCACCGCCCGCGTGGCGACCGTCCAGATCTCGACGAGGTCCGCGAGGTGGGCCCGGCGCAGGCAATAGGCGTCCAGCGCCCACGCCAGCCGCCAGGCCGCGTCGTCCCAGGTGTGCGCCGCGGCCAGCCGGAAGGCGGCCAGCACGCCGGCGTACTCGGTGTCGCACCAGGCCAGCGCCTGCCCGGCGGTCTCCATCGGCGGCGGCGCGACGCCGTCACCGCAGGAGGCCGGCTCGATGTCGACCCGGTGGGGGTAGAGCAGGCGGCCGGCCGCGTAGGCGCCGCGCAGGTAGAAGCCGACCAGGCGGCGCAGGGCCGCCTCGCGCGCGTCCGCGGGGACGTCGCGGCCGGCGACCTCCATCGCGTACAGGCGGACGAGGTCGTGCATGCGGTAGCGCGCGGGGGCGTGCTGCTGGACCAGGTGGGCCGCCTCCAGCATGCGCACGACGGTGCGGGCGCGCGGGATCGGCAGGCCGAGGAGCGCGGCGATCGCCGGCAGGCCGATGCTCGGTCCTGGGGCGCAGCCCAGCAGGCCGAAGGCGCGCGCCCCGATCGGGGACAGCGCGCGGTAGGAGGAGGCGAACACCGCGCGCACGCCGGCGTCTCCTGCGTCCAGGGCGTCGAGCCTGCCGGACTCCTCTTCGAGCTCCTCGGCCAGCATCGAGAGCGGGAACTCGGGGTGCGCCGTCGCCCGTGAGGCCAGGACGCCGAGGGCGAGCGGCAGGCCGCCGCAGTACTCCAGCAGGGACGTGACGGTCCTCGCCTCGGTCTCGACGCGCGCGGCGCCGATCCTGCGGCTCAGCAGGGTGCGGGCCTCTCCCGGTGAGAGCACGTCCAGGGAGACGACGCTGGTGCCGTACGCGACCGCCAGCCCGGCCAGCCGGTGGCGGCTGGTGAGGACGACCGTGCAGGTGAGGCTGCCGGGAAGGAGCGGGGTGACCTCGGCGGCGTCGCGGACGTCGTCCAGGACGACGAGCATGCGCCGCCCCGCGATGAGCGAGCGGTACAGAGCCGCGCGGGCGTCGCCGCCCGGGGGGATGGCCGACGGCTCGACGCCCAGCGCTTCGAGGAAGTCGCGTAACACCGTGGAGGCCGGCAGGTGCTCGCCCGCCGGGCTGAAGCCGCGCAGGTTGGCGTAGAGCTGGCCGTCGGGGAAGCGGTCCAGGCTGCGGTGGGCCCAATGCAGGGCCAGGCTGGTCTTGCCGACGCCGCCGGGGCCGACGAGGGCGACGATCAGGCCGTCGGTGCCGGCCGCCCTGTTCAGCTCGGCGAGTTCACGGGCCCTGCCCTGGAAACCCGTGGGGGCCATCGGCAACTGGCGCGGCAACTGGCGCGGCACGAGGGCCATGGGGGCGGGGACGGGAGCCGATGACAGCAGTTCCAGGTGCCGTCTGCGCAGTTCGGGGCCTGGATCGACGCCGAGCTGCTCGGCGAGCTGGGTGCGGACGCGCTCGTACAGGTGCAGGGCCTCGGCCTGGCGTCCGCACCGCTCCAGGACGGTCATCAGCCGGGCCGTCAGCCGCTCGTCGAAGGGGTGGGAGGCGGCCAGGGCACGCAGGCCGGGCAGCAGTTCCTCGTATCGTCCGCCGTCGACGCGGTTGTCGGCGTACGCCAGGTACGCCATGACGCGCTCGTCCTCGAGCTGGGCGCGCGTCCGCTCCGCCCACATGCCCGGCACCCCGGTGAGCGCGTCGGCCTTCCAGAGGGCGAGCGCGCGGCGTAACAGGCTGCCCGCGCGCTCGCCGCCGGCCGCGCGCCCGTCCTTGACCAGCCGCCGGAAACGGTGCAGGTCGACCTGTTCCGGCGGGACGTCGAGCAGGTAGCCGCCTGCCCGGCGGACCAGCGCGACGCCCTCGGCCGCGGCGCCCGACGACTGCAGGACGGCACGGATGCGGGTCACGTAGCTGTAGAGGGTGCTGCGCGCCTCGCGCGGCGGATGCTGCTCCCACAGGCGGTCGATCAGCTGCTCGGTGGGGACGGCCGACCCCGCCTCGACCAGCAGCACCGCCAGGACGCAGCGCTGACGCGGCGGGCCGAGGTCCACCCGGCGCCGACCGGCGGTCGCGCCGACCGGGCCCAGGAGCTGGAAATCCATGCATCACCTCCGCGGTTGTGCATGGACCGCCTGCCGCGCGAAACCTCCCCCGGCCACGGCTGGCTTCGCCTGGCGCGGCGGACGGCCGTTGACTCAGATCGTGAGACAAGAAAGATCTTTATGTCAAGGCGGCCGATGAAATAATTCTTCACGCGCGCGGGGGGCTCAGCGCTCCGTGGAGGTGTAGCGGTGCTCGGGACGGCCGGCGCGCCCGTACCGCTGACGTTCCGTCGCCAGGCCCACGGCGTGCAGGTGCTGCAGATAGCGGCGCGCCGACGCGCGGGACAGCCCGCAGGCGACGGCCACCTCGCCCGCCGACATGTCCGTGGGCGCCGCCGCCAGCGCCTGCCGGACCATCGTCAGCGTGCTCTGCGCGATCCCCTTGGGCGCCCGGTAGTCGCGCCCGCCGAGGCCGACCAGCCGGAGCGTGGACATCACGTGGTCGATGTCGCCCTGCACCAGGGACGGGTGGTCGTCCAGGGCGGCGATGGTCGAGTGCGCCTGCCAGACCGCGCGGACCGCCGCGCTCAGCACCGCCATGGTGAACGGCTTGAGCAGGTACGACAGAGCGCCCGCGCGCAGCGCGCGCAGCACCTTGCGCCCGTCGTTGTCGGCGGTCATGACGATGACGTCCGGCTGGTAGCGGTGCGGGTGCCTGCTGCGGAGCAGAACGTCGAATCCATCCATGTCGGGCAGGCCGAGATCGAGCAAGACCAGGTCGGGCCGCTGTTCCCCGATCAGGCCGAGCGCGGTCCTGCCGTCGTAGGCCGAGGTCGCCGCGGCGCCGTCCACGCGGCACAGGCGGTCGACACATGCGTGGTTGAGCGTTCTGTCGTCGTCCACCACGAGGATGTGGCGGACCTGCGGATCCCCTGTCTTGCTCATCGAGTACCTTTCGCGTTCCGGCGCCCGCGGGCCACGAGCCGCGGCGGCGATCAGCACCAATGTGCCGACCCTGGTTCGACCGGAACCTTGAAAGATCCTTGATCCGCCCCTGAGAGGGGGTCTGTCACTGCGTGCCCGCGGCGGAGGCCACCGTCCCCGTCCGGCGCGAGTGCAGCACCCACCGCACGCCGGCCTTGGCGCCGCCGCCGGCGGCCAGGAAGATGCCGGCCAGGCCCAGCCAGCCGACCGGCCCCGCGGTGATGAGCAGGCCCGTGACCAGCGAAGGCCCGATCACGTCCTGGGTGGTCTCGCCGAGGTGGAAGACCGCGAGCGCCTTGCTGCGCCCCTTCTCGGGCGACAGATCGTAGGACACCTGCCAGGAGCCCGCGGAGTGCAGGTTCTCCCCTGCGGTGAACACGATCACGCCCAGCACCAGGAGCAGGGACGCGGCCACCGCGCCGAAGAAGTGGGCGCCGGCGAAGACGAGGGTGGCCGCCGCGAGGAGCACCCCGCTGGCCAGCAGCCCGCGCGCGGCCGACGTCACGTCCTTGGTCCACCGCGTCCACCACACCTGCCCGAGCGCGGTCATCACCGTGTTGACGAACGTGATGACCGCGACCATCACCGCGGGCGCCTCGGTGTGCTGGGTGATCCAGAGAGGCAGGGCCACGAACAGCAGGCTGTCGTTCAGCAGCAGCAGGCCGCTCGTCATGGCGAGCGTCAGGTACGGCACGTCGCGCAGCGGATGGACCTTGGGGCCGCCCTCCTTCTCCTGCGCGGGCAGCGGCTTCTCGTACTTCTTCAGCCGGCTGATGAGATACATCATGGGGATGAACGAGCACGCGTTTCCGAGGATCAGCAGCTGATAGGCGATCGGCGTGTCCGCCACCATCGCCACGCTGGACAGCGCCGCGCCGACCGCCAGGCCGACATTGCGCACCGAGTGGATCAGCGCCATCGTCTGCGTGCGTTTGTGCCCTTCGAAAATGCGGCCGATAAGGGCCTGGTTGACCGGGAAGGCGACCCGGTGGCTCACCGTGACGGCTATCACGGCGAAAACGAACTGCCAGAAATTCGTGACGAATGCCAGCAGCGCGAAGAAAAGCACCCGCGTCGCATGGAGGCCGACCATGAACTGCCGCGGCCCGACCCGGTCGGCCAGCGCTCCGGCCGGGACGGCGGCCAAGGTCGCGGCCAGTCCGGCGAGCGAGAGCCCGATGCCGATCTCCGCCGCGGAAAGGTGCACGACCCGCGTGT
Organism: Nonomuraea sp. NPDC049421; assembly: GCF_040677005.1. NCBI lineage: Bacteria > Bacillati > Actinomycetota > Actinomycetes > Streptosporangiales > Streptosporangiaceae > Nonomuraea > Nonomuraea sp. NPDC049421. The sequence goes on from NZ_JBFAQA010000051.1 coordinate 39,852, forward strand.
AGAAGAGCACGCCGCCGGCGAGGAAGAGGCCCGTGCCGATCGAGCCGATCGCCACCGTGCTCACCAGAATCCACGCCGCCCCGGAATCCGGAATCAGATCACGAAGAAAGGTGTTTCGCACGCCACGACCTCTCACGCCGACGGGACTTGACCTGCCGCCGACATTACGAGGGAATGCACCGGCCCGGAATGTTCTGCTCAATAGGAGACCCGGCCCCGCCGCCCGCCCGAGCACGTTATGAGCACAAACTTCAAACGCGCCCGGCCGCCTGCCTAACGTTCGGGACGTGCGGCGCCCTCCATCGATGGCGCGGGCCTCCTGCTGCCTTTCGGTGCAGGCTTCCGGGAAGGATGGCATGGCTGTTTCTGTGACGACGCTCGACGCGGTGCTCCGCGCGACGGTCTCCCGCCTGCCGGACCAGGTGGCCGTCATCGGGGACGAGCACTGGTCGTACGCGCGCCTGGACGCGGAGGCGACACGGCGGGCGCTGGCGCTGCGGGCGAGCGGCGTGCGGCCCGGCGACCGGGTCGCGGTCGCGCTCAAGGGCGACACCGAGGCGCTCGCGGTGGTCGCGGCGGTCGCGCGCTGCGGGGCCTCGCTGGTGCCCGTGGACCTCGCGAACCCGCCCGCCCGCGTGGCCTTCATCCTCGCCGACTCGGGCTGCCGGCTGATCGTCACGGACAGCGCCGGGGCGCTGCGGGGGCCGCCGCCCGGCGGCTGCCCGGTGATCACGACGAGCGAGCTCGCCGGCGTCGCGCCGGTGACCTCCCTGGCCCCGCCCGAGCCGGATGCGCCGGTGGCCTCCCTGGCCCCGCCCAGGCCGGACATGGAGGCCTATGTCCTCTACACGTCGGGGTCCACGGGGAGGCCCAAGGGGGTCCGGGTCAGGCACTCCGCGATCGCCGACCACGCGACCGTCTTCGCGGCGTTCCTGGGGCTCACGCCGGCGGACCGGGTCCTGCAGTTCAGCTCCCTGGGGTTCGACACGGCGCTGGAGGAGATCTGGTGCACCTGGGCGGCGGGCGCGGCGCTGGTGGTCAAGCGGACGCGGGTGCTCGGTCCGTACGAGATGGGCGAGCTGGTCCGCCGTTCCGGGGTGAGCGTGCTGTCGTTGCCCACCGCGTACTGGCGGACCCTGGCCGGCGAGCTCGACGGCGTCTCCCGTGCGGGATGGGAGGGGCTGCGCTGCGTCAGCATCGGCGGTGAGGCGGCCTCCGTGGCGGACCTGCGTGCTCATCGGCGCGGCGCGCTGGCGGGCGCCGACCTGGTCAACGGTTACGGCCCCACCGAATGCGTGGTGACCGCGACGGCGCGACGCTTCGGGCCGTCGGATCCGGTGGACCAGGCGGCCGGGTCGCTCCCCATCGGAGCCGCGCTGCCCGGGCGGGTGGCGGTCGCCCTGCTGCCCGACGGGCGGGCGGCGGGTCCTGGGCAGGAGGGCGAGTTGCTCGTCGGCGGGGTGATCGCGGACGGCTACGTCGGCCGCGACGAGCTGACCGCCCGCCGCTTCGTGCGCCGCCGGATGGCGGGCGAGGAGCGGACGATGTACCGGACGGGCGACCTCGTCCGGGTGCCGGCGGACGGCGACGGGTTCGTGTTCCTGCGCCGGGTGGACGACCAGGTGAAGCTGCGGGGGTACCGGATCGAGCTGGGCGAGGTCGACGCCGCCCTGCGGGAGCTCGGCCCGGTCCGCGACGCGGCCGCCGCGCTGGTGCCACGGGAGCACGCGGAGCCGCTGCTGGGAGCCCTGGTGGTGCCGCGCCGCCCGGAGGCGTGGCAGGCGGCCGAGGCCGCCGGCACGCTCGCCGCCTCCGTCCCGCCCGCGATGATCCCCGCGCTGTGGGTCACGGCCGACAAGGTGCCGCTGAACGTCAACGGCAAGATCGACCGGGCCAGGGTGGCGGAGGCGATCGCCGCAGGAGCGGGCGGCGCCCGGGACGCCCGCCCGCCGTCCTCGGATGACGCCCGGCCGCTCGCCCTCCTGGCCCGGGTCTGGGCGGACGTGCTGGACATGCCGGACCCGTCCCCATCGGACGACTTCCTCGACTCCGGCGGCGACTCCCTGCTGGCTGTGCGGCTGGCCGCCCGGGCGCGCGCCCTCGGCCTGGCGGTGAGTCCGAGCATGGTCCTCCAGCACGGTTCACTCGAACGCATCGCCCTGGCCGCGACCGCCCTGGCCGCGACCGCCACGACCTCGACCGGCACGACGCCGCAGCCCCGGTCCGGCGCCGGCCCCCTGCGGACGGGATCCACTCCGGCCGCCACGCCGGCGGGGCGGCTGATGCCGTCGCAGCTGCGGTGGATCCTGGACGAACCGGTGCCTGACATTCATCACTTCGTGCTGCCGAACCTGTTCCGCATCCCGGCCGCGCTGCCCGACGCGGCGGTCGAGGCGGCGGGGCGGGCGATCGTGGCCGCGCACGGTGCTCTGCGCAGCGCGATCGACTTCGGCGCTCCCGCGATCCGCGAACTGCCCGTGGACGCCGTGGACCCGGTGGAGATCGTCGAGCTGCCCGCAGGCCCGATGGACGCCGTCCTGCCCCCTGCCGCCGAGCGGATCCTGTCGAGCATGGATCCGGCGCGCGGCGGGTTGTTCCGGCTGGTCAGGCTGCGGTCGGGAGAGCGGCATCGGCTGCTGGTCGCCGCGCATCACGCCGTGGTGGACGGCTGGTCGATGGCGCTGCTCACCGACGAGGTCGAGACCGCGTTGAGCACCTGGGCACGTACCGGGCAGGCGCGGCTCGACCCTCCCGCGGCGAGCGTCGCGGACTACGCCGCGCACCTCGCCCGGTACGTCGCGAGCGACCAGGCCCGCCACGACCACGCCGCGTGGCTGGCGGCGCCCTGGTCCGAGCTGGACACGCTGGACGGCGTACGGCGGGACGGCGCGGGACTGCTGCCCACGATCGTCACGAGCCACGCGCTGCTGCCCGCCGGCGACACGGACGCCTTCCTGCGGGCCTCCTCCCGCATCGGCCGGCCCGACGCCCTGCTCCGGGCCTGCCTGCTCGTCGCGGTGGCGGAGTGGACGGGCGTGCCGGTGCAGGCCGTGGACGTGTACGGCAACAACCGGGTGAACCCTCCAGGAGGGCTGGACCTCACCGGAACGATCGGCTACATCCAGACCACGCATCCGGAGTTCGCCGTGGTCGAGGGAACGGGCGTGAAGGCGGTGCGCTCCGTGCTAGACGGCCCCCGGTACGCCCCGCCCCGCCCGTACGGTTTCGACGCCCTGCGGTTCCTGTCGCCCTCGGCGGAGGAGCGATCGGCGCTCGCGGCGCTGCCCCGGCCGGTCCTGCGGCTCAACTACCGGAGCCAGATGGACCGGCTGAGCCGGCGCGCTTCCGACGCGATCCTCGCCGACGCCGACGAGGACACCGGCAGGCACCGCTCGCCCCGGCAGCGTGAGCGTTACCTGCTCATGTTCGAGGCCGACGTCATCGGCGACCGCCTGGACATCGGGGTGAAGTTCAGCACCGACCACTTCGACCGTGACGCGATCGACGCGCTGGCGGCGCGCGCGGCCCGCCTGCTCGGCGAGACCGTACGACAGGGGGCCAGGTGAGCGTCATCGACGACGAGGAGCGGCTGGCTCGGGTGATCGCCGGCCACGTGGCCGAGCTGCTGGGCGTCGCGGCCGTCGAGACGGACGCCGACCTGTGGTCGATGGGCCTCGACTCGCTGGCCGCCATGCGTCTCGTCCGGCGCCTGTACACCGACCACGACCTGACGCTCCGCGCGGACGCCGCCCTGCACGCGGGCACGGTGGCCGCGCTCGCCAAGCTGGCCGCCCAGTCCGCCCGTCCGTCGCGCGCCGAGACCGGGGCGGCCGAGGCGAGCGTTCCGACCACGGGGCAGCTGGCCCTGTGGCTGGACGGCCAGGTACGCCCCGAGCTGGCGCTCGGCAACCTCGTCCTGTTCGGCTTCCGCATGACCGGCCCGCTGGACACGACCCGGCTGACCGAGGCGATCCGGCAGGTGGTCCGGCGGCACGACGCCCTGCGCACCGGCATCACCGCCGACGAGGACGGCATGCCGGTCGCGGTGACCGTACCGGAGGAGCGCGCCCTGCGGCTGAACGTCACCGAGGCAGGCGGCGGCGGGCTCGCCGAACGGACATCGGCGCTGGCGCGGGCGGTGGACGTCGCCGACGGGCCGCTCATCGCGGTCGAGCTCCAGTGTGGGGACGGCTGGACGGATCTGGTCGCCGCCGTGGCGCACATCGCGTTCGACGGGCACAGCGAGGCGCTGTTCGCCGCGGAGCTGAACGCGTTCCTGCGGGGCGAGCGGCTGCCGCCGGTACGGTCGTTCGCGCACGCGTACGGCGCCCAGGCCAGTGACCGCGCGGCGCCGGCGGGGTGGATCGCCGAGCTGGCCGCCACCGAGCCCCTGACCTGGCCGGGTGAACCGCCCGGCGGCGCCGGCGACCGCTACGGCCGGCTGGCCTGCGATCCGGACGAAGCGGCCGGCCGGGCGCTGGAGGCGGCGGCGCGCTCGGCGGGGGTGACGCCGTTCGTCCTGGCCCTGCACCGGTTCGGGCGCGCCCTGCGCGCGGTCACCGGGGCGCGGTCGTTCCGCGTCGGCGTTCCCACGGCGGGACGCGACGACCCCGCCGCCCACGCCACCATCGGCTATTTCGTCCGCGAGGCGGTCGTGCCGCTGCGGGACGGGGAGCTGGACGGCTCGCCGGCCGGCCTGCTGGAGACCTGGCGGCAGGCGATGCGCTGGTCAGGCACGTCACCGCACGACCTGGCCAGAGGCATCCGCCGGGCGGGGAACCGGGACCCGATCTTCGGGGCGCAGTTCATCTGGCAGAACACGATCTCCGCCGACTGGGACGTGCCGGGGGTGCGGGTGGAGCCGCTCGACGTCCACCCGGTCGCACCGCAGACCGACCTGTCGCTGGAGTTGTGGCCGTCGCGGGACGGGCGGATCAGGGGAGCGCTGGAGTACGACCGCGCGGTCGTTCCCGCGCAGGCCGCGGCCGAGGTCCGCGCGCGGTTCCTGGCCGAGCTGGCCGCACCCGCCGCGCAGGCACGGGCCGATGATCACCGTCCTCGATCCGTGTGGCGGCGGATCCGCGAGCACGCCGAGCGGAACGGTGACCACGTCGCCCTGCGCGGCGGTGGCGAGCAGGTCACCTATCGGGAGCTGACGGAACGGGTGCTCCGCCATGCCGAGTACCTGAGCAGGCGCATGGAGGAACCGGGCGAACTGGTCGGCATCGCCCTGCCCAACGGCCGGGACGCCGTCGTGACGATGCTTGCCGCGATGGCCGCCGGCGGCGCGTTCCTCCCGCTCGACACCGCCTGTCCCCCGGAGCGGCTGGCCGAGATCACCCGCGACGCGGGCCTGCGCATCCTGATCGACGAGTCGACGCCGCCGCCGGACGGCCCGGCGACGCGATGGTCAGCTCCGCCCACGGCCGACGACCTCGACGCACTGGCCTGCGTCTTCTACACCTCGGGCAGCACCGGCCGCCCGCGCGGCGTCATGATGCCGCACGGCCCGCTCGCCGCCTACGTCCGCAACCTGGTGGCCGACTGGCACATCACGCCGGCCGACCGGTTCGTCCAGCTCTCGGCGCTGGCCTGGGCGAACAGCGGCGAGGAGATCTTCACCTGCCTCACGGCGGGAGCGACCCTGTACGTCGAGCCCGGCCTGCGTTTCCTGCCGATGGGCGCGTTCGTCTCCTTCGTGGCCGAGAACGACATCACCGTCCTCGACCTGCCCACGGTGTTCTGGCGTGAGCTGACGGACTTCCTGCACCGCGGGGAGGCCGCGCTGCCCTCCGGCGTCCGGCTGGTCGTGATCGGCGGCGACGGCCTCGACCGGCACTCGGTGCGCAAGTGGCAGGCGGTCGCCCCTGCCGGGGTGCGGCTGGTCAACACCTACGGTTCCACCGAGTTCGGTCTCGCGCTGCAGGCCGACATAGACCGGCGACCGCCGCCGGATGCGCCGCCGCCCATCGGCCGGCCGCTGCCGGGCATCGTCGCGTACGTGGACGGCCGCCCGCTCGACACGCTCCCGGCCGGCACCACGGGAGAGCTCGCCATCGGCGGCGCGACGGTCGCGCGCGGCTACCTCAACGACCCCGAATTGACCGCGGAACGGTTCCGGCGGGACGGGAGCGGCCGGCGGCGGTTCCACACGAGGGACCTCGTACGCGTACGCGAGGACGCGTCCTTGGAGTTCGTCGGCCGGATCGACCGCCAGGCCAAGATCCGCGGCAACCGCGTCGACCTGACCGAGATCGAGGCGTTGCTGGAGAACGAACCCGGCGTCACCAGGGCCGTCGCCGTGCCACTGGCCGGGCCGGACGGCCAGACCAGGCTGGTCGCCGTGGTCACCGGCGAGGATCCCGATCCCGGCGGCCTGCGCGCGGCGCTCCTGCGCCGGTTGCCCGCCTTCGCGGTGCCGGACCGCGTCCTCCCGGTCGCCGACCTGCCCCTGCTGACCAGTGGGAAGAAGGACGTGCTCACAGCCCGTCAGATCGCGGCGGAGAGGGCGGGTTTCCCATGGACGTAGCGCGCGGGACGGCGTACGTCGCGGTGAGCGTCGCGACGGTGTGGACCGACGGCTCCAGCCCCCGCCCGCAGGACGCGGCGGGCCTCGGCAACCCGGTGGACGTGCCGGGCTGGCTGGCCGCCACGTCGGCCGACCGCGAGGGCCTCATGTCCGGCGGCCTCACCCAGACCCAGGCCCTCTACGGGGACGAGGTCGAGATCGTGGGCGGGAAGGGCGGATGGTGCGAGGTCGCCGTGCCGGGGCAGGCCAGCAGGAAGGACGACAGGGGCTATCCGGGCTGGATCCCCGCCGCCCAGCTCGTGACCGGCCCCGCCTTCGGCGAGCTGCGCGCGACCGTACCGTTCGCCCAGGTGGACCGGGCCCGCACCACGGTGCTGTACCAGGACCGGCGGCTCTCCTCCGCCCTGCTGCGCATCAGCGCGGGCACCCGCCTGCCCGTGCTCGCCGAGGACGGCCCCGCCGTCCAGGTGGCGACGCCGTGCGGCGGGTCCGGCTGGCTGCCCGCCGGAGCCGTCACCGTGCGCCGGTCGGTGGACGACATCCCCCGGCCCTCCGGCGTCGATCTGGTCGCGACGGCGGCGCTCTTCCTCGGCCTGCCGTACCTGTGGGCGGGGCGCTCGGGGCTGGCCGTCGACTGCTCGGGGCTGACCTCCCTGGTCCACCACATCCACGGCATCCCCCTTCCGCGCGACGCCGACGACCAGCACCTGCACCCCGCCGGCCGGGACGTGGACGCGACCGCCGGGCTGGAGCCGGGCGACCTGCTCTTCTACACCGACGATCGCGACGGCGCCTCGCGCGCGATCGATCACGTCAGCATGTACGCCGGCGACCGCCGGATGATCGAGGCGCGAAACGGCCGCCACGCCCGCGTCACCGAGGTGCGCACGGAGTTCCTCGCGGGCGGCAGACGTTTCGCGGTGTCCTAGTCCGAGATGCGAGTCAGGAGACGTCTCGTGCGTGAACCAGCAGCACCCGGCCGTCCGGCGGGTGAGGACTTATGAAGGTCGTCTTCTCCGAGTGCGCCCCCGACTACGGGTCCTACGTCTTCCCCTACCAGGTGTGGGCGTTCCTCGAGGACGGCGAGGACATCGCGGTGCCGTACGAGAACGGGTTCCTGCCGGGCGTCCTCGACCTGTCGCGCTTCTACCTCACCCGCAGCGTCAGGGTGGACCTGCGGCGGTACACGAGCACCGGCCGGGTGCGCTACGTCCGGCGGCGCTGCCAGGACATCGGGTGGGAGCTGCTCGACCGCCGGGACTTCCGCTGGAGCCCGGAGTACAAGGCCCTGTACGCGGACTACTTCGACCAGCAGGAGATCAACGCCGGCTACCGCAGGAGCCGCTTCGAGGAGATGCTGGAGGCGCCCTTCACCACGCACGTGGCGCTGTTCCACGACGTACGGGACGGACGCGCGGCCGGCCTCGTGCCCCTCTTCGCCGGCGCGGGGCTCGCCCAGTACGGCATCCCCGTCTACGACACCCGCTACCGTCCGATCAGCATCGGCAACCACATGATGAGCAGCGTGCTCGCCGAGCTCCAGGCGCGGGGACTGCGTCACTGCTACCTCGGCTCGTGCTACACGCGGGGAGACCTTTACAAGACCCGGTTCGCCGGGATGGAGGTCTTCAACGGCCACGCCTGGACGAGCAGCAGGGAGGAGCTCCACTTCCTGCTCGACCAGCAGGACGACGCCGCGGGCGGCCACCTCCTCGAACACCGGCCCTACGTGGACGCCTACTGCGGCGCGGACGTCGCGTCCCTGCGCTCCACGGCGCCCGGCCGCCTCACCCTCGCCTAGCGGCTGGAGACCCTCATGCGCATCGCGATGGTCGGCGGAGGCGCGGCCGCGGTCAGCCTCCTGGACAGCCTGCTGACCGTGAACCCCGGCGGCGTGGCTCTCGACCTGTGCGTGTACGAGCCGGGGGAGCTCGGGCAGGGCCTGGCGTTCGCGGACGACCTCGACTGCGCCCTGATCAACCTGCCGAACGGGCGCATGTCGATCCGCGACGCCGAGCGTGACCATTTCCTGCGCTGGCTGGAGCGGCCGGCCGTTCCGTTCCCGCCCGGCATCGACGTGCGGCCCGACGGGTTCGCGCCGCGCCGGATCTTCGGCCGTTACCTGCGTGAGCACTTCGCGGCCTGCCGGGCGGCCGCGCGGGAGCAGGGCTGGCGGGTCGGCGTGCGTCCAGAGACCGTGCTGGAGGTGGCGCGCGGCGGGGACGGCGGCTTCCTCGTGCGCTCGGACCGGGGGACGCGGGCGTACACCCACGTCGTGCTGGGGGTGGGGCCCGGCGGGCCGGCGGACCCGTACCGGCTGGCGGGCGCGCCGAACCACATCGCCGGCCCCTACCCGCTGAAGAAGCGGCTGCTCGAGGTGGATCAAGGGGCGCACGTGCTGATCGTCGGCACGGGGCTCACGGCGGTGGACACCGTGCTCGGCCTGCTCGCATCGGGGCACCAGGGGCGCGTCACCATGGTGTCGCGCAACGGCGTCCTGCCCGAGGTGCTGGCTCCGGCCAGGGAATGGCGGCGCCTGCATCTCACCGGCGAGGGCCTCGACCAGCGCAGGGGCGCGGACGGCAGGCTGGGGCGGCGGGCGGTCATCGACCTGTTGCGCGAGGAGCTGAGCGCCGCGGGGTTCGACGCGCGGGCCGAGCTGGACTGGTACCGGCGCGGGCGATCGGCCGCCGGCTACCTGCGCCACCAGCTCACGCACCCCGAGGCGAATCTCGTGCAGTCCCTGTTCCTGTCCCTGCCGACGCCGCTCGCCCGCGCGATCCGCGCCGCCCTGCCGGACGAGGACGTGGCGCTGATGCTGGGCGGCTACAAGCCGACGCTGCGCAGCCTGCAGTGCCCCATGCCGCCGGGGACGGCCCGCACGCTGCTCGAGGCGATGGACTCCGGCCGGCTCACCGTGCTCGCCGGCGTGCGGGAGGTCCGCGCCGCGCACGGCGCGTTCACCGCGCTGGCGGGCGACGCGGTCGTGACGGCCGAGGTGGCGGTGGACGCGACCAGGGCGAGCCCCGCCAGGACGCGAGGGCCGCAGGGCCGGCTCGTCGCCGCCCTCGACCGCAACGGCCTGGCCGCCTGGGACGCCTACGGCGGGCTCAGGACGGACCCCGTCACCGCACGTCTCGACCCACGGCTGAACCTCTTCGCCATCGGCGAGCTCACGGCCGGCGACATCTACTACGCCAGCAGCCTGCCGGCGGTCAACAGAGGCGCGGACACCGTCGCGAAGGCACTGCTCACCCCCAGCTGACCCCCAGCCGACCCACACGCACTCGGCAACTCGATGAGCGTGGCGCTGCTGGCCAGGCCGCTGGTCGCGGTGGTCGCCGTCTTCTCCTTCACCGGCACCTGGGACGGCGGCGTGGACGTGCGCGGCTACCTGTACTGGTCGCTGCTGGACAACTACGAGTGGGGCGGCTACGAGCCGACGTTCGGGCTGGTGGCGTGGGACCGGGACACCTTCGCCCGCCGCCCGAAGCCGTCCCTGGCCTGGCTGGGCGAGGTCGCGCGCACCGGCGTCGTGCCCGTCCGACTCCACTAGTAGTATTTTTTCACTCAGTCGTAGTACTGTACGGCGGTTGTACGACCCTGAGGAAAGGTGCAGCTGTGCGACGAATCGGCGTCCCGGGCGAGACTCCCCCGCCGCTCGAAGGCCATCTTCGGCTGGGTGACCCGCCCGGAGCGCCCGATGCGATCACCGTGAACTCCCGCCACCTGAGCAGGGGCGGCGTGCCGTGGTTCCCGATCACGGGCGAGTTCCACTACGGGCGCTACCCGGCGGCCGAGTGGCGGGAGGAGCTGCTGAAGGTGCGGGCGGGCGGGGTGACGGTGGTCTCCACGTACGTCTTCTGGAACCTGCACGAGGAGCGGCGCGGCGTCTTCGAGTGGAGCGGCGACCGGGATCTGCGGCGGTTCGTGCGCACGTGCGCCGACCTGGAGCTGGACGTGTTGGTGCGCATCGGGCCCTGGGGGCACGGCGAGTCGCGCAACGGCGGGTTCCCCGACTGGGTGCTGGAGGCCGGCTGCGTGCCGCGTACCGATGATCCCCGCTACCTCGACCTCGTGCGGCCGCTGTTCGGGCAGATCGGCGGCCAGTTGTCCGGGCTGACCCGCGAGCACGGCGGCCCGGTGGTGGCGGTGCAGGTGGAGAACGAGCTGTACGACCAGCCCGGCCATCTCGTCACGCTCAAGCGCATGGCGCGGGAGGCCGGCATCGACGCGCCGCTGTGGACCGCCACCGGATGGGGGCACGCGCGGCTTCCGGCGGACGAGCTGATCCCGCTGTTCGGCGGCTACTCCGAGGCCGCATGGGACACCGCGCACGACGGCTGGCCGCAGCAGAGCAGGGCCCACTACTTCTTCGGGCCGGGCCGCGACGACGACTCCATCGGCGCCGACCTGCGGACGACCGAGGTGACCGGCTCCGACGAGAGCCACCTGGCGCGCTACCCGTTCGCCACCTGCGAGCTGGGCGGCGGCATGTACACCTCCTACCACCGCAGGCCGATCGTCGAGGCGGCCGACATCGCCGCGCTCGGCCTGGTCAAGCTGGGCAGCGGCTCGGTGTGGCAGGGCTACTACATGTACCACGGGGCGTCCCAGAAGATCGGCGCGCTGTCCACCCTGCAGGAGTCGCACGCCACCGGCTACCCCAACGACTGCCCGGTCGTCGGCTACGACTTCCAGGCGCCGCTCGGCGAGTACGGCCAGTTCCGCGAGTCGTTCCTCCACCTGCGGCGGCAGCACCTGTGGCTGGCGAGTGACGGGCCCGCCCTCGCCACCATGACGCTGGTGATGCCGCAGGACGCGCCCGACGACCCGGCCGACCGGGACACCCTGCGCTGGTGCGTACGCTCCGACGGCCGCTCCGGCTTCCTGTTCGTCAACGATCACCAGCCCGTCGAGACGCTGCCCGCCCACGAGGACGTGCGGTTCGCGGTCGAGCTGGACGGGCGTGAGCTCGTCGTCCCGCGCGGGCCGGTGACGGTGCCGTCCGGCGCGCACTTCGTGTGGCCGCTCGCCCGGCCGGTCGGCGACGCCACGCTGCTCACCGCCACCGCGCAGCCCATGGGCGGTCTGGAAGAACACGTGGACGCCGGCGTCCACGTGTTCTTCCAG
>NZ_JBFAQA010000052.1:0-39506 GCF_040677005.1 Nonomuraea sp. NPDC049421
GTGTGGATCAACCAGCCACCCACCGCCTCCGAGCCCGACACCTCACCACAAAGCACGCAAGTAGCCTGACGTCTCACCAGGTTTGACAGGTTCCGGGTGACCGCGCCGAGACTGGCGAGCGCGGTGAAGGCGCGCACTACTCCTGCGATGTAGCTGTCAGTCGTGCGGGGCTTGCGCACTTCGTCCTCGGTAAGAGCCCGGCGGAGAGGTCCTCACCGATGAGTGCGTCGGCGATGCCAGCCGGGTCCAGGACCCTTCGGCACTCCAACACGGACCGTCCCATCCGTTCCAGGAGCGCTGAGGGCAGGTCGCTCCCCGTCATGAACGCGATGGTATGCAGGCCGCGGCCGGTCAGTAGGGTCAGCCCGACGTTCGCCGGCCGCCCGGCATCGCCGCCTGGTCCGCTGGAGCCGGGTTCACTGTCCTGCGCACCACCGCTTAGCTCGTCGCCGGTGGCGGCAGCTATGTTGAAAGAGAGATTCGCGCTTGCGGCTGTGTCGGGCATGTCAGCTCCGATGGCGGCCTTCCCTGCTGCGTCACGACCTGTCCGGCCGATCTGCTGGTACAGCGCGGCAAGGTCCGTCGGCGCGCTGACGCAGAAGACCGTCCGCACATCGGGACGGTTGACACCCAGCCCGAACGCCGACGTGGCGACGATGACCAGCGGAGCAAACCCCTCCTCGCCCTTGCGTGGCGCTTCCCGGAACTCCGTCATGACCGCCGACTTCTCCGCCTCGGTGAGTCGGCCGTGGAACCTCCGTACTCGCACGCCACCCTCGCCGAGGTAGTCGCGGAGATGCGCGTGGAGCGCGACGACCTCCTTTACCGTGAGGCAGTAGAAGATGGCGTGGTCGGTGATGGCGTCGAGGATCTCCTCCGCCAGGCCAGCGCTGATGGAGGGGCCGGCCGCTTTAATCGTGCGCCGGAAGATCGCCAGTTCGGGCCGGATCGGGTTCTCCCGCACAGTCAGCAACGTCCCTGCGGCGGCCTCGGCGGCTTCGCCAGCTGGCCCTCCTGATGCTTCGGCGGGCAGACCGAAGACACCTTCGCGTAGCCCGGCGTATACGGTGCGGTTCGCCGTCGCAGTCAGTGCGGTCACCGGCAAGCCGTGGTCGCGCCGGAGCTCGGCGAGGAACTGCTCCACCCGGCTCATGGACGGCCGGAAGTCGTCCCACTGCACGAACGTATGTGCCTCGTCGAGCGCAATGCGGGTGACGGTACCGGTTTCAACTGCGGTGCGAACAACCTCCCTGAACCTGCGTTGACACAGTCGTTCAGGCGAGATGTAAACGATGCGAATACCGTGGTCGGCGCGGCCAAGGAGCTGATCTGCAACCTCGGTCTTGCCTGCCCGGCTGCTTGATTCCCGCAGTGGCGCGATAAGCGCCCGGACCGCGCCGCCGATGCTGCGATTGAGCTCGAGCGCCTGATCATGCATGAGCGCGACCAGTGGAGAAACTACGAGCGTCACACCGGGCAGTACCAGTGCAGGCAACTGGAAGCAGAAGCTCTTGCCGAAACCGGTCGGGAGCAGCCCAAGGACATTCGCCCCGCCAGCGACCGCGCGGATGACCGCCTCCTGCGACGGCTTGAGCATGGCCGGCTCGTCGGACAGGCGCAACAGCCCGCCAATCACGGCGGCCCGGGTGATCACCTCGTCGCCGAGGGTGCCGTTAGCGCGATACCGCGCGACCTGGGCGGCGGTGAGCGCCAGCTCCCGGATGCGCCTGGTCTGTGGCAGCATCGTGTGCTCGTCAAGCGCTTCCGGCGTCGACAGCTGTGCGGCGCGTTCGGCGCTGAGCAAGCCGTGCTCGGCGAAAAACTTCCAGATGCGCGCCCACCCTTCAGTCATCGGCACGACGTTGCCGCCGCCGCGCTCGCCGGTGACTGGGTCGTCACGCAGCAGCCCCTGCTCGAGGGAGCCAAGGAACGCCCGCCGGTACGCGCGCCGCAGGGCGGTGTGCCCGGCGAGTTTGCGGTCGCTGATGATGACGACCCCGCGGTGCCGCTCAGACCGGATGAGCCGTCCGACGGCTTGTTTCAGCTGTAGCGCCGCCAGTGGCAGGTAGTAGTGCTCGGTGGCGACAGTCTCCGGGTCGTCGGCGTGCGCGGCCTCGGCCCGCATCGTGATCGCGGCGCGGCGGGCTTCAACGACCGGCGCAGCGAACGGCGCAAACGGCAACTTGTTGATCCATACCAGCCGGAGCCGTTGCTCGTCGGAGACGTCGATGCCCTGCCACAGGCCCTTAGTTCCTACGAGGATCCCGCCGCCGTGCTCGGCGTCGGTGAACTGCCGTACACCGCGAGGATTTCCAAGCACGAGAGCGGACAGCACAGGGGTCTCGTCACTGCCGGCTCGCAACAAGGTGGCCAGGTAGTCCGCGATGCCACCGGCTGTCGAGCGGGCGGTGGTGAGCACCAGTGCGCCCCCATCGTGCCCGCCGCGAGTGCCGGGCAACGCGTCGTCGGGTACATCGACCGGCGTGACGATCTCTCGGGTGTAGCCGGTGAGCTGGTGCGCGACGGTCCGCATTGCGCCTTCGGCCTGCTCAGCCCAAGAGGGGAAGTCAGAGAAGCATACGAGTTCGGTTTGCCGCTCGTAGTCGAACGGTGTCGGCAGATGGAGCGTCGCGATGCTGGTCGGCAGGCCGAGGCGATCGCGGATGAACTGCCACTGTCCTGACACCCGCAGCGTCGCGGACACGTAGTAGGTGCGTGCGAACGTCGCAAGGAATTGCTGCCAGACGCCATCGGCGGCCAGCTCGATCGGGCTGGTCGCCACGCGGAACCGATAGGAGCGCAGACCAGCGCGCAGCGCCTCGAGCTCCTCGGCATACACAACCCGGTTCGAGGTGCCCGGCGGCAGCGGCCCGAGTCGCACCTCCGCGATGCCCGCGTCGTCGTCCGCTCCGTCCCCCGTAGCATCGGTGGCAGCCAGAATGTCGGGCTCGTCCTCACCGTCCGAGTCCTCACTGGCCTCGTCCTCGGCCCTGTCGTTCTCAGTCTCCTCGTCGCTCTCCGCCGTCGCGCCGGCCGCCGCTGGCGGCTGGCCGAGAATGCCGTCGGCATCGGCGACGATCGTCCGGCTGGCCTCCTTGACCTGCGCACATCTAGTCAGTAGGGCCCGAATACGCTCCGTCTCGAAGAAGTCCATGCTTGCAGCATGCGCGTCCAAGTACGCCGCCAGGGCCCCAGTCAGTGCCTCGCACTGCCCAGCCAAGCGCAGCAGCAGTGCGGTCAGCGTGCGGACCTGCCCCACCCCTGCACTGCCGGCATACGTGCTGGCCAACGTGACGGTACGCGATCCGACTGCGACGCCAGCCCCAGTACCGCGAGCGTCGAATACCTGCCCGGCCACGCGCGGCAGCTGCTCATGGTCGAGCAGCAGGCCGAGGTTACCGACGGCTTCCCGCACCGCGTCACGTGCCGGGCTTCGGCGGGCGGTGTCGGTCCAGGTGGCCAGCTCGCTGAACAGGTCCTCGACCGTGCGGTAGTCCACCGTCGTCGTCAGTGCCGAGGTCGCCGCGTCTTCTAGTTGGTGCGCCTCATCGACAATGAGCAGGGTTTCGGGTCCGAGGGTGCGGAGATCGTCGAGGTGGGCGAGCAGAAGCGCGTGGTTGGCTAGCAAGAGCCGGTGTGCCGTGAGTGCTTCTCGGACAACGTCGGTGTGCGCGGCCATAGGCGTGCCCGCCCCAGCCGGATACTCCCCATTACTGGCCTGGCTCAGTGACTCCAGCCAGACCGGCAGCGCCGGGCCAGCGTACCTGGCGAAGAATGCTGGCACGTCGACCGAGTCGACCGAGTACGCCGACCACGAACTGAGTACGTCCGTGGATGCCAGCAACCGCAAGGTCAAGTAGACGACGAGCTCCCGGAACGCCGGTCGCGTCAGGAACCGGTTGCGTGCTCCGGGCCGCGCTGCGCGGGAGGTGTCGAGCGTCGTGGCGTCCGACAGCACCACATTAAGCGCACGCAGCGACAGTCGATTGCTCTGACCTTTGACCACGTCACTGGCTTCGATCAAGCCAGGCACGACCCTGTCGAGTCTTGCCACGTCCGCAGCCAGCTGGGCCTGGAGCTGCTTTGTGAAAGTCGTGACAATTGCCGTCCTCTGCGACCCTCCGGCCAGCCAGTCCAGCGCCGCGGCCAGGATGGCGAAGCTCTTGCCCGTACCGGTGGGCGCCTCCACTAGCGCAGGAACCCCCGCGTCCGCCCAGCCGTGCAGTGCTGTTGTCATTCGTTCCTGCGCAGGCCGACGTCTGGCGGCCGCACCATGTGCAATCGAAGCCAGCAGCACCGGGTCAACTCGTCCATCCGCACCGCGCAGAGACGCATCGACCGTCAGCGCGCTACGCCCCGCCGCGGCGGTCGGGGGTGTGCCCGCCGGTGCCCGACGCGGCCGGTGTGCGCCCAAAAGTGCCCCGAGAACTGCGGCCACATCGGCGACACCGTGCGCGCTGGCATTGCCGAGCAACTGCCCGGGTACGCCGCCACACGCCGCTGCGGCGAGATGTCGCACCAGCGTCCACGCCGCCGAGTCAGCGCACACTGAGGCGACCACGTCGGCGAGGCTGGCGGGCCACACAGCGACCTGTTCGCCGGCCCGCGTCAGCAATCGAACCAGCAGTTCGGCGTCGTCTCCAGCGTCGTGCCAGTCCAGACCGGAACGGTCCACGCCGAGGGCGTCAGCGAGCTCGCCGAGGCGGTGGCCAGTAGCCATCGGCCAGATGGCGAGCGTCAGGTAGTACGCGTCAACCGGAGTCGGCGCCAGCATGGGCAAGCCCTCGCGCTCGTAAGCCGCCGCCAGTAGCGGGAAGTCGGCCTCAGTACCGTTATAGGTGACGACCATGTCGGCGTCTTCGGTGAACGCGTGCAACTCCAAGAGCGCTTTGGCCTGTTTGATGGCCGCAGTTGAGTGTCGTTTACGCAGCGACGTTGAACGTATCTCCCACGTCTCGTCGGGGAGCTCCACGAACCAGTCACGTCGTGGTTCAGCAGCGATCCAGGCGGCGTCGGTGCCCAACCGTACCGCTCCGATTTGGAAGATCCGCCTGTCAATGAACGGCTCGCTGGCCGTCGTCCGGACGACGGCCTCCAGGTCGAGGGCGATTGCCCGCAGAGGCCGACCGGGCGCCTGCCCGGCGTTCGGCGTCGCATCGGGCTCGTCCTCTCCGCTGCCGCGTACCGTCAGCCGACCAGCGGACTCGAACAAAGCTCCGGCCGCGATGGCACGCGCGACCAGGGTGGCAACGCGTCGCGGATGCAGCCCAGTGAACCGCCCCTGAGCAGCCATTGTCAGCTCTGCTAGCGTCACGCCGTTTGGATGCTCGGCGGCAAGGTCGACGAGTCGACGTGCTGCCGCGGGGAGCGCCTTATCTGCTTTTTCGTTCGCTTCCGCCACCCGTGTTGCCCTTCCCACTTATATCTTGTGATTTATGACAAGTTCGACCTTTGCAGCCCGTGGCTACTTGGCTGCGGATCACAGGACGTCACCCTGGTCAAGGGGGCATGGAACGACCGGCGAGGCGAAAGCCTGGAAACAGGATGGTCGGGTCCGTCATAGCTGTGCCGAGGCCGGTGGTAGCGAGCGTGCGGCATATGAGGAGCTTCCGGCACAGCTGGCGACATAAGGTTGCACATTACGCTTCGTGAGGGTAGAGCGCTACACTTCGAATCAGTTAGAACTCTGCTTCGCATGCTCGGTCAGCCCTCGTCGGCAGTCTGGCGTTGTCGGCCATTTCGATGCGATCCGTCGATTCACTAGCAGGACGAGCATCATCGGATCAAAAAGGACTTGGGGGATAGAAGGCGCTAAAAGCCTCGGGCCTTCGGGTTGATTAACGAGATCCTGCCAATCGTGGCCGTTGGCGGAACCGCATGTCGATCTATACGGTTTGAAGAGAAGTGTGGGCGGTTGTGCTCATCAAGTCGGCCCACATGCCTTGTGTACCGGCCCGGCGTCCGTGCACGTTGTCGCGTACCGCGGGCCCGGCATCTCCGTGGCATCGGTCGTTGCCATGGAGATGCGGATGGTGGCGGCGATGGTCCTCCGGCGAGCAGTGGCGTCGAGTGTCTTCCGTACGAGCCTCGAGGAGCCACTGGCCGAAGTCCTCGACCGCCAGGTTGAAGCGTTCCAGCATGCGGTCTCCTGGGGGTGATGTGGAACGTGACAATAATGTGAGACGCACGATGTCATGATCGGGTTGTCGGGTAGAGCGTGTCGATCTCCCCTATTATCAACTGGTCAGCCGCGAGTCAGGCCCCATCACGCATCTATGTGAGACGGTGCGTCGCCCGCTTGGGCAGCATCGCGGTGGTGCTGGTCGGACGGCTATTCGTTACCGGGGGCGACTGGGGCTGGCATGTCCGCCACCTCGCCTCTGAAGGAACGGATCGACGCCGACCGCATCGCACCCGACGGGGCTGAGTAGTGGAAACGGCAGTGGGTATCGACTTTGCCCTGTACTCAAACCGCGTCCTGGGCGAAGCCCTCATCAACGATGGTGACCGGGGAAAGGCGTCCCCGAGTTCGAATCGTCCGGCTCGGGATGGATGCCAGGACCGGACGGCCGGGAGGGAAGGGTTGCGTCCACGGGAGTGGTGTACAAGCCCACCCTACTGGTGGCAGCACCCTGCTGACTGAGCCCTGATCCTCCAGGGGGGAAGGAGTCGGGACGATTGCCGTCCGGTCGGGACGGTCTATGGCAAAGGCGTAGGCCAGGAGGATGCCGATGCCCCTAAGCGACGATGACCGGGTGCGCTTCGGGTTGTACGCACGTATTTGGCGCGATCAGCGGCTGCATTGCCTGCGGGCCAAGGCGGTCGTAGCGGGTTGTCGGTTGCTCGGATGACGCGAGATTATGGGTTGACCTGGGGAAACATCTTCAAGATCATCCCCCGTATGTCCCCTGATCATGGTCGTACGGCTGCGTACGGGCACTACCCGCTGCCTATCGAGGGTGGCAAAACAAAAGACCTGCGGCTACGAAGCCGCAGGTCAGGGGCTATATATGGCGATCTAGGTGAGTGCCCCCGGCAGGATTCGAACCTGCGGCACCCGCTTTAGGAGAGCTCCAGCAACTACGAGTCCACCTTGTTCACGGTTGTGGAGATATGTGGGCGCGTGCCGACGCTCATCGGACGGTTTGGAGGTGGGCCTCCTAGGGTGGCAGCTCGATGGCGTTTAAGCAGGTCAGGGCCATACCGGTAGCAGGAAATCACAAGGTGCTCCCGTTATTCGAATGTGGGTGTCTTCGCCATGATTTTCGAGATCAGACCATGACTCGTAGGCCTCAGATCTGTGAACGCAGTTAGCCCTAGGGTGAAGGGCGCATCCACTGCCGCGGTCGCCTCGCGCGCCGCGTCGGCACCACCGGGGTGTTGCCCCGTCTGGTGAAAGCCGGAAGCTTCGCAATCAGGAGCAGCCTCAGCTCCTTGCACTCAAGTTCTTTCTTCAGCACCAACGGCTGTCCGCCGGGATCTGCCGACGGGGACGAAGCCGGTCGGTCCGGCCCAGGAGGCGCATCAGCCGAGTTACCCGACGCCGGCCACACCCGTCACTGTCCCGCCGCAGTTGCGCGTGCACCTGCGGATCCCCCGCGACGGCCTCGTGAGCGCGCGTGTACCTCGGCGATCTGCCCCAGCTGGCTCGGCATCGCGTATCGCACGCGGCTCAGGGGTGGCGTTGCAGCGGTCGTAGAGGGCGGCACGAGAGGCTCCCAACGGCTCACACGCGCGCTTGACGCTGTGGCCGCCCTGCTTCTCCGCCTCGATGTACGGGTGCACGCTCACCGGGTCTCCTTGGCGAAGAAAGCCGTTGCCCGCTTGAGACCGTCGACGTCCCCGCGCAGGCGCCGGTTCTCCCGCCGCAGCGCCTCCAACTCCTCCCACTCGCGGCTGGTCAGCCCGTCACGCTGCCCGGCCCATCGACCTCGGCCTGGCGCACCCATTGGCGCACCGCCGTCTCAGTCAGGTCGAAGTCCTGTGCCACCTCACGGATCGACCGGTCGCCCCGCCGGCACAGCTCGACGATCTCGGCCTTGAACTCCGGCGTGAACGAGCGGCGAGGACGCGGCTTCTTCTTCTCATGCTCTCCATCATGGACAGCCTGCCGGGGACGAACCCCTGATCTCGGATGTCCGTCGAACCGGGTCAAGCTCATCAGCTCGCGCGATCGTTCGAGGTTGCGCTGGCGTAGCAGAATGTCAGCAGCTCATCATCGCGGCTCAGTCAGGTAGTCCGCTGTGCTGTTTTGCCTGCTTGAGGTGACCCGGCAGGCGCACAGCCGTTTCGTCGCGGTCTGCTGGTTCCACAAATTCAGGTGTTTAACGGTATCCACCTTTCCCGTTACTGAAAAGGATCTTTACTTGAGGTCGCAACGCATGTGATGATCACTCCGTTTTGCCGCATCCGTTCGAAAGGATCGAGTGAACACATCACAAACCGCGTCTGGCTTATCCAGCCGGACGCGCCGCCGCGCTGCCCTGATCGCGGCTCTGACGCTGCCACTCTCGCTGATGAGTACGCCAGCCACCGCGCAGGGCCCCATGCCATCCCCCACTCCCCAGGCGGCGGCACCGCCGAGCAGCCCCACCCGCAAGGCGCTGGAGCAGGCCAAGGAGGGCAATCGGCGTGTCGAGATCGAGTCGATGCGCTCGGAAAGTGCCACCTTCTACGCCAACCCGGACGGCAAGACGATCCGGATGGAGTCCAGTGCCCAGCCGATCCGGAAGAGGAACGCCGACGGCAAGGGTTTCACGCCGATCGACACCACCCTCGTCAAGGTGGACGGCGCCATCAAGCCCAAGGCCACGCTGGGCGACCTCGTTCTGTCCGCGGGCCGGGATAAGACCCTGCTCAAGAGCCAGGTGACCGGCGCCGAGGCTGCGGCGGACGACGCCACGGCGAAGATAAGCACGCCCTCGGCACTGCCTGAGCCGCAGCTGAAGGGCAACACCGCCACCTACCCCGGCGCCTATGGCAAGGGCCGCGACCTCTCGGTGACCGCGACCGCTACCGGTTTCCGGCAGCAGGTCGTCATCACCGAACGGCCCAATGGCCCAGTTACCTTCACAATGCCGGTGGCCCTGCCCGCCGGGCTTTCCTTCAAGAAGAACGCGCAGGGCCGGCCCATCATCGTGGGCAAGGACGGCAAGACGCTGACGGAACTGCGGCCGACACTCCTGCAAGACGCCACGGCCGCCGACGCCTACGCCCCCATCGACGAAGGCAAGGTCGGCAAAGCCGGGATCAGTCTCGATGACGACGGTAAGTCGCTGGTGTTCGCGCCAGATGCCGCGTTCCTGGCCGACCCCGCGGTCACCTATCCCGTGACCATGGCGGCAGTGGCAGCCGATTGGTGGGAGACCCACACCGGCGCAGGTGGTCTGCCGAAGCAGGGCTCAGACACCTTCGTCAACGACGCCGACTACCCGGACAGCTGGGACAACTTCACCCTGGATCGGATCCTGGTCGGCAAGTCCAACAGCGGCAACGTCCGCTGGCGCAGCTACATCAAGTTCCCCGACATGCCCGACGAGTTCCGCGGTCTCGAGGTGCAGAACGCCGACCTGATCCTTTGGAACCACCTGTCCAACGACTGCGGGACCCAGGTAGGCTCCGGGATCACCACCCGGCGAGTCACGTCGCCCTGGGACGAAGCGACCATGACGTGGAACAGTCAGCCTTCGACCACCCCAACGGGCCAGATCACCGAGGGAGACGCCTACAGCCCCAACTGCACCAGCGGAGCCGCGAACTGGGCAGGCAAGGAATGGGACCTGATCTACTCGATCGACGAAATCGTCCAGGCATGGTCGGACGGTGCCGCTAACTACGGCGTCCGGCTCACCGCCGACAGCGAGTCGGACATCACCAACTGGCGACGCTATCGGACCGACGAGGCAGGCGGCTGCAGGAGCACCCCGCTGGAGGAGTGCAAGGGGCGGCTCCACCCGCCCATCCTCACCGTGGACTTCGAAGTCGTTGAGGAAACTGAGCCGGTGACGATCGTCTCTTCGAGCTTGAAGGACTATCAACGACCACTCACGTACGAGGAAGCCCTTGCTCTGCAGGACTACCAAGTTCCGGCCGTAGAGCAAGAACCCATCACCCAGGAGCAGGTAGAGGTCATCGGGGACCAGCCTAACGAGGGCTATGAGGTGGACAGTGAGAAGCTCCCGGACGTCTCCGCCATCGATATCCCTGGCGGAGAAGGGGAGGAGGACAACACGGTTCCCTCGGTGGTGGGAACACAGCCGCCTGCGTCTGCCGTCGACGTGTCCCTCAGCTCAGAGGTGAAGGCGACCTTTTCCGAGGAGATGGGCCAGGCTCCTCTCATCGTGAAGGACCCGAGCGGCAGCCTCGTCGAAGGTAACGTCGAACTCGATGAAGGCCGGACTACCGTCACGTTTGTTTCTGCGCAGGGTTTGAAGGAGAACACCTTCTACACCGCAGAGATCACGGGTGCGCTGGACTTGTGGGACAACCGCCTGCCCTCCTACTCCTGGTCGTTCACGACGCAGAAGAAGCCGTTGGCGCATTGGACGTTCGACGAGGGCACGGGCACGTCGGCGTCGGACTCCACAGGCGGCGGTCACGACGCCGCTCTGACCGGCAGCGCCTCATGGATCTCCGGCAGATCAGGCCACGCGGTGTCGAACGTCACCGGGGCTTCGGCCCGCAGCCAGGCGACTCTGCTGGCAAGGCGTATGGGTAAAGAGGTCGAGGTTGCTTCTGAGACGACTAGGACCAGAGTCACCTTCGCGCAGCCGGACGGTACATATCGGACGGAGATCGCCGCTGGCCCTGTGAGGACCTTGCAGAGGGGAACGTGGGTTCCGATCGACCCCACCCTGGTGGAGCAGGACGGGGTTCTGAAGCCCAAGGCGATCGACTCGAAGGTCGAGGTCGAGGTCTCCAAGGGAGGCGGCACCGCGTTCGTAAAAATGAGTACTGGCGGCCGACAGTACGTGCTTAGCTGGCCCACCGCGCTGCCGAGGCCGACCGTCAAGGCAAACGTGGCAACCTACACCAACGCAGCAGGGCCAGGCGCTGACCTCGTCGTCACCGTGCTGCCGACCGGCTTCCGCCATGACGTTCTGCTGCGCACGCGGCCGAGCACACCCATCGAGCTACGCGTCGGCGTGGCCACCGAAGACGCTATCTTGTCGCAGGACAAGCAGGGGCGTTTGCTGCTAACCAGCAAGACAAAAAAGGAGATCATCGCGTCTGCGCCGCGCCCAATTATGTGGGACAGCAGCGCCAAGGGCCTCCGCCCACTGGCCAAGAGCGCCAAGGTAGGCATCGACGTTGCCATCAAGGATGGCCGTACAGAGCTCGTGCTCAAGCCCGACCACCGGTTCCTGACCGACCCCAGCACCACCTATCCAGTGCGAGTGGATCCCACGGTCACGCTGCCGCTCAGCACTGACATCGAGGTGAACACCGACAGCGACGTGGACTGGCCGGCTGATCCGACTTATCCGAACATGATGGCCGGCACCCAGACAGGCGGTTTCAAGTATCGGGTACACCTGAAGTTCGATACCGCGAGCCTGCCAGGCTCGACGGTGACCGACGCCAAGTTGTCGATGAACACCCTCACCGCCCCAAGCTGCGGTGCCACAGTCGGCGCGGGAATTCAGGTCGCTCGCCTGACCAGCACGTGGAATCCGGACAACGTGTACTGGGCCAATAAGCCCAGCTTCACCACCGAGGGCGCCTCCACCAACCGCGAGGGCATCAACCAGGACTGCGCCACCTGGCCGGACGCGATGGAGTGGAACGTCACTGGCATTGCCCAGGACTGGGCCGCCGGAGTCGCCAACTATGGCCTGGTGCTGAAGTCACCCGACGAGGCCAACGTCAACAACTACCGTGCGTTCACCTCGTCGGAGGACACCGACTTCAACATCCCGCCGAAGCTCACCATCACCACCAGCGGGTCGGCCTCGGCGCCGACTGTCAGCGGGCCGACCATAACGCCTGCCGCGACTATCGATGACATCACAGTGACCAGCTCGCTCACTCCACAGCTCGCTGTGACCGTCGCCGACAGTGTTCCGGGCGATTTGACCGCCCAATTCGAGGTCGAACACGACCCTGCCGCCCCAAGTCAGGGCAGCGGCCAGATATGGACTGGCTCCTCGGGCACGGTCGCATCGGGCGCTCAGGTGAGCGTATCCGTCCCTGCCGGGAAATTGACCGACCACTGGAAGATCCGCTGGCGCGCTCGGGCTGCGAATGCTGCGGCGTCGACAACCTCTGCCTGGTCAGCTTGGCAGAACGTCACTATCGATCTCCCCGACAACACGGAGCCTCCGGCCGTCGGTGCGATGCACGTCACTCCCTCAACTCAAGTCAACGGTGTCACCGTCGCCTTCAGTCGCACGCCAACTCTGCTTGCCCATTTGAGCGACGCCACAGCGGCAACGCTCCGCGCCGAATTCGAGCTTGAGCATGAACCGGCTGCGACAGGACAGGGAAGCGGGCAAATCTGGACGGGCAGCGCCAGCGACGTTGTCTCGGGCACGCAGGCCAGCGTGACCGTCGGCGCCGGGATGCTGTTCGACGGCTGGAGGGTCCGCTGGCGCGTCCGGGCCATCGCCGATGATCGGACGTCCGACTGGTCGGCCTGGCAACCGTTCACCGTCGATGCCGCCGCACCCGGGCAGGAACCCTTGGCCCTGACTGAGAAGCCGGTCATTCGCACAGATCAAAGCTTCTCCGTCGCAGCATGGGTGCGGTGGATGGATAAGGACGGCGATTACAGCATCGTCGAGCAGCAAGGTGATCAGCAGTCGCCGTTCCGGCTGGGCAACACACCGGACCACGGTTTGGTGTTCACGCTCACCAGCGAAGACACCGCTGGTGCTGGCGGCGTCGGTATCCTCTCCGGGGTCGAGCCACTAGTAAACGAATGGTTCCACCTGGCTGGCGTGTACGATGCCGCGGCCAGGACCGCCACCCTGTATCTCAACGGCAATGCGATCAAAACTGAGACGATCACGGTCCCCGCTTGGAACGCGGAAGGGCCGATGAGCCTCGGCACCCGGATGCTTGGGGACCTAGATGACGTGCAGGTGTACCAGCAAGCACTGAACGCCGAGGACCTGGCACGCCTCGGTACACAGGCATCGCCTGCCCGCAGGTCGCCGTCATCCCAGCCCGCTCGAACGGTGACGCCCTCGTCGGCGAAGAGTGCGTTGGCGGATGCGATCTTCGACGTGAAGTACGAGCACATTTCGCTGGAAGACTGCATCGAGGCTCAGCGACAGGCTGGCGCTGGCCCGGGTCAGGAGGTCCTGAGAAGCAGTCTCGTTGTGCGGCCTTACAGCACTTGCTGGAGCAAGTACATCTACATCTCCGAGTTCCACAAGGGGAAGAAGACAGGGAAGCTGTTCGGTTACGGTAGCGCGGTGCAACTTAAGGCAACCTGGGTGGCTCACTCCTACCTTGGCACCGCTGATGGCAGCGGGGTGATCGGGGATACCGGAGGCACCCTCAAGCCCCAGCAAATCAAATACTTCACCCGTCTCAGCGAGATTAAGACGTTCGGTGTGTTGGGAGTGAAATACACAAGTCTCGAAGCACGGATCGAGACCACCGGGTTGTACGACAACGAGAGGTTCCGTCTCGAGTTGAATCCCGTAGGAGAAAACGGCTCAACGTGCCGCCTGTCGAGGGGTGCTGATCGTGAGGCCACCCTCGGTGGGTGGACGCGTGACGGTGACGACGAATTTCTCCTGCAGATGACCGACACCGATGGAGACAAGATCGACACCTGTACGGTGCGCCCCACTCTCCAAGATGTGAACGATAAATGGACTGACGAGCCGGTCTATCTCTATGATCAGATCATCTTCGATGAACAGGGAAGCATTCTCGGACGCCGGATCGGCGGTGGAGAACCGTGGAACACGGTTTATGCCCCGCACTTCCGCTGCGATTGGCTGACTTTCGGCAAGCCGAAAACATCGGCGAGCCTATCGCTGCTGGCCGATGACGATCTGGCAAAGTTCGTCTTCACAGGCGCCTGCATCAACAAGATGGGGGCACGCGTCCTGCCCATGTCGAGATCAAAGAACTGGAACTTCCTGCAGGCAATCAACCACAATGCCGATGCGATGAACCGGAGCGTCAACGCGACGACGAAACCGCCCCTGCGGGACAACGCGGGGAATCCGATTGTGAAGAACATCCCAGGTAACTGGGACGTGAACTGGACGGAGCGCAAAGCAAACGCGCTCATCCGATCCACAGATAGTAAGCTGGCCGATAAGCACCGCAGAGTCTACTGGCAGACGATCGTCGAGCCGGATCCCAACACGGGCCAGCCTGTTACGTACACCAATTTCTGCCAGTACTACTTCGACAAAAACTATGTATCCAAGGGGCAGGAATGCGATGAGTTCCCCTTCGCCTCTACGAAGCAAGGCGCCAGTAATGCAAACGGTCACTATTCGGTAAGGCCGATCGACCATCGGGACAACAACGATCACGGAGACTACATCAAGGCCTTCTATCGAATTTATCGAGTCGGAAACGGGAACCGTTTCTGGATCAGAATAACTAATTAAGCCATCAATGCGCCGCCGGATCTCCACGATCCGGCGGCGCACCCCCGTCCTGATAAAGGATTGCGATGCCATCTATCAGTGATCCACTCGGCTTGCTCAGAGCATACGGGTTCGAAGGATATTTTCGAGGGCTATGGGTTTCGGAGGCTGATGAGCGTGAAATAGCCGTACGACTTCGCGTCGATCCGTCGTCGGAACTGTTGTGTGACCGGCAAACCGCGATGACATGGTTCTCCGACATTTCGGAACACGGAGAGGTCGTCTGGGCGGGTGTACACGCGCCTGGATGGACGCAGATCATCAGCCTCAGCGGGCATGTCTGCGGGCGGGTCAACCTGCAGCGGGCGCTGAGTGAGGGCGGCCGACGCGTGCTGGCTGTCGGATGGACGGATATCGACGGTCCAACGGAGTTGCTCTATGCGGAGAACGGGCAGTTGGTGGATCATGTCACCCCCTACCACCCCGATCCTGCAAGCCTCGGCTACGCGCTGAGCCCGTATTTGCGCGAGGTGCCCTTCTCGGAGTCGGCGGACAGCGAAGTGACGCTGAACTCCTTCTTGAAAGTAGTCGAAAAGGTGACCGGGGGCGCCATCAGCAATGAGTGGTTCGAGACGGTCCATAATCTCTACCGGATACCTAAAGAATCTTGGTTGCGTTGAGTGCAGGACCGGCACGCGACCGATGCCAGCAGACTCCGGCACATCGGGCCCTCCACCCATCTTGAAGCCGGCCTAGGACGCTGCTGTAAAGGGGTTCGTCCTGGTCGAGTCGTTTCCGGGTGACTCTTGCTGAGCGGTGTTCTGCGTGCGCGCGTAGGAGGTGCTCACGGTGGAGATCTGCCGTGGTTTGCGGCCTGTGAGGATCCTGCTGGTTTAGTGGACCTCGCGGTGACGTTCAGGAAGCTGCATGACGTGCCTAGGTGGTAAATACGGTGCTGCCGCTGTTCGGCCTGGTGGCGCAGATGGAGAGTTCTTGGGCTGCGCCGCGACCTTCGCGGACGGCCTGCTGACGACCTGCCTGTTCTCGTATTCGACGGCTCCCTGGAGACAGGTTCTCTGTGAAGATCTATGACGGGCAGCTGCCCGCCCAGTAAGTGCTGAGCCAGCGGGCGTTCCAGGACGCCCGCCGGCCCCACACGATGGAGGCCGCGGGATGAGGGAAGACGACTTCACCTATTACGAGGGGCTCGTCTCTGAGTGGTTTTCGTTCTTTGATCCGACCTGTCTGACCTGGTGCGAGGTATCGGGGCTGGACGACGTGGCGCGGGCTTTCGGTGCCGACCTCGCCGCGGCCGAGTCGATGGGCTTCGAGGACGCCCAGCTCGAGCAGTACAACGCGGACATTCCCGGTCTCCTGCCCGTTCTGGTGGCCGGGATGATCGGTGGCTGGATGCTGGTCGTCGAACCGAACGGGTGCCAGGGCGCACGGCCCGAGGTGCTGAAGGCGTTGTCGGTCCGGGGGCGGGTGGTGAACGTGCTGCTCGACGGAGGCCGGTACGACCGGCTCAGCTACGCCGCCGCCGGGCGGTTGCCGGTCGTCCGGCTGGCGTCCTCCCCGTCCGGCTCCGGCCGGCTTCCGGGTGACGCCGACGCGGTCATCGACGCGATCATCGACGCGGTCGGCACCGATGATGTCATCGGGCTCCAAGTCGCCGCGCTTTTGGCGGCGGAGCACATCACCGGTGCCCGGCTCACGGAGGAGTGGCTGCTGGACGGCGGTCTCACGCGCCTGCTCGTCGAGAATCCGCTGCCCGCCGGCATCGTTCCCGATCGGTTACGCGATCACCGAGTCCTGGACCGGTCCGACGTACGGGCCATCCTCGATGATCTGTCGCCGGGCAAGGTGGCTTCCATCCGCTATCTGATGACGGAGGCGGTGGTGCAGGGTTCGCAGCTGTCGCACCCGGCAGTGGATGAGGCGCTGGAGTTCCTGCGCGGCGACGACGACGCCACCCGGCGGTGGGAGGTTCGCCGCCGGGTCGCCCTGTTGCGCGAGGAGGTCTCACGTGAACCCGGCCCGGACTGGACGCCGCGCCGTGCGGCCGTGAAGGTGCTGCTGGATGCGCTGGGGGACGACCTCGCCGCATCCGCGGACGCGGTCGCGGGCCGCGCCTACATGGGACATCTCACCGACGATCAGAAAGCCGTCGTCATCATCATGGAGCGGTGCCTGCAGCGCATCGGCCGCACCGCGCCCTGAATGTGCGTCAGAGCTGGTGACAAGCCGGCAGGGCCGGCCATCGACGCGGTGTGCTTCTGATCACTTGTCCCGTCGCTCAGGGGTGTGAGCCGGGCGGCGGTCGATGCGGCGACGGACCTCGTCGGTGCCGAAGTGGTAGTCGATGCGCTGGGTGGCCTCGGCTCAGTCCTTCATCCGAGTGGATCGCTGACCGGGCCTCCACGTCGAACGGGTCACTCCATCGTTCCTGGAGGCGCTCCCACGGCGCGCCGGCGTCCTCAGTGAGGAGGCTGCCGACGGTGCCCTCGTAGTTGGGGGGGTGGTCCGTGGGCAGGGCGTCGCCCAGGGCGAGCGACGACGTCCCCGATGGCGATGGCCGGTTGCTGTTCGGGTTGTACGCACGCATTTGGCACGATCGACGGCTGCGTCGCTCGCGGGGCGGAGGCGGTCGTGGTGGGTTGTCGCTGCGTGGATGACCTGACACCGGGGGTTGACCTGGGCAGATATCTTCAAGATCATCCCCCGCATGTCCCCTGATCATGGTCGTACGGCTGCGTACGGGCACTGTCCGCTGCCTATCGAGGGTGGTGAAACAAAAGACCTGCGGCTGTGAAACCGCAGGTCAGGGGCCGTATATGGCGATCTAGGTGAGTGCCCCCGGCAGGATTCGAACCTGCGGCACCCGCTTTAGGAGAGCTCGAGTCGAACGGGGTCGAATATGTCCTTTAGTAGGCGATATGTGGCTGGCCGGTTGAGGTGCACTGGTTCCTGAGCAACGACTTCCTGTCACCCGTTGCCTGGTTACTGTTTGGCCTGGTCAAGGCGACATCCGTGATGGGAGCCTCACAAGGCGTTCCCGCTCTTCAGATGCGGGTGCCTTCACGGGAGTACGTGCGGCCCACGATGAGATCTTTCTTCGGGAACGTGTCTGACAGCGACAACTTCTTCGGGCCGGCCAATGGCGGTGAGGCGCATCACGGGGCTTCAACCCACGGCGGTCGTGGAATGCTCTGCGTGTGATCGTCCCCCCGGCCAGGAGGTTGGTCGTGTTCCGAAAGATCGTGCGAGCCCTCACCCAAACTGCCGCGGAGGAACGGCAGACAGCTGAGGACGATGCGTGCGCTTACGGAACACAGTTGCTCAAAGAGGCCCGCGAGGAGCTCAACCGGGCGGACACCAAAGCTCAGGTCCTTCTCGGCATCGTCGGCATCGGCCTCGGCGCCGTCACCGGCGGTCTCCTCGCGGGAAGCTGGTCACCTTACGCGTTATCGAACGCTGTTGAGTGGTTGTGGTGGGTTGGGGCGGCGGCAGCTCTGGCGTCCGTGGTGGTGCTCGCCGGCGCGGTCTATCCGCGATTGGCTCGGCGAAAGGTGTACGGCGCCGCCATGTACTACGCCGACATTCTTCACCTCGACTCCCCGGCGACCGTCGTCAGCTCGCTCATGCGGTCCTCGGAACTCGACTTGGAGCGGGTTGCTGATCAGCTCTACCGGGTCAGCCACATCGTTGGGCAGAAGTACCGCCTTATCCGCTGGGGGTTCTGGTTGCTCCTCGGCGGAATGGCGGCCACGGTGAGCGCGGCGCTCATCAACGTCGTGCTCACCGGATCTGCATCGTGATCGCGCGGTCGCTGAACGGCGCTGCTCCGGCGAGCACATTACGCTCGGCCTGCCAGTAGCGTGTCGTCCTCCAGCGGAGGAACGGGCAGGCCGAGAAGTTCCAGGGTCCTGCGGAGCACGGTTTCGTTCTTGACCATGAAGTTGAGCATGTCCACCGTCTCGTACCGCTGCATGATCGAGTCGACGGTGCCGAGCAGTTGTTGTGCTCCTTGCTGCCGCTGTTCGACGAGTTCCGCGATGACCTGGGGTAGTTGCTCCGGGGAAACGGCCAGTTTGATTGCGTGCTCCACCTGGGCGTTTCCCACCACGGTAGTGAGGAAGTCCTGCCACTCCCGCCGGACCTCGTCGGTGCTCTTGATCTGGAGCAGCGCGGCGTCAGCGTCGGCTCTGATGTCATGCCGCCGTTTGTGGGTGTCCCGGTTGAGCTGGCGTATCTCCTCGGGAACGTCAACCTCGGCTCTGACCGCCCACCGGTAGACACCCGCCATCGAGCCTGCGACCGCCTGGAGTCTCTCGTTCGTGGCCTGTTCCGCCGCACCCGGCGCGGTGATCTCGAACCGCCGGGTGGTCGAACGTACCTCTTGGCACGCGCGCTGGAGGACCGCGTCTGCTTCCGGCTCTTCATCGTTGAGGAGGGCTCGGGCCCGTTTCCCGCCCGACGTCGCGGTCCGGAACAGGGTGACGGAGAAGTCGTAGGCGTCCCCCTTGGCGGGCGAGGCCAGAATGAACGGCTCGATGTCGACGGGTGGGTCGGGCTCGGGCTGGTTCTGCTGGATGCGGTAGAGCATGGGTGCCAGCCATTTGCGCATGGGATCAGCTCCTGTGAACGAGTTGACGCAGGTGATGGTGCAGTTCGGCGGAAATCTCGCCGTGGTGCCGCCAGAGCCTGAGGTAGAGCAGGGCCCGCTCAGCGTTCCGCACATCGGTCAGGCTGAAGATCTGGTCCGTCATCTTCCGTACGGTGGGCCGTTCGTCGTAATGGCGCAGCCATTCGTTCAGCAGCAGCTCCCAGGACTCGGGAACGACCAGACGTCCCTCTTCCTCGAAGCTGAGCGCGTTGCGCCAGAGCATCACCAGGGAGGGATGGGGATCGAGCTCGCTGGGGTGCGGCCGTTCGGGGCTCGAGACGGACAGCGCGGCCAGCCGTCCGAAGGCGAGGGCGGCGCCGCGACGACCGGCCCCTCCTCCGTAACTGATCCAGTCAGCGAGGTGGTTCATGATGGTGAGCGCGGTGCTCCTGCGATAGAGGTACGCGATGGACTGGGCAACGTCGTGGTGGAACTTGACGCCCCTCGTCAGGACCAGGGTCTTGAACGCGGCGAGGGCTTGGTCGGGTGCGGAGAGGCCGACGGATGAGGCGTAGGCGCGGATCGCGATCGACTTCTTCGCGTCGTTGCCATGGATCATCGAATCGAGATGGAGGTGGACGCGGCGCGTCATCGATGGATCCTCGGCGGTGGCTTCCAGCGCGAGGGCGGCGAGCTGATGGTCCCGGGACCGGCGGGAGCGGCTCCACACCTCCAGGAACCGCTCGTTCACGAGGGCGAAGTCGAAGGTCGCGAGTTTTCCGACCGCGTGCCCGACCTTGATCCGCGTATGCCAGGATCCTTCGCCGCCGAGCCAGATCAGCCAGTCGACCAGCGAGTCGCGGATGGTCGGCTGGTCCTCCCAGATCACGCGCAGCATGACGGACGCCAACTCGGGGCGTCTCAGCCTGATGCTCCGCCCGCCGCCGGGCCCGGCCGGTGTGGCCTCGGCATCGACGTAATCCAACCAGGCCGGCAGGTTCTCCCAGAGCTGGACCGGTTTCGGGGAATGATCACGGCGCCACTTCTCGTCGAGCCGTTCGGCGAGGGCCAGGGCGGCGCCGGAGATTTCCGCCTCGGGCAGTCCGTGCAGTACGGCGATGCTGGTCATGAAGCACCGGCCCAGGGTCGGCCTGCGCCTTTCGAGATCTTTGCCCACCTTTGAGCGCATTCGATGGAATCGCCGGTTCAACATGCTCTCGATGGAACTGCCGGACTCCACCGCGGTGGCCACCTGCCTGACCAGTTCGACCACCTGCCAGGGCGCGGTGAGGGCGCGGAGTTCCTCGTCCAGCATCTGCTGATCGTCCGCGGTGAGCCGTGCGCCCGATGCCTGAACGGACAGATGCTTGGTGAAGACCCGGCGGTTCGGTGGTGGGTCGTGCTCGATCACGGGCGCGATGGAGGACTGGACGTGCTCCGGCACTAGGACGATAACCCTGCAGTCCGCGTTTACGCCGGCACGCTTGATACCCGTGGTCACCCCGTCCACGGCAGCGGGCGTATCCACCAGGTCCAGCAAATAGCCGTGACCCGATTCCAGTTTCCAGTCGCGCGCATTCGGCGTGCTCGCTCCGTGCGGCATGATCCAGCTCACCCTGCCACCCCAGTCGAGCAGCGCCGCCAGGGCCGTTGTCGCCTTTCCTGTCTCCGCCGCTCCACCGAGCAGGACCAGGCGCCGGCTGTCGAGCAGCCTGCGTACGTCGGTCTGTGACTGGGTCGATATCAGCGTTCGCTGTACGTCCGCGATCTCGGTTTCCGTCAGCTCGTTGATCGTCACTGCTGGTTGTGACCGCCCCTGGCCCACGTGGATGTCGCCCTGGGCGAGATAGACGTTTCCCTTCTTGACGCGGTTGCTCACGCGGCCGCTCAGGTCTCGGGCGTCGGGGCTGGGCAACTCGTCGCCGTACAGGTCGGCCAAGCTCTGCCGGCGTTCCTGCCACTCCTGCCGGGAAGCCGTCATCTCATGACGGATTGATCGATTGTCGGCTTCCCGGAATGTCTCGTCCTCCTCCTCAGGCGAGGCGTCCTCGACCAGAGGTTCTTCCGGCTGCGGGACTTCGGAGCCCGCCGCCTCGGGCGGGGAGTCGCTCATTTCTTCCTCCGCTCCGATTCACGAGTGACGTTGATGTCCCCTTGAGCGAAGAGAATGTCGCCTCTCTTCACCTTGTTCGTGATCGCCCCGCTTCTCGGCGAGGGTGGTGATGGAGCGTCGCTTCCGGGCGGTGGTAGTTCCGGAACCTCCATGTCGTGGACGTCGAAGTGCGGCACGTACAGGTATGCCGGATATTCCTGTCTCTTCTCCGCGACCGCGACCTCCAGGAACTCCGATGGCCTCGGCCGTCCCGGTCCTTGTGACACGTAGTCGCGGAACACCTCTCGCGAGATGATCAGGGCCAGGTCGGCGTCGCGGAAGGTGTCGAGCGCGGCGCGGATCGGCGCCGAATCCCGCATTCTCGCGGGCTGTACGGCATGTTGCCCTGGCCAACCCGCCGCGCCGTCCAGCTGTAGCGGTCCGACGTGGATGGCCAGCCGAACGCGCATTCGCGCCCATGTGGGGTCGCCGCGCCGGCTGTTGTGGGCTGCGATGGCCATGTCCAGCTCGGTCAGGAACTGGTCGAGGAGAAGGGGAATCGTGACGAGAGGGCCCGGTTCGGCGGGAAGGACAGCGGTCAGCGAATCACCTCCCACCTGGCGCACCCATGCCGCGCGGTCCAGTTGAACGCGGTCTGCCGCCGTCTCGATGGCGCCAATCAGACCGGACTGGAGAGTTCGCTGCTGAGCGTCGGTGCGGCCGCCGTAGTTCTCGATGTCGGCGGTGAGCAGGACGCGGTAATCGTGCGTGACCATGGCATCTCCAATGAGCGGGTGAGCCCAACGGTGAGGCACGGCCCGGCAGGAGAAGCCTTAGAAATATGGCTTGGCGAGGAAAGGGAGGTCGGCGAGCGTCGTCAGCCTTGCCAGGTCCTTCACCACCACGTCGCGGTGCCCTCGCCGGATGACTCCCTCCGCGGCCAATTCGCGCAACGCCTTCTGCGCCGTGATCTCTTTAGCGCCCACCAGCATGCCGAGCTCCGCTCTTGTGAGCGGGACACCGATGCTCACGCCGTCATCGGTCGTGCGGCCGTGCCGCGAGATCAACGCGATCAGTACGCGTGCCAGGCAGATCTTCGTCTCGTACCCGGCGAAGTCGACGCGCCGCTGATTGGCCCAACGCAGCCGCTCGGACACCACCTGCGTGAGCGCCACTGCCGCGACCGGGCGCCGGGTCACGAAAGAGCGGAACACCGCGCCCTTGACCTGTTGGCAGACCGCGCGCCCGCAAGTCGTTACGGTCGCCGACCGCGGCGACCCGTCCATGGCGGCCATCTCACCCACGATGTCGCCCGACACCCGGATCGCCAGGGTCGCCTCCACACCGTTCTCAACGCCACCGGTCACTTTGACCAGCGCATCCAGCAGGATCCAGACCGAGGTACCGCGATCTCCTTGCCTGATCAGCACGTGCCCGGGCGGGAGCGCACACAAGGTCCCGAGCCCAAGAAGCTCTGAGCGCAGCTCATCTGTCAGACGGTGCATGAAAGTGCCGGTTGGCCATCGGTTGGGTGCCAAGGTGTCCTCCAGCAGGCGACGTCCCACACATATGCCAGCCGGGTTACGTCGGCAAGACAGTTATACGTTTGCGGACGTTCGGCCACGTCGGTGGGCCTTTGGGCTGGTGGTTCATAATTCTGTGAACGTCAACGAGAACAGGTGGCACTCCGTGAAGCTGGGAGCGCGCCTGCTGTGAGATGTTCATCCTGATCCCTGAGCAGCCTTGGGCTGTGGCGGTAAATTTTGCACGGATTGATCGGTTGCATGACAAAGTGCTTCTGAGCCGGGAGGATGGAGCTTTCTAAGGATCCCGTCCACGCCAATTGGACTTGCTGCTCTTAGATCCCGATCAGTTTCTTGATGAGGTCGTAGGCGGCGTTGCCCGTCACCCCGCCTGCGATCGCTGCGCCAGCGGCTTGGAGGAGAGGGTGCAAGATCGTTAGGGAAGCGGTCTCGGTCGGCACTTCCCCAGGTGCGAGTTCGAGGAACTCTCGGCGTGGGTGAGGGCTGTCGGCGTCCTCTCGCCAATTGCTGAGAGATTCGACCACGGTCGCAAGGTTGTGATTCTCGTATGCGCCGTTCAAATCCGTGAGACGAACTGCGTGAAGAGAGGCCCAGTCGATCTTCACCGGGCTCGTATATCGGGTGATGGCCTCCGTGGGGATTCTTGCGGAAACATTCACATCCACCGTGTCGACTTCCTGCAGCCAGGCAGGAAGCTGCTCCCCCAACTCGTGCAGGCGATTGACGAATTGCTGTTGCCGATCAGTCCAGGTTGCCCGATAGGCCATCACACTTACGAGTTCAGGAACTCCAGAGTATCGCCACGGGGTGAGACCGTCGGGCACGTCACCGCTTAGAGCTTCGCAGTGGAGTCGCTCCACGTGGCGCCGGATCTCATCGAAGTTGGAGGGGGAGAACTTCCAGATCGGCACACCTAGAGCGCGAGGCCTGAGCCACTGGCGCCGGCCACTGTATCCGGCGAAGCAGAGATCCCAGTGCACGCCGGAGCGGCGGTCAAGGTAGGCGAAGTCCTGGTTTAGGTCGCGGAATACGACTGAACGTGGGTGGCAGAACATGATGCTGATGAGCACGGAGCTATCATCCTTGTGCCGCTTGATGGCTTTGTCTGCCAACTTCTCCACGACATTCAGATCAGGGCCGTCCCACGACACCATGTTATAGGAGGGGCGACCGGCCGCTTCCCACCGCTCCTGCTCTCGACGCTCTCGTTCCTGCTCTGCACGCTCATGCTTATCGAGCCGAGCCAGGTAGCGAGCTGTGCGTGGCTCCGACGCGTCGCTACAGAGCAGCCAGAAGTCATGTTCAAGGGAACTGTCCCAATGATCAGTATCGCGGCCCGTAGTGAGGCGCAACGGTCGCCCATCGGTGGCGTCGTACTCGGCGCATAGCGACTCTTCTGCGACTTCATCCGCGGATGGCATGACACTCAGCCTAGTGCGGCGGCCACCATTCGTACGCTGATCTTGTGTATTCGACGATGCAAGCTTGGCTGGTTTGGTCAGATTACTCCTATTCGAGACTATTTACGGAATTCGTGTCATTGTTACGCCGACCAGGACCACGGTAACGCTGCGTCCGTTATGGATGCCCTGGTGACATGTCGAGCAGACCGCTGTAGCTTTGCGTCGACGTTGTGCCATCAGTTCCACCCATGGCGGCCGACCGGCCCGGCCTGGCCGACTGAGGTCAGCGAGTTTGCGCAGGTGGTGGATTTGTCCACCCGATCGACAGCTCGTCGAACTTGCAGTGGCAGATCTCCGCCTGGACGCCGTCAAAGTCTAGGACGACGGGGCAATCGGCGAACCAGTCCTGGTCCTCGGCGAAACGTACGAGCGCGAACCCCGTCAGACGCCTGCCTGCAAGCGCGGCCAGAGCCGGCCCGTGTGCCTCGCGTTCCGGGAACCAGGGTTCCCCAGAGATCAGATGTCCACCAAACCGAGCCAACTCCATTTCACCTGGTCAGGACTGGCTGCGGTGATCGCGCGGTTCTCCTCGGCGCCCGACGCCGTCACACGGAGCTGGCTCGAAGCCGTCGAAAAGTGGGCTGCGGATCTGCAGTCGTCGTTTCCTGCCTTGGTAGAGGCCGCGCATCGCCTCACCCATGATCTCAGCACGAAAGAGCTGCGACGGCATCCCGCCGCGCAATACCTGTTCCAAGCCCGTAACGGCCGACTCGACCAAACCAGCCCGGCCAGGCAGTGCTCAACACCCCGCAAGATGATCGACCTGGCTGCCGCGTTGGGGCTGGTTGTGCCCAAGCTGCCCGATTGACCCGGAAGCCGGAAGGGTGTGGCTCTCCTGACGCGCGAGCCTGTCGGTCAGGCGGAAGGATAGGCATGATCAAGGATGCTGCAGATGAGGCGTGGGTGCTGCGAGGCCTCTCCAAGGGTGGATGCTTGCCGATGCTGGCCGCGAAGTGCAGCATCGAGACGTGCTGGCAAATCTCCTCCCAGGAGTCCGTGAGGTACGCGCACCTCTCGCAACCGGCTATATCTGGTTGGCTTTCGCTTGGCTCATATGGGCTCGCGATCTGCCAGCGGAGAAGGATGCTCAAGGCTTGATCGCCGACGTCTATCAGGTGACTGCTGCCGCAGGGGTGACTGCGGCAGGCATCACGTTGAGCTTCGTAGCTTATCTCGTTGGATTGATTTCAGTAGCGAGAACTATGTGGTTTGCCGTTCGGGTATCGAGGCCTCTCCGCTACATGCGGCGAAGGTCTACCATGTCGCTTCGTGCGATCGTGGAAACCAAGCTTATGTTCCCAGCAGGATACGAGCTCTGGCAAGGAAAGACGGTTGCTGCCTGGTCTCTATACCCCCGGCGCGGTCTGCGCTCTCTGGGAAGTGTCGAGCCAAATAGACAGGATGACCATATTGACAAACCGATCGAGCGTGTCCTCGTGGGAGGGCCATCCAAGTGGACGTACTTGCGTACGATGAGAACGCATCCCGACCACGCGACAACGCAGTTTCCGCTAGGGACGTCGTTGCCAACGCGGGCTTTCGAGCTCGTCGATCACGCGATTGACCTGATCCATGAGGAGATGCGGCTTACGCCAGCACGACTACTCGGGGCAGAACCTGACGTTTACAACGCCTATGATCGATTGGATGCAGAGGCGGAATTACGTGTAGGAGTGGCTACTCCATTGCTGGCTATCTCCATTCCTGTAGCACTTATAGTGCACCCGCTGACAGCGGCGTTTATTGGAATAATGGCAGCCTCTCTCTTCGTATCTGGTGTTCGACGATTGGACGAACGGGACCACTTGATTCTTGAGGCGCTCCGCGCGAAGCCCGAGCGGCTCGATCCTTCTCTAGCGAAAAAGCTTGAACAATTCAGCTCACGCATCAATGACCTCCGTAGGGCGTGGATGGAGGTGATTGAACGTTCGGCACAAGACGGTGATCTGGAGGAGTGGTTACTTCCGGTCAAGCCACCGGAGAGTACGGCAGATGCAGACGTGCCAGAAGTTGATCACGATTGCTAAGCGCCGTCCTCGCCTTCATCGGGTCAGATCAGCAGCAGTCCACAACCGGACTATTGCCTCAGGACTCCTGCGGGCGGGAACGTTGGCCGCTGGTCATGTTTGTGTGGCGCCGTGCTGCTGGTGATCGGGATGGGGTCGCGCTCTGTCTCGTGTCGGATCTGTGAGAGCAGCAGGTGTCAGGTGGGTGCAGTAGATGATGTCTTCGTCTTTCTCGTGGGCCGGGTGTCGGTGTTGGTATGCGCCTTTTGCGGTTGATGAGGGCGGTGGCCAGATTGAGGGCGGCGATGGCCAGTGGGATGAGGTCTACGAAAAGCTCCATGGGGTTCCTCCGAGTTAGGCGTTGGTGGCTCTCATGGTCAGCGCAGGCTGAGGGTCCGGCATCGGATTCGGAACATGCCGGAGGCGCCACCGCGCAGGGCGGACCGGGCGTGCAGGCTGGACGGCTACTGGGGCTGCGCTGACGATGGGGGTGGAGCCGGGTCCGGTGCCATCCGAGTCGGTGGGCGAAGGGCTCTGCGGCTGGATGGTGATGTCAGGATGGGGAGGAGTGTCACTGGTGCACGTTGAGATGCCAGATCCCAGCCAGGTGCACACTGTCCCCGAGCTGATAGCCGCGCTACGTGTCTTACGGGCGGGCCGCTCATATGCCGACCTCGACAAAGCAGCCAATCCTGGTAACCGGCCGAAAGAAGGGTTGCCGAGTTCGACGTTGTCGGATCTGCTCAACAAGGGCAGGGCCAGCCGGGAGACTCTGGAGGTGTTCCTGCGTGCCTGCGCGGTTCCCCGCGAGCAGTGGAGGGCGTGGCAAGCAGCGCGGGAACGCGCGCTCACCGCCGACGCCCCTGGCACTGCCGACCTGATCCGGGTGGCGCAGGCCGACCCGCGGCTGCTGGGTGTGCATGCCGCGATCGACGCTCCGGGGGCGACCGGCGACCTTCCTGCCTACATTCTTCGCGACACCGATACCGCCCCGCGGGGAGTCCGGGATCTGCTGGCCAGGGCTGCCGGCCGGGGCGGCATGGTGGTGTTGGTCGGCGAGTCGTCGGTGGGTAAGTCCCGAAGTGCGTACGAGGCGATCCGAGCGGTGTTACCGCACTGGTGGCTGCTCCATCCCGCTGATGCCGGGCAGGTCCGTCAGGCTGCCGAGCAGACGACCGCACGCTTGGTCATATGGCTGGACGAGCTGCAACGGTACGTGGGCGGCTCGGCCGGCTTGAGCGCAGCCACCGTCCGCGTCCTGCTGCAGTCAGGCGTGGTACTGGTCGCGACCATCTGGCCCGAGCGCTATATGGCCTACACGGCGATGCCTGGCCCAGGGCAGCCGGACCTGTACGCCGCTGAACGGCAACTGCTCGGCCTGGCCGACGTGGTTCATCTGCCGGGCTCCTTCAGCGCCGCGGAGCGCGAGCGCGCCGAAGCCGTGGCGACTTCCGGGGACCAGCGGATCGCCTTGGCCCTGCGATCCGGGGATTACGGGCTCACTCAGATCATCGCCGCGGCTCCACAACTGGTGAATCGATGGCGCGGCGCGGACCCCTACGCCGCCGCCGTGCTGAACGCCGCCATCGACGCCACGCGCCTCGGCGTCGTGTCCCCGCTCAGCGCCGACCTGTTGCGCGCCGCGGCGCCCGGGTATTGCGACGTCCGCCAGCGCGCCGCAGCCCCACCCGATTGGTTCGAGAACGCCCTCGCGTACGCGACCGGGACGTTGAACGGCGCCGCAGCCGCCCTCGCCCCGGTCGCCGGCTCCGCCACCATGGGACAGATCACCGGTTACCAGGTTGCCGACTACCTTCAGCAACGTGCCGGACAGCAGCGCCGCCTGGCGGAGGTGCCGCGTACCTGCTGGCAGGCACTGGTCGACCATCTCACCGACCCCGGTGACCAGACCCGCGTCGGTCACGCCGCCCAACATCGCCTCCTGTACGAGGATGCTCGGGCTCTGTACCAGCACGCCATGCGCTCTGGTGATGGGCAGGCGACCGGGCTTTTGTCCGCGCTTCTGGTCGGACAAGGTCGAACGGATGACGCGCTGGCGCTGTGGCGCGCCCGGGCCGATGCGGGCGAGGACTCCGCAAGAACGACGCTGGCCGGCCTTCTCGACGAACAGAACCGAGCAGAACAGGAACTCACATGGAGGCGGGCCGACGCGGACCCCGGCGACAGAGCGGCCGCCGTCCGGATGGCTGGCCTGCTGGTCGCGCAGGGACGCCCGCAGGAGGCGCCCGCACTGTGGCGGGCTTGGGCCAACGCCGGCCGCTTCGCCACGGTCCGGTCACCGGAGCGGTTCGACGGCGAAGTGACCGTCGATGATCTGGCCGAAATGCTGATGACGGCGCTGGATGTCAAGAGCCCCCAGACGCGCCGGCACAGCGAACGCATCTCCAGGCTGGCCGCCATGATCGGCAACCAGGTGGGAATGGGCTCTGAGGCGTTGGAGGGCGTACGTCTGGCTGGGCTGTTTCACGACATCGGCAAGCTTGCCGTCCCTGGCACTGTCCTGCACAAAGAGGGGGCTCTCACCCAGGAGGAATACGCGCTGATCCAATCGCACACGAGCTGTGGCGTGAGCATCGTCGCGGGACTGGTGGAACTGTTCGACGACCTCTTTCAACCATCGGCTCGAATCCTTCTGACCGGCGCCGCTCTGGACGGCATTCTTCACCATCACGAACGGTTCGACGGTCACGGCTATCCCAGGGGCTTGGCGGGCAGGGAGATCCCGAAGAGTGCTCGCGTCGTCGCCGTGGCCGATGTGTTCGACGCGGTGGCCACTGGACGTGCTTACCGGGCGGCGAGGAGCATCGAAGAGGCTCTCCAGGTCATGAGTCAGGAATCGGGGGCGTCCTTTGATCCTGAGATGGTGGCGGCGTTCCTGACCGTCGCTGACCGCCGATACGACCAGCTTGAATCGCTTTTCAGCACCAGCCCCGCCCACGACGACCGCAAGCCGATGTGAGTGGTTGTCCCGTGCGCGCCAGTGATCATACTTTACCCGTGCGAGGCAGCCTGCCGAGCGATCGATCGCTGGTCGGCGTCCGGCCCGTCGTGGCGGGCCAGGAGGTAGGACCGGATGCCTTGCGCGCCGGCGGCGAGCACGTCTCGCCCGTCATCCGGTGCCGCCCCTTCGCGGTGCCGGTAGACCTCGCATCACAAGTGGGAGTTACGCACGTGTTTGGCGCGATCAGGGGCTGTCGTTGTCCGGTACCGGGGGCCCTGAGCGGGTCGCCGGACGCTCGGATGGCCCGCAATCCCGGTTTGACCTGGGGAAACGCATTCAAGATCATCCCGCGCATATCCCCCGATCATGGTCTTACGGCTGCATGCTGGCACCGTCGGTTGCCTATCAAGGTCGCAAAACGAAAGACCTGCGGCTGTGAAACCGCAGGTCAGGGGTCGTATATGGCGATCTAGGTGAGTGCCCCCGGCAGGATTCGAACCTGCGGCACCCGCTTTAGGAGAGCTCCAGTCGTTTCGAGTCCAACATGTCCGCTGATGGGCGATATAAGGGTGGTGCTCAATGTGTATCCAGCTCCTCGATGAGGAGTTCCCGTCATCTATCGTTGATGGGCGTTTGTGCTGGTCAAGACGATACCTGCGGTGAGGACTGTGGAAGGCGTTCCCGCTCTTCGGATGCGGGTGCGTGGTTCACCTGCCCGGCTCCTTCAGTGCCGTGGAGCGCGAGCAGGCAGTCCGGTGAGCTGTTCGGTGGTGGCGCGCAGCGGTGAGGCGGTGATCCGCGGCCGCCCGGTCCGGTCCGTCGTGTACTGGTCCCAGAACCACTGCATGCCGTCGCAGCGCAGGAAGTCGCCTTCTGCGAACTGGTGGTAGGAACCGGTGTCGAAGGCGGCGTCGGTGACCGGGTAGAAGGGGACCTGCTGGACCAGGGATACGTCGCCGCGTTGCTTGGCCATCAGGGTGAAGGCGGCGGCCCGTCGGCCCTCACCGTTGCGCCGGGTCGGGTGTGGTTGCCAGGACTGTCGCGGGGTCGGGTCTGCCGTCACCAGGGGAGTACGCCGGCGCGGTCGGTCACCGTGCCTGTGGGCGTGTCGGGCCCCAGGGTGGCGATACGCACCGCCGCCTCCGCGCCCTCCTCGACGCTCTGCCCGATGTAGCCGGTGAACTCGGTGGCGGTCTGGCCGGGGTCCACCGCGTTGAAGCTGACGTCGGGGATCGTCCTTGCGTACTGCATGGTCAGCATGGTGACCGCGGTCTTCGACGAGCCGTAGGCGGCGAGCGAGTATTGCGACTCGACCCGCTCCGGGTCGTGGGTCAGCGTGAACGACCCCATGCCGCTGGTGACGTTGACGACGGACGGGGCGGCTGCCTTCCGCAGCAGGGGCAGGAACGCGTGCGTGACGCGCACCAGGCCGAAGACGTTGGTTTCGTAGACGTGGCGGATATGGTCGGCCGTCATGTCCTCGGGTGCGGTCACTTCGCCGAGGATCCCGGCGTTGTTGATGAGAATGTCCAGGTGGCCGACCCGTGCGCGCAGCGTCTCGACCGCCGCGCCGACCGACGCGTCGTCGGTCACGTCCATCTGGACGAAACCGGCGCCGAGCTGGTCGGCGGCCTTGCGTCCCTTCCCGGCGTCCCGGTCTCCGATCCAGACCGTCTGGCCCGCCTGGATGAGCCGGCGCGCGATCTCGCGGCCGAGGCCCCTGTTGCCGCCGGTGATCAATGTGGTGGTCATGTCGTGTCTCTCCTACGTGTGTCGTCGGAGCGGGTGCCTCCGGCAAGCGGTTACCGGGAGCACCCGCGGGATTGGGTTCGCTGCGGTGCGTCCCGCCCGGCGTCGGCGTCGACGCCGGGCGGGCGTCCTGCTCTGGTGGGCGGGCTCTAGTGGGCGGGGCGGAACGGGCGCAGCAGGCGGATGCCGTCCTCGATGGAACCGTCGATCAGTTCGAGCATCTGCGGGACGAGTTCCCGCATCCGGGGCGCGGCGAGGTGTGCGTCGAGGTGGGCGCGTGTCTCCCAGCGTTCGTAGATGACGAACTCGCCGGGCCGGCCCTCGACTACGTGGGCCTCGTAGTCGATGTTGCCGGGGTCGTTGCGCGAGGGGGTGACGGCGGCGGTGATGAACGCCTTGAGGTCGTCTTCCCTGCCCGCCTTCGCCTTCGCGTCCCAGACGACGGTCACGTAGCCGGTGGGCGTTGCGGTCATGGTGATTCCTTTTCTGTTCCGTGTTGTGTTCCGTGCTGACGGGCTGTGTGTCGGTACCGAGCCGGGTCAGCTCCTGACGAAATCGAGGAGATCGGCGTTGACGGTGTCGGCGTTGACGGTGCACATGCCGTGCGACAGGCCCGGGTGGACCTTCAGGTCCGCGTGCTCGACCAGCGTGACCGCCGACCGGGCGGAGCCGGCGATCGGGACGATCTGGTCGTCGTCGCCGTGCAGGAGGAGTGTGGGCACGTCGATCGCCCGGAGGTCGTCGGTGAAGTCCGTCTCCGAGAACGCTCTGATCCCCTCGTGGTGCGCCTGCGCGCTGCCGGCCATTCCCTGGCGCCACCAGTTCTGGATGATGCCCTCGGAGACGTCCGCGCCCGGACGGTTGAACCCGTAGAACGGCCCGGAGGCGATGTCGAGGTAGAACTGGGAGCGGTCGGTGGCCACGCCCTCGCGGAAGCCGTCGAATACCTCCACCGGCAGCCCTGCGGGGTTGGATTCCGTTCGGATCATGAGTGGCGGGACCGCCGCGATGAGGACGGCCTTGGCAACCCGGCCGGCACCATGCCTGGCGACGTACCGGGCGACCTCTCCGCCACCGGAGCAGTGGCCGACGTGGACGACGTCGCCCAAGCCGAGGTGCGCCACCACGGCGGCGGCGTCCGCCGCGTAGTGGTCCATGTCGTGCCCGTGGCCGACCTGGGCGGAGCGCCCGTGCCCGCGGCGGTCGTGGGCGACGACGCGGTAGCCCCGCCGGACGAGGAACAGCAACTGGGCGTCCCAGGCGTCCGAGCTCAGCGGCCAGCCGTGGTGGAACATGACCGGCCGGCCCGAGCCCCAGTCCTTGTAGAAGATCTCGACTCCGTCGCCGGTGGTGACGAACGGCATGGTCCGCTCCTCGTGGTCTCGCCCGGGTACCGGGCGGATTCGATGTCTCCACGAGAATGGCTCGGCCACCGTGCCGACAGCCTCCGTCAGCTGACTGACATCCGGCCGACGGCTCGCTTACGTCAGCACCGTGGCGGTGCTGAGACCCGACCGGTAGCTGTCACGGCCGGGTGGCCGGAGGTTCGGGAGGCAGCGCCTCCAGAGCGTCGCGGAGCTCGGCCCGCGACGTGATCCCCAGCTTCGGGAACACATGGTAGAGATGCGACGACACGGTCCGCGGCGAAAGGAACAGACGCGACGCGATCTGCGGGTTCGACAGCCCTGTCGCCGCCAGCCTGGCGACCTGCAGCTCCTGCGGTGTGAGGGCCTCGCCTGCCTTGCCCCGGCCGGCCCGCGTCATCCCGGTGGCGCGGAGCTCCGCCGCGGCCCGGGCCTCCCACGAACGGGCCCCGAGCTCCTCGAAGCGGCCGCGGGCGGCGGCCAGCTGCACCCGGGCCTCGCGGTTGAGCCCCTGACGGCGCAGCCTCTCGCCGTACGCCAGATGAGCACGGCCGACCTCGAAGGGCCACTGCTCGACGCCCGGCAGCCCGAGTGCCTCCTCGAAGCGTCTGACCATGTCCTCGTCA
This sequence comes from Nonomuraea sp. NPDC049421, assembly GCF_040677005.1. Classification (NCBI taxonomy): domain Bacteria; kingdom Bacillati; phylum Actinomycetota; class Actinomycetes; order Streptosporangiales; family Streptosporangiaceae; genus Nonomuraea; species Nonomuraea sp. NPDC049421. The sequence continues at coordinate 32,971 of NZ_JBFAQA010000052.1, forward strand.
GCCGATGTCATCGCCGTGACCGTGGCGGCGCTCAGCGCCAACCGCGACGAGAGGTGAGCGACACCGGCGTCGCGCAGCGCGTCCGCGTGCCGTCGCGCCTCCGCGTGCCGCCCGGAGCGCACGGCGGCCTCGACGAGGTCCGGCGCGGACCACACGGCCTCGGGGTTGAACGGCGGCAGCACACCCGGGGCGCAGATCGCCGTGGCGTGCCGGAACGCCGTCTCGAAGTCGGCGGCGCCGAGGGCCGCCCGGGCCGCCGCCTGGTGGGCGCAGTTCTCCAGCCGCCGCAGGCCCCTGGGAGCCGACCACCTCCAGATGTCCTCGCAGTGCTCCCGGCAGGCGTCGAGGGCGCCGCGCTGGGCCGCGGCCATCGCGGCGACATAGTGCCCCACCTGGGCGAACAGGTGGTACCCCATCTCCTCGGACAGGGCGATGAGCTCGTCCGCGGCGCCGGCCGACGCCTGCCACCGGCCGGCGTACAGGTCGTCCAGGGCGACGAACATCAGGGCCGGCATGCTCGATCCCACCGCGCCGCCGTCGCGTATGACCCGGCACACGGCCTCGCGACAGCCCGGAAGCCGGTCGATGTACGAGGCGGTCAGGGCGGTGCGGATGACCACGTCGGCGTCACTCTCGTCCCTCAGCCGCGCGATCTCCTCGTCCAGGCGGCGCAGCATGCCGTCGGTGACGGAGCCGAGGTCGTGGTGGACGCGCCCCAGCGACGCCGCGGCGGCGGGCGCCGCCTCGGGGGACCGGGCGAGCACGTCGACCAGAGGCTGCCAGTGCTCGGGCCGGCCCGAGTACTGGCTGGCGAGGGTGAGGGTGAACAGCGCGGTCTCCAACTCCTCAGGCGGCACTGTGGGCATCACCGGGGCCTGCTCGACCGCCTCCATCAGGAGTGCGTGGGCCGTATCGGCGTCGCCTTCCGTGACGAGCACCAGGAAGCCGGCCGTCGCGGCCGCCGAGAGCGACCGGGCCGCCGGATCGACCTCGACCTCACGCATGATCTCGTGGCTGACCTCCAGATGGCCCGCGACCCAGGCGGCGGCATAGGCGGCCTGCGACAGGCGGTGCCTGCGGTCCGCTCGGTCGGGGCTCCTCGGCCGCGCGCCGCAATCTCGCGATCGCGCCGTCGGCGTCACCGCGCCGCAGGCTGCTCCGGGCCGCCGACTCCACGACGGCGGCGACCGCCTCGTCGGGCGCCGTCGTGGCTCTCGCGAGGTGATCACCGCGCCGCTCGGGCTGGTCGGCCAGCGCGTCGGCCAGCCGGCGGTGGGCGCAACGCCGCTGTTCACCGGTGGAACCGTCGACCACCGCGGTCCTGACCAGCGGATGCCTGAAGCGCACCGCGCGGCCGTTCTCCGCGACCATGACCAGGTGGTCGCGCTCCGCGGGAGCGAGTTCCTCAAGGCTGCCCGGCCCGCCGGCCGCCTCGAGGACGCCGATGTCGCCGGAGCCCTCAAGAGCTGCGAGCAGCAGTACCTCGCGCGTTCCCCGCGGCAGTCGTCCGACGCGGGCGCCGTACAGAACGCGGACATCCCGCCCCGGGCCGCTCGCCCACCCCGCACCTTGGCCGTGTCGGTCGCCGGACACCCCGGTGGACCCGGCGAACTCGAGCAGTGCCAGGGGATTTTCCTGCGCCTCGTGCGCCACGGCCGAAAGAACCCGGCGGGGGAGGTGAGCGAAGCGCCGGGACAGCAGCCGCAGGGCGTCCGCGTCACCCAGCGGCGCGACCTCGAGCTCCGGCAGACCGATGGACCGGAAGGATTCGCCGGACTCCACCCGCTGCGCTCCGAGCAGCCCGATGCGGCGGCCCCCCAGTCTTCTGGCGACGAAACCCACCGCAGCCCGGCTCGCCTGGTCGACGACATGAAGGTCATCGACCACGAGGAGCAACGGCCGCTCCTTCGCGGCCTCGTCGAACAGGGACAGCGCCGCGTTCAGGACGGCGATCCGGCTCGGCGCGGGACCGGCTCCGGCTCCGAGACCGAGGGCGACCTCGAGGGCCTCCCGCATGGAACGCGGCAGACGAGCGAGCTCGTCCGGCAGCGAGCCGACGAGCTGATGGAGCCCCGCGAAGCTGATGTCCGTCTCGTACTCGACACCGCTCCCGCGGACGACCCGCACTCCCTTCGCCACCGCCAGCTCGGCGGTCGCGTCCAGGAGGGCTGTCTTCCCCACGCCCGGATCACCGGTGAGCAGCAGGCCAGCTCCGTCCGTCCCGGCCATGCCCAGGAACGTCGCAAGCTCGGCGAGCTCGCCCTCCCGGCCGACCAGCCCGCTCGGGCCGACGCCCATGCCTGTCCCTGACTTCGCCCACATCCGCCGTGTCCCTCGTCCTGCCTCGCGAAGCAGTCGAAACACTAGCCACGCACCTGACCAGCAAGTATTGCACCTACCGGCAAACGGAGCCTGAAGCCATCTGCTTCGCCGACACCCGACCAGCTGAGAAAGGCGCTGCGGGCGGGCGAGCTGGAACCGCGGCGCAAAGAACTGCTCGACGTACGCGAGGCCGGGACGGTCTGGGAACCGGGCGAAGAGGCCCGGGAGGCCGCGGCGGCGAGGGTTCCCTCACAGAACTGGCACCGCGACGCTTTCCTCGCCCCTCCCGCGCTCCGGGCTCGCCCCGAGCGCCGTCAGGGTCACCCCGGCTGCCACCGCCAGCGCCGCCACCAGCCCCGCCGCGACACCCGCCACGGCTCCGGCAGCCCGGGCCCGGAGCTCGGCCGCCTGCGCGGGAGCCAGGCCGTCGGCCGTCTGCATCCCGACCTGGTTCGCGCGCTGGCGGAGGAGTCCGGTCTGCTGGGGCGGATGGTCCGCTACCTCCTGGATGCCAACTTCGCGCCGTCTCTGCACAATGACCTGTGCCTGCTGGCGGGCCTGGACCTGGAGACGCTGGAAACCGTCACGGAGATCAAGAGGCAGCGCGACCGGGGGTTTCGTGACCGGGTGCTCATGGCGTACGAGTACTGCTGCGCGTTCTGCGCTTACGACGGCTGGCTGGGCGGGGCGGTGGTGGGCCTGGACGCCGCGCACGTGCGCTGGTGGGCCTTCGATGGGCCCGACGACGTGGCGAACGGGCTGTACCTGTGCGCCATTCATCACAAATTGTTCGACAAGGGCGTCATCGGACTGACCGCGGAGCGCACCATCGCCGTCTCGGCCAGGTTCGTCGGCCGCTCGCAGTCGTCCCGGGACATGGTGCTCTTCCTGGCGGGCAGGCCCGCCCGACAGTCCCAGCCGGGCCTGGATCAAGTCGAGCAGGACCACATCGGCTGGCACAACCACCAGGTGTTCCGCACGCCCGCCCGAGGTTGAGGCCACTGGCTGCGGGATCTGGACGCGCAGTCGGCCGGCTCACGAGCCGCACGTCCGCGACGCCTGTCACCGAATCGGTGGAAGGTCGGCGTACCGTCACCGGCGTGCCCGCCCAGGAACGCTGCGCAAGTGAAGAATCTCAATCATCCCTGGGCAGAGGGCACCTTGCCTCATTTCACAGCACATGCATGACCTTTCAAGCCGTGGATTCAGGCTCAGGACCTTGGCGTGCGATTTCTTCCACTGAGACTCTGTGCTATTGAACGTCCGTACTGCCTGGTCGTCATGGGGATCTGCGGTGAATGGCATGATGGAGCGCGACTATACGGCCCAGGGAGTAGAACACTTGACAATGGACTTTTCCGTGGTTTATGACGTCTGCACCACGTTCACCACCCACGACGACATTGGGTTGTCGTGTCGCTGATCGGCGCAGTTTCTCTCACGGTGGACTACCGTCCGCCGGAGGCTCTCACCTCTAGCACTCCAGTGACATTCTGGTTTCGGCCCGGCCGGTGGCCGGCAGTGGCGAGACTGCCTATGTGGAGCAGAAACAGCCACGGGGGCCTGAAGCCTGAATGAGGCCGGGCGGAGCCATGGTGTTCCGCCCGGTCCCGGGGTTTGGTCAGGTGGGTTGGTTATGGGCAGTTGCCGATGTCGCTTTCGGAGGAGGCCAGGACGACGTTGGTCTTGGCCAGGCCGAGGGCGTTGACGGTGATGTGGACGGCGTTGACGGTCAGGCCTGTGTCGGGGGTGGTGAAGGGGATCTGCTCATTGAGGACGAGCTTGACGACGCCGACGTTGACGGTGGTGTTGGGTGCTATCTCGGTAGGTTCTGCGATGACCACCGTGTTGCCGACCTTGAGGAAGGCGATCGTGGTGGTTCCGCTGGATCCGGCGCAGGTGGTGGTGGAGCTGGAGTTGATGGTCTTGACGGTGATCACGGGAATGCCGGTGATCCCGATGGTGGTGTCGTCAATGGAGGCGGTGGCCACGGATTTGCCGGGGAATGCGGTGGTGGCGACCTGGGCGCACAGGGCGTGCCCGGTGATCAGTCCGCTGAGGGTGGCGGTGCAAGGCACCGAGGTGGTTTCGGTTGAGGTGGTGGTGATGTGGCCGGTATCGGGGGTGGGTGCGATGTTGACCAGTTGGATGCCGGCCAGAGAGGCGTCAGCGGCCAGGCCGTAGGCCCGTCCAGTGAGCTGCTGCGGCGTGACGATGACTTCTTCGTCGCCGCACGGTGAGGTGACGGAGTTGTTGTGATCGTCGCCGCTGTAGGTGGCGGTCCACCGGTAGGTGCCGGCCGCGCCGATGGTCACGTCGCCGGATGCGGCGGTGCCGGTGCCGGACACCGTCCCTGTACGAGTCTCGATCGGCGTCGCACAGTCGGTGTCACCGGGCGCGAACAGCTGGAACGTGACGGTGCCTGTCGGTTGGTACCCGCCGGACAGGGTCGCCGTGTCGGAGACCTTTCCGCCCGCGGGCACCGTGTCCGATGGCGTCGTGGCGATCGATGGAGTCGCCTTCGGGACGTGTTCAGTGATCGTTTCAGTGAAGCCTGGTGACAGGACGCCGTTGAGCAGGAAGTCCACCTTGCAGGTGATGGTGCTTCCCGGTACGGCTTCGGCGCCGATGGAGACGGTCTCGGTGAAGGTGGCATCCTCGCCGCTGGTCACCGTCCGGCTGTCCGGGGACAGGGACACCGACAGGTTCGGGTCGCAGTCGCGCACCTCGTGGGTGACCGTGACCGGCAGGTTGATCAGAGCCGCCAGGACGGTGTCGCTGACCTCCGAGGAGTCGATGCCGGAGAACAGCTGTCCACCCGTGGCGTTGGTGATCGCCGTCGCTTGCCCGGTCGAGTCCATCCCGGCCAGGTCGAACGCGAGCACGGTGATGTCGGCTGCCTGCAGGGCGCTGATCGCGTCCGCCAGCGTATGGCCATTGCTGGGATCATGGCTGGGGGCGTCCCCGATCAGCAGCACGATCCGAGAGCTGTTCGGCCTGAAGTCGACAGCCCCGGACGCGACCTCGAACAGGCCATTGATGCCGTCCTCGGGGAAGTCGCCGCCGCCCGACGCGACCAGCGAGTTGAGACCGTTGGTGACGTCGGTGTCGTTGTCAGTGAGGTCCTGGGCCACCCGGAACGACGTCGCGTCCGCCACGTCCTTGTACTCGGCGACCGCGAACTGCGCGTCCGGCTGCGCCGAAGCCACGTTGGACAGGATCGCGTTGGCATTGGTCTGCACGTTCGAGATGACCCCGCCCATGCTCCCTGTCGTGTCGATCAGGAAGGCGATATCCGGTTTGGGCGGGACCACCGGAGTAGAGACGGTCTTGTCGATCGTCGTCGATTCGCCCGGGTCCAGGTTCAGCGTCACGTCCGCCGGGGTGACCCCAGGATCGGCGGACGCCGTCCCTGCCCCGGCCACCAGCATTGCACCGGCCATCGCCAGGCACACGGCAGCCTTTAATCGTCGCGTCATTCTCACGGTGTGATTCCTTCTGTGTGGCGTTATGCCATAACGGATTTTGGGATCGCTGGCCGTGCAGAATTCCTGTGACTACGTCATACGGAATGCCCTCTCCTCACGTGTTGGCGCGACAGGATACGATGTCGCATTGGTTGACAACCTCGGTGACTTTTCAGCGCCGGCCGTGATCAACGAGGTGAGGTGTGGCCACGGTCATAGGGTGACTGGTCGGCGAATCGTTGTAAATAGGACACTTACGGAAAGTCCTCCGAGTGGCCGCAGTCGGCCACTGCTTGCCGATGGGAGACTCCCACGAGAAGTGAGCTTCAACAAGATCTTTTGGATACGTCCGATGAAATGAATAATTCTCAGATCATCGCCTTCAAAGGGCGGCCGTTTCCGGTTCCTTCGGACCGTGTCCCGCACGTAAATACGGTCTCGCGCTCTTGACTGCGCCTTTTGCTGTATGAATCGGGGCAGCGGCTGCGACCGTCGCGGTGCTTCTGTCGCTGGTCTACCGGTTGGTGAGGTGCTTGTTCGGCTTTGCCGGCGGCGCTGGTTCGCTCTGACCTGTCGAAGGATGCCGAGTTGCTGGTGCTCCGTCACGAGGATCAGGTGCACCGCCCGCGCCCGCGCAGTGACCGGTTCACCGCCAGGGCCGTTGCGTTCTCGACGGGTGAGACTGTTGAACCCCTGAGCCGGGTGGGCAAGTAGAGGCGCCCCAGTGCGGAGATGACGAACGCGACC
>NZ_JBFAQA010000053.1:0-37546 GCF_040677005.1 Nonomuraea sp. NPDC049421
CGCAGAGTCGCCCCCGACCGCGTCATCTCCACCGTCGACACCCAGGCCCGGCATGTGCACAAGACCGTGCACCAGCGCCAGGACGGCTACAAGGCTCACGTGGTGATCGAACCCGATACCGGGCTGTTCACCGCTGTGCGGCTGACCATGGCCGCCGGAGCCGACCAGCACGAGGCGGTGGTCGGCGTGGACCTGCTGGCCGGCGAACCCGCCGGAGCATCGGCTGCTCCACTCACCGGCCCGGCAACGTTCGAGGTGCTGGCCGATACGGCTTATGGCACCGGCGAGGCCCGCCGCGCGCTGCTCGATGCCGGGCACACCGTCATCATCAAGCCCGCACCGCTGCGCCCTGCCGTCGCCGGCGGCTTCACCATCGACGACTTCACCGTTGACGAGGCCGCCGGCACCGGGACCTGCCCGGCCGGGGTGACACGGCGCATCACCCGCACACGCCAGGTGGTCTTCGGTATCGCCTGCCGCTCCTGCCCGCTGCGGGAACGCTGCACGACCAGCAAGCACGGCCGCACCCTGCACCTGCATCCCCACGACGCGCTGTTACGCCAGGCCCGCCGGCAATGGGCTACCGACCCCGGCCTGAGGGCCGTCTACCGGCAACATCGCCCCATGGTCGAACGCTCCATCGCATGGCTGATCGGCGCGGACGGCGGCGCCCGCAGACTCCGCTACCGCGGCATCCAGCGCAACAACCTCTGGCTCCACCTACGAGCAGCCGCCCTCAACCTGCGCCGCCTGATCAACCTCGGGCTCACCCCCGCCCAGGGCACCTGGATCCTGCAGCCCGCCACCGGCTGAGGCCCACCCACCGCAAGCAACCCGAGGCAAGGTCCAACCCCCGCCCCTTAACCACCCACCTTCAACCCCCGCTCCGTCACACCAGCAACATCTTCAGAAGGCTCCTAGCGCCGGACGTCATGAGGGCCTGACTTCCCAGGGCCGGGTGGCGGCTGAGGTGGGGCGGTCAGCGTCGATAATCACCACGCGGCCGGCGCCGTTCGACTTTGATCGGACGCTGCTCGACCTGGACACGGTGTTCGTGCGGTGGGCGGAACATTTCGCCAGGCGCCACCGGCGGCCGGATGAGGCCGTGTCGCGGCTGGTCGCGGCTGGTCGCGGCTGGTCGCGGCTGGTCGCGGCTGGTCGCGGCTGGTCGCGGCTGGTCGCGGCTGGTCGCGGCTGGTCGCGCTCTACGCCGCGGCGCGTCCACACAGGGAGGCGTTCGTCGCACATCACCAAGCACGACAGCTCGGATTCGGCTCCGCAATCGGCGCATTCCACTCGCTCTTGGTAATTCTATTATATCACGAGTATTGATATTCCGCACTTTATTCGATTAATGCGAATTGGGCGGCTATATTCGCGGGCATGGCTGCTGAAGACGGGAAATTCGTCAAATCCGGGCAACTGAACTTGTGGACCGAGCGGTTCGGGGATCCTGGGGATCCGGTGGTGCTGCTCGTCATGGGGACCTCCACCCCGGGCCTCGGGTGGCCCGATGAGCTGGTGCGGGCTCTGGTGGCCGGTGGGCGGCAGGTGATCCGGTTCGATCATCGTGACACCGGGCGGTCCGACTGGGTCGATTTCTCCGTCCATCCGTACACCGCCACCGACCTGGCCGATGACGCCGTCGCCGTGCTGGACGCGTACGAGATCGCCACCGCCCACGTGGTCGGGGCCTCGCTCGGTGGGGTGGTGGCGCAGCTCCTGGGTGTGCACCGGCCTGAGCGGGTCGCGGCGCTGACCCTGATCATGAGCGCGCCCATGGGGGCGGATCAGGGGCCGGTCTGGGCACGGGCGCTGGCCGGGAAGGAGCCTGATCCGGGCGCGCTGCCGCCACCCCATCCGCGACTGCTCGCCCACCTCATGTCGCCGACCCCGCGCACCACCCGCGAGGAGATTCTGGCCGCCGCCGTCGAGACGTGGCGGGTGCTGAGCGGGGACGTGCTGCCGTTCGACGAGGACGGGGCGCGCCGGCTGGCCGAGTACGCCCACGACGAGGCCGGCGATCCGGCCGCGGCCGGCAACCACGACCTGGCCGGGCGGACGTTGACCCCGGACCGGCTCGCCCCGCTCTCTGCGATCAGGGCGCCCACGCTGGTCGTGCACGGCACCGAGGATCCGCTGCTCCCGCTCCCCCACGGCGAGGCGCTGGCCGCCCTGATCCCGCAGGCGCGCCTGGAGACGGCCGAGGGGATGGGACATTCCCTGCTGTCCGAGGGCGTGCCCGGCCGGGTCGCCGAGCTCATCCTGAGTCACGGAGCCCGCTGACGACCGACCCGTACGGGGACCGGTGCGGGCCGAACTGCAGGCTGCGCGGTGGCCGGGCCGCACGTCCTCATGGAGGCCGGGCCGCGCGGCCCCCCGTGGTCGGGTCACCTTGGGTTTTTTGCGGCGGGATGATTGTCTAGCCGGAGGAACTATGAGGAGGGCAGCGGTGAGCCGTCAGATCGTTTCCATCGTGGGGGGCAAGGACGCGGAGGCCGCCTCCACGTACGACTCCGTCAACCCGGCCCGCACCGGCGAGGTCGTTGCGAGAGTCGGGCTGGCCGACGCCGACACGTTCGCCGCCGCCTGCCGTACGGCCAAGGAGGCCCAGCGCGAGTGGGCCAAGGTGCCGGCGCCGGTGCGCGGCCGGGTGATCGCCTCCATCGGGCGCCTGGTGGAGGCCAACGCCGAGCGTCTCGCGGCCCTGGTGACCGAGGAGATCGGCAAGCCGTACGGCGAGGCGCTGGGCGAGGTCAGGGAGATCGTCGACACCTGCGACTTCTTCCTGGGCGAGGGCCGCAGGCTGTACGGGCAGACGGTCCCGTCGGAGATGCCGGACAAGAACCTGTTCACCTTCCGCACCCCGGTCGGGGTCGCGGCGGTGATCACGGCGGGGAACTTCCCGGTGGCGGTCCCGTCGTGGTATCTCGTGCCGGCGCTGCTGTGCGGCAACGCGGTGGTGTGGAAGCCCGCCGAGTACGCCGCCGCGTCGGCGCACGCGATGTACCAGCTGTTCGTGGCGGCCGGCCTGCCCGACGGCGTGCTGAACATCGTCTTCGCCGACGGCGCCGAGACCTTCAGGGGCCTGGAGCTGGCGCTGGGCGCGGGCAGCGTGCAGAAGGTGGGCTTCACCGGCTCCAGCGAGGTGGGCAGGAAGGTCGGCGAGCTGGCCGGGCGGCACCTGCAGTCGGCCTGCCTGGAGCTGGGCGGCAAGAACCCGATGGTGATCATGCCGGACGCGGACCTCGACCTGGCCGTGGAGGGCGCGCTGTTCTCGGGGTTCGGCACGGCGGGTCAGCGCTGCACGAGCCTCGGCACGGTGATCGTGCACGAGAGCGTCCACGACGCGTTCGTGGAGCGGTTCGCGCGGGCGGTGGAGTCGGCCAGGATCGGTGACCCGCGTGAGGAGGTGCTGGCCGGACCGCTGCTCGACCACAAGTTCGCCGACCGCTACGAGGAGTACCTGACCTGGATCGAGCCGCACCACCGCGTGGTGACGGGCGCGACGGGCCGCATCACGAAGGACAGCCCGCGCGGCGGCTTCGACGGCGGCGAGGGGCTCTACTACCACCCGGTGGTGGTCGACGGGGTCCGTCCCGGTGACCGGCTGTTCATGGAGGAGACGTTCGGCCCGATCGTCGGGGTGGCCTCGTTCGCGACCATGGACGAGGCGATCGAGCTGGCCAACCTGCCCGGTTACGGCCTGTCCAGCTCGATCTACACGACCGACGCGAGGCACGCCTTCCGCTTCCGCGAGGGCGTCTCGGCGGGCATGGTCAGCGTCAACAACTCCACCTCGGGCGCCGAGGCGCACCTGCCGTTCGGCGGCAACGGCAAGTCGGGCAACGGCAGCCGCCAGTCGGGCATGTGGGTGCTCGACCAGTTCACCCGCTGGCAGGCGATGAACTGGGATCACTCGGGCCGGCTGCAGAAGGCGCAGATGGACGTCGCGGAGATCGTCCCCGACCTGGACTTCCGCCTCGCGTGAGACGCGAAAGGGCCCCTCGCTGAGGCGAGGGGCCCTTTTCGTGAGCGGGATCAGACCTGGCCGGCCTTCTCCAGGGCGGCGCAGCAGGTGCTCACCAGCAGGCGGGTGACCACGTACGGGTCGACGTTGGCGTTGGGGCGGCGGTCCTCGATGTAGCCCTTCTTGTCCACCTCGACCTGCCACGGGATGCGCACGGACGCGCCGCGGTTGGACACGCCGTAGGTGTACTTGTTCCACGGGGCGGTCTCATGGTGGCCGGTCAGGCGCAGCTCGATGTCGGCGCCGTACTGGGAGACGTGCTCCATCGGCTTGTCGCCCTCACCGAGCGCCTCGCAGGCGGTGATGATGGCGTCGTAGCCCTCGCGCATGGCGCGGGTGGAGAAGTTGGTGTGGGCGCCGGCGCCGTTCCAGTCGCCGCGGGCGGGCTTGGGGTCGAGGGTGGCCTCGACGCCGAACTCCTCGGCCGTCCTGTAGAGCAGGTAGCGGGCGACCCACATGTGGTCGCCGGCCTCGACGGGACCGGCCGGGCCGATCTGGAACTCCCACTGGCCGGGCATGACCTCGGCGTTGATGCCGGAGATCTTCAGGCCGGCGGCGAGGCAGCGGTCGAGGTGGAGCTCGACGATGTCGCGGCCGAACACGGCCTCGGCGCCGACGCCGCAGTAGTAGTGGCCCTGCGGAGCGGGGAAGCCGCCCTCGGGGAAGCCGAGCGGGCGGCTGCCCTTGAAGAAGGTGTACTCCTGCTCGATGCCGAACCAGGACTCCTGGTCGGCGTACTGCTCGGCGACCGGGCGCAGCAGGGCGCGGGTGTTGCTGGAGTGCGGCGTGCCGTCGATCTCCTCGACCTCGCACAGCACGAGCTTGTTGTCGCCACCGCGGATGGGGTCGGGGCAGACGAAGACGGGGCGCAGCACGCGGTCGGAGGAGTGGCCCTCGGCCTGGTTGGTGCTGGAGCCGTCGAAACCCCAGACCGGCGGCTCGGCTCCGTCGGTCAGGATCTTCGTCTTCGAGCGCATCATGGCGGTGGGCTCGGTGCCGTCGATCCAGATGTACTCAGCCTTGTAGCTCACGGCGGTCCTTTCGGGGTTCTTCTCAGCCACGCCGAGTCTTACGGACAGCCGTTTCCCGCTTTTTGCCCGAATGTGAACGCCGTGTTAATCAGGATTCCGTCCGTACGCTCCCGTCAGGCATGACCGTAACAGTGGTGTTGGGCCCGCCGGCACCGCACTGGGGCCCGTTGGGGAAGCGCTCCTTCGGGGTGGCCCGCACCGTACGTTCGAGCAGCGGCTTCGCCTCCGCGTCCCGCAGCGTCAGCCTGATCTCCACCGTCCGCGCGGGCAGCCCGGCGACGCCGCCGAAGCCGTGCTTGTCACCGGTCGGCACGGCCGTCACCGAGCAGGTGTCGCCGGAGCAGGTCTGCTCGCCGGCCCGCGTGGCGGGGAACAGCTCGGCGCGGGCCCGGCGGCAGGAGCCGTCCCAGCAGACCTCCAGGCCGGCCTCCTGGGCCCGGGCCGCGAGCGGCGCGCGTACGGCGACGCCCACGCCGACGGGAGTGCCGATCGCCGTGCACTCCACCGTGGTCGAGCAGGCGGCGCAGGCGAGGAGGAGAGCGGCCAGAGGCGCGCGGAGCCGGTGCACATCCGTAAGACGGAGGGCAGCGGGCGGCGGTTCACGGGGCCGTGCGACCATCGACTCGGGGGGATGGACATGCATGATCTGTGGTTCGGCGCGTTCCTGTCGCCGGAGGCCGAGGGGCGCGAGCGGCTGCTGCGCCACGTGACGCTGGCCGACCGGCTCGGCCTGGACCTGGTCGGGGTCCAGGACCATCCGTACCAGGCGGGGTTCCTGGACACCTGGACGCTGCTGTCGGTGATCGCGGCGCGCACCGAGCGGATCCGGCTGGTCCCCGACGTGGTCAACCTGCCGCTGCGGCCCCCGGCCGTGCTGGCGCGCGCCGCCGCCTCGCTCGACCTGCTCAGCGGCGGACGGGTGGAGCTGGGGCTGGGCGCGGGGGCGTTCTGGGACGCGATCGCCGCGATGGGCGGGCGCCGCCTGTCGCCTGGCGAGTCGATCGAGGCGCTGGCCGAGGCCATCACGGTGCTGCGGGCGCTCTGGACGCCGGGCGAGCCCGTCGTGTTCGAGGGCAACCATCACCGGCTCGCCGGAGCAGCGCCCGGTCCGTTCCCCGCGCATCCGATCGGCATCTGGATCGGCGCGATCAAGCGCAGGATGCTGGAGCTGACCGGGCGGATGGGCGACGGCTGGCTGCCCTCCTCCTTCTACAGCCCGCCCGACGCGGTGGCCCGCCAGGCGAAGGTGCTGGACGCCGCCGCCGAGGACGCGGGGCGCGACCCGGCGGGCATCCGCCGGATCTACAACGTGGGCGGGACGTTCTCGCCGCTGCCGGGGCGCGGGTTCCTCGACGGTCCCGCCGCGCTGTGGGCGGAGCAGCTGACGGAGCTGGTGTTCGAGGTGGGGATGACCGGGTTCGTGCTGGCTCCTGGCGAGGACGCCGAGCGTGACCTGCGCACGTTCGCCGAAGAGGTGGCGCCTGCCGTACGCGAGGCCGTGGTCAAGGAGCGCGGTGAACCCGAGCCCGTCACCGAGCGGCCCGTCGCGCTCACGCCGCTCGACGACCTCGACGAGGCGGGCCGGCCGCACGCCCCCAAGCAGGACCCGGCGGCGCTGACGCCCGAGCAGCTGCGTCTGGGCCGTCACCTCGTGCAGGTGCACGACGGCTACCGGCAGGAGCTGCGGCAGGTCCAGGACGCGGTGGAGCAGGTGGCCGCGGGCCACGCCGACACCGGCGCGCTGCGCTCGGCGATCAACCGGCTGAGCGTGCGGCAGAACCACTGGACGCTCGGCACGTTCTGCGCCACGTTCAACCGGTTGCTGACCGTGCACCACACGATCGAGGACGAGTCGATGTTCCCGGCCGTCTTGGAGCGCGACTCGACGCTGGCACCGGTGGTCAAGAAGCTGGAGCAGGAGCACGAGGTGATCGCCGAGCTGCTCGACCGGCTCGACGCCGCGTGCGTGGCGCTGCTGGCGGACCCGGCGGCGATCGGGCAGGTCAGGGCCGAGGTGGACCGGCTGGTGCGGGTGCTGTCGTCGCATTTCGCGTACGAGGAGGAGGAGCTGGTCGAGCCGATCGCCCGGCTCGGCATCCGCATCTGAGCGCCGCTCAGGCGCGGTCGTGCTCCGCGTGCGCGCGGCGCAGCAGGGCGACCAGCCGCTCGTCCGCGGCGAGGTCGCGGTGCTTGGGCGGCAGGTCGGCCAGCCTGGCCTCCTCGGCGAGCAGCCGCCGGTAGATCTCCTCGCGCACCTCGGGGTCGTGCTCGACGTCCAGGTACTGCTGGGCGTGCCGGCGCACCACCGACACCACGTTGCGGGCCCGGCCCCTGGGGCTGGCCAGCGAGGCGACCACGGTGACCAGCAGCACGCCGATGATCACCGTCAGGGACAGCCCGGTACTGATCTCGACCACCTTCACCGGCTGACCGTCGTTGATGAACGGCACGTTGTTCTCGTGCAGCGCGTGCAGGATCAGCTTGACGCCGATGAAGCCGAGGATGGCGGCCAGGCCGTAGCTGAGGTAGATGAGCCGGTCGAGCAGGCCGTCGATGAGGAAGTAGAGCTGGCGCAGGCCCAGCAGGGAGAACGCGGTCGCGGTGAAGACGATGTAGACGTTCTGGGTGAGGCCGAAGATCGCGGGGATGGAGTCGAGCGCGAACAGGATGTCGGTGCCGCCGATGGCGATCATGACGAGCAGCATCGGGGTCATCACCCGGTGCCCGTCCCGTACGGTGAACAACTTGTCGCCGTCGTACTCGTCGCTCGTCCGCAGCAGCCTGCGGGCCACCCGCACCATCAGGTTGTCGGGCGAGTGGCTCTCCTCCCCCTCGGGCTTGAGCAGGTTGCCCGCCGTGAGCAGCAGGATGAGGCCGAAGACGTAGAACACCCAGGCGAACAGGTTGATCAGCGCGGCCCCGACCAGGATGAACCCCGTCCGCGCGAGCAGCGAGAACACGATGCCGAACAGCAGCGCCTTCTGCTGGTCGGCGCGCGGCACCTTGAAGCTGCCCATGATGACGAGGAAGACGAACAGGTTGTCCACCGAGAGCGCCTTCTCGGTGACGTAACCGGCGTAATACTCGGCGCCCGCGTCCGAGCCGCCGAACCACCACACGCCGACGCCGAACAGCAGCGCGATGCCGACGTACAGGGCGGACCAGACGGCGGCCTCGCGCAGGGTGGGCACGTGCGCGTGGCGGACGTGGAAGAAGAAGTCGAACGCCAGCAGCGCGACGATGCCCAGGATCGTCAGCCACCACACCGCTGCGGATACGTCCATCGGGCTCCCCTACGGGTGCCGGGCGTCGTGGGGGTGTGCGCCGGCCTTGCTCGTACTGGTCGTCGCAGGTGGTACCCGGTATGGCGGGCTCCGAACTCGATAGTCTCGCGGATAAAAGCCCACGGAGAGGACGTTTCGGGTGTCACACCACGTCATCGTCATCGGCGGCGGCATCGCCGGCGCGAGCGCCGCCTTCGCGCTGGCCCGGCGGGGAGCGGCCGTCACGGTCGTCGACTCGGGCCTGGCCGGGCAGGCCACCGCGGCGGGCGCGGGCATCATCTCGCCGTGGGTCTCCACGGCCGAGGGCCCGTTCTACGACCTGTACGCCGCCGGCGCCGCTTACTATCCGGAACTCATCGAGCTGCTGGCGGAGGCGGGGGTGCGGCGTACCGACCACCGGCGGACCGGTTCGCTGCTCGTCCACGAGGACCCGGCGCGGCTGGCCGAGGCGCGGGCCCGCGTGGAGGCGCGCGCCCGCACGGCCGGCGCGATCGTCGGCGACGTGCGAAGTCTCGACAGCGACGAGGTACGCGCGCTGGTCCCCGTGCTCGCGCCCGGCCTCGAAGGCGTGCTCGTCACCGGCGGCGGCCGGGTGGACGGCCGCACCCTGCGGGACGCGCTGCTCCAGGGCGCGGCCCACTACGGCGCCCGCCGGGTGAGCGGCGAGGCCAGGCTGCTGCCCCGCCCGCAGGGGGCGCCGGAGATCGAGGTGGGCTCAGAACGGCTGGCGGCGGACGACGTGCTGGTGGCCGCGGGCGCGTGGACGAACCGGCTGCTCGAACCGTACGGCGTGCGCCTGCCCGTCGAGCCGCAGCGCGGCCAGATCACCCACCTGCGCCTCGACGGCGTCGACACCGGTGGCTGGCCGTCGGTGCACCCGATGTCCCACCACTACCTGGTGGGCTTCGACGACTCGCGGGTGGCGGTGGGGGCGACCAGGGAGACCGGCAGCGGGTTCGACGCGCGGGTGACCGCGCAGGGCCAGTGGCAGGTCCTCTCGGACGCCCTCCGCCTCGCCCCCGGGCTCGCCGGCGCCACGCTCATCGAGACCCGGGTGGGGCTGCGCCCGCTCCCGTCGGAGGACCTCCCGATCGCGGGCGCGCTGCCGGGGTCTCCCGGGGTGCACGTCGTGACGGGCTTCGGGGCGGCGGGACTGACGATGGGCCCGTACGTGGGGGACGCCATGGCCCGCGCCATCCTGGACGGTCGTCCCGCCCCCGAGCTCGCCGCCGTCGCGATGACCCGGTGACGGAGCGCCATGACCGAGCCGACGTTCGACGCCGAAGGTCTCTTCGACGACGACTACCTCTACTTCTTCGCCGAGCAGCTCGACGCCCGCGCCGACGCCGACGCCGGCCTGATCTGGCGGCTGCTCGATCTGCGGCCCGGCCTGGAGGTGCTCGACCTCGCCTGTGGCCACGGGCGGATCGCCGGCCGGCTCGCTCGCCGTGGCTGCCGGGTGACCGGTCTCGACTCCTCGCCGGTCTTCCTGGAGCGGGCCCGTGCGGGCGGCGGGGCCGATTACGTCCACGGCGACATGCGGCGCCTGCCGTGGACGGGACGGTTCGACCGCATCGTCTGCTGGTCCACGGCTTTCGGGTACTTCAGTGACTCCGACAACCAGCGCGTGCTCGCGCGGGCCGCCGCGGCGCTCAAGCCGGGCGGCCGGATCGCGATCGACCTCAACAACTACGCGGCCGTCGTCCGCGGCTACCAGGCGTCCACGGTGGTCGAACGCGACGGAGACCTGGTCGTCGAGCGGCACCGCCTCGACCTGGAGACCGGCAGGAACCTGGTCGAGCGGACGATCGTCCGCGACGGACGCGTCAGGACGGTCCCCTACTTCGTGCGGCTGTTCACCTTTCCCGAACTGCGTCACCTGATGCTCGCCGCCGGGTTCACGAGCGTGCACGCCTTCGGCGCGGAGGGCGGGCCGCTGACGATCGACAGCCGGCGGATGATCGTGGTCGCCGGACGCTGACGCGCCGGGGCCGGGTGGTCCGCACGCTGACGCGCCCGGGCCGAGTGGTCCGCACGCTGACGCGCCCGGGCCGGGTGGTCCGGGCGCGTCAGGCCGTCAGGTACGGCGGCCGGGGTCGGTGCCGTCGTAGCCGAGCAGGCGCATGGCGGTGTCCGGGTCCATCGCGGCGGCCAGGAGCTGGGCGCGGGCGTGCGCCTGGTCGCGTTCCCGCTCCGCCTTGGCCTGGGCCGTACGGATGCCCTTGACGGCCACGTACGTCAGCCCGGTGCCGACGATCACCGCCACGATCACCACGAACAGCAGGAGCAGCAGGCCCGGTGAGGCGATGCCAGGCGCGGTCACCGCGCCGCCCCCGCCGCCGGCCCCGCTGACGGCCCCACTGACGGCCGGGGTGGCGCCCGTGCGGCCCGCCACTGCGCCGGTGCTGCCGGTGGCGCCCGACAGCACGCCCGTGACGGCCAGCGCGGTGAGCAGGGACAACGCCACGAGCACCAGCAGGCTCCCGACGACGAGCCACACCCTCCGCCCACGTCCCGGCCCCGCGCTCACCGCGACGGACGGCTGAGCGACGGGCTGGGCGAGCGGCGGTCCCGCGGCGGCCCACGGCACGAACTCGGGCCGATCCTGCGGCTCCCCGATCGACCCGACCGGCGGCACGATGACCGGCCCCGAGACGCCTGCTGCCGGATCGGGCGCCGCGACCGGCCCTTCCCACCCGTACAGGTCGGGCGGCGTGATGGCCGGGCCGTATGCGGCGGGCGGGGGAAGCTGGGCCGGCGGGCTGGTGGGAGGCGGGCTGGTGGGAGGCGGGCTGGTGAGAGGCGGGGTCACGGTGGCGAGCGGCGTGGGGAGGGTGCGGGCGATCGGGCTGTGGTCCTTGTGGGCCTGGGCGGCGTCCCTGTGGTACTCCTCCAGCTCCTCGTAGAACGCGTCCGAGGCGTACACCGTGCCGTCGATCAGCGGGCCGCGCTCGCCGCGGACGACCGCCACGACGTCGTCACCGTTGAGCGTCTTGTACGTCTCCAGCGCGTGCGCGAGGCACAGCACCTCGCGCCGGTGCCGCCGCAGCAGCTCCTCGGTCTGATCGAGCAGCCGCACGAGGTTGAACTCGATGCGCTCCCCCAGCACGTCGGGCGTCAGGTCGGCCGGGCGCCCGACCGGCTCGCGGTCGGTGATGCCGATGGAGCCGCCGCCGCCCGGCCTGCGCACCGCCTTGCCGCCCATGATCTCCAGCTCCTGGAGCGCGGGCAGGGAGGTGACGCCGGAGCCCATCCCCCAGTACGACTCCATCATGGCCGTCAGGTACGTGGCGGAGTAGAGGTCGCCGGAGACCCCGGAGGAGTTGTCCTCGCCGAAGAACATCCGCTCACCGGCCAGCGAGGCCAGGGAAACCATGATGTCGGCCTCGTGCTCGGACTTCCACCGGGTGAACTGGTCCTCGGGCTTGATCGAGGCGACCATCCCGAGGTAGTCGGCGCCCTTCTCGATGGTGGCGATGTCGATCTCGAGGTGGAAGCGGGTCACGTACGCGACGACGGCGTGGCACGCCTCGTGCACGGCCACGGCGTGCCGCTCGCGCTCGATGTACTCGACGTCCTCGGGCGGCCCGAGTTGCTTGAGCCGCTTGGCGCGCAGCACGTCGGACCAGGTGATGATCTCCCTGCCGTCCCTGATGGCGGTGATGAGCGACTCGTTGACCAGGTCCTTGATGGTGGCGCCGGTGGCGTACGGGGTGATGGTGGCGAGCTTGTCGATCTGCTCGGCGGTCAGCTCGTGCGACACCTTGTCGAAGTAGCCCTGGTAGGTGCGCACCCGCCCGGCCTTGGACGGGTAGCCGACCTTGTAGATGCGATCGATGCGGCCGGGCCGCAGCAGCGCCTCGTCCAGCGCGTCGGGCCGGTTCGTGGCCATCATGACGAGGATGCGGTATTTGGGCGGCGGCTTGGGGCGCATGCCGAGCAGGCGGCGTACCAGGCGGTTGACGAAGCCGCGCGGCTTCTTCAGGCCGGACAGCTCGGTGAGCAGGGCCTGCAGGGTGCCGGGGTCGCCGCTGTTATTCATGCCGCCGCCCATGAAGAACCGGCTGCTCCGCTCAGGCTCGCGGCCGACGGGGCGGTAGGCGAGCAGTTGCCGGGTGGGCTCGGACAGATAGGTCATGCCGTGACAGCCGGAGGAGCCGCCGCCCTGCCCGGGCGGCCCCTGCTGGGCGAGGCGGCCGCGCTTGCCGAGCGAGTCGGCCTCGTCGAAGAAGACGATGACGCCGCCGTAGCGCAGCGCGAGCTTGCGCAGTTTCCTGAACAGGCCCTTGACCTTGAGGATGCCGATGCCCATGAACATGTTCGTGAACGCACCGGGATCCACGAACACGTACGGCTTGCCGGTCTCCCCGGCCACGGCCTCGGCCATGAGCGTCTTGCCGGTGCCCGGCGGCCCCCACAGCAGCAGGCCGCTCGGCACGTACCCGCCGCGCCGTTCGATCTCGTCGGGCCGTTCGAGGAAGACGATGTTCTCGCGGACCCGCTCGACGACGTGGTCCTGCCCCCACACGTCGTGGAAGCGGGTCTTGATGTCGTCGGGGAAGTACGTCTCGACGCCGCCCCTGGACAGGAACCAGAACAGCCCGACGAACTGGATGATGATGAAGAAGAACAGGAAGAGGATCTGGAGGAAGAACGGCAGGGCCTGCCACACCAGCGCCGGCGCCTGCAGCAGCGCGGCGAACGGGCTGACGTCGAGCACCGCGCCGAGCACGAGCGCGACCAGCGTGACGAAGAACGCGATCTTCAGCGCCCTGGCGAGCCGGAAGCGCGTCCAGTCGTCGAAGCGGCGGTGCGTCCAGCGTTCGAACCCGCCGAAGACCGTCCTGCTCCAGAAGCGGTGGTAGCCGGGCGAACGCTCGCTGATGAGGAAGTGGGTCTGCCTGACGATCTCCGCGCCGAGCAGCCAGAAGATCCACTGGTACGATCGCGCGATGCTCCGCGCCGCCTCGGGGAAGGTGATGATGCCCTCGAAGTCCGCCATCACCTTCCAGGTGAGGACGAGGTAGGCCAGCACGAGGACGATGAGGAACTTGCTCCGGTCCCAGAACTGCATCTTCTTCCTGGTCACGGAGTCCGGGTCGGTCGGGCCGCTGCCGGGCGCGCGCAGCCCTTCGTGGTGGGTGGTCGTCATGGACGGGCTCCCTCATCCAGGCAGCCGGAGCAGCTTGAAAGAACTCGCGATCTTGTCGAACTCGGCGGCACGCTCGCGGTAGCAGGTGGAGCGGCAGCCGATGAGCATGACGGAGACCGTGGCGCCCTTCTCGTCGAGGATGGCGGTGTGGTCGAACGTCTGGACGTACGCGCCGATCTGGTAGTTGAAGCGGACGTGCACGCCTCTGGCGCCGCCGTCCAGGCTGAGGACGTCGTCGCCGATGGGTTCGAAGCGGTTGAACAGGGGCGCCTGGCCGGTCGCCATGGCCTGCTGCGCGTAGAGCGCGCGCGTCTGCTCGGTCACCGGCAGGATGAAGTCCCGCAGCAGGTTGAGGGAGATCGCGTCGCGCTGCTCGGCGGTGAGCCGGTGCACGGTGGCGTAGACGAACGGGTCTCCCGAGCCGAGCAGGTGGGCGACCGAGGGTTGCGCCGACTGGTCGAAGGCCGTCGACCAGACCCGCTGGGCCCGCAGCAGCGCCGCCTGCGAGTGGGGGTGGTCGCCCGACAGGTACAGCTCGATGGGGTACGCGTCGAGCTGCTTGAAGGAGGCCGGCACCTTGAAGTAGGTGGTGCCGCTCTTGTCCCTCACGTAGGTGAACTCCGGCTGCCCGCACGCGGACAGCGTCAGGATCGCGGCCAACAGCGCGATCAACCCCCGTGTCTTTTTCACCAGGGCTTACCTCCGCTTGGCGGACCAACGGAGTGGTTGTGCCAGCTTTCTGGTGAAATGAGGCCCGATGCGCAGGAATAAATCTTGACCAAATCTTGGCCGTAGATTGGCTTTACTTGTTACAGACCGGCCGCGGCCGCCCTCGAAACCGGTTGCTCGGGACTCCAACGTTCATGCAACCTCCCATTGGTTCATCTCGGGAAGTAGCGAAAGATATGAGGATCCCTTCCGACACCCGCGGAGAGAACAATGACAGAACCCGCCATGGAGACCGTCGACTCCTTCGGCATGACGGCCGAGCGGCTGTTCGCCGAGGTCTGGTCGCGCACGGTGCTGTCGGTCAGGGAGCGCCGGCTGCTCCTGCTCGGCCTGCTGGTCGGTCAGGGCCTGCACGAGGCGACCGAGATCCAGCTCGACGTGGCCCTGCGCGCCGGCGAGCTGAACGAGTCGGAGCTGCGCGAGGTGGTCGTCTTCCTCACCCACTACGCCGGATGGGCCCGTGGCGCGAAGCTGAACGACCAGGTGGAGTCGTTGATCGAGCGGGTCAGGCGGGATCGACGCGATAGAGCGGACCCCTCAGGCTGAGCGCGTAGAGCTCGCCGTCGGGGCCCTCGCCGAACGACGACAGCTGCTCCACCTCGCCCACGTCGGCCGCGGCGTCGAGATCGTCCACGGGCGCGGCCTTCACCCATCCGGCGCAGAAGTCGCCGTACAGGAAGTGGCCGCGCAGCCACGGGATCTTCGTGCCGCGATAGACGTGACCGGCGATGACCGAGCAGTTGCCGCCTTCCTGCAGCGAATAGACGATCACCGGCTCGACCGGATCGGCGGCCTCGCCGTCGCGGAACGGGCTCCTGCCCTCGCGCAGGTTCCAGCCGTAGTTGGCGCCGCCCTTCGAGCCGGCCGGCTCGCGGTCGACCTCCTCCCAGGCGTTCTGGCCGACGTCGCCGATCCACAGGTCGCCGCTCTCGCGGTCGAAGGTGAAGCGCCAGGGGTTGCGCAGCCCGTACGCCCAGATCTCCGGCCGCGCGCCGGACCTGCCGACGAACGGGTTGTCGCGCGGCACCGCGTACGGCTCGTCGCCGCGCGGGTCGATGCGCAGGATCTTGCCCAGCAGCGTGCCCAGGTCCTGGCCGTTGCCCTCGGGGTCGCCGCCGCTGCCGCCGTCGCCGAGCGCGATGTAGAGGTGGCCGTCGGGGCCGAAGGCGAGCTGGCCGCCGTTGTGGTTGGCGTAGGGCTGGTCGACTTTGAGCACGTCGCGCCTGGCGGTGGCCTTGGAGCCGTCGTAGGCCCACTCGGTGACGTGGGTGTCGCCCTGGGTGTCGGTCCAGTCGAGGTAGAGCCAGCGGCCCGAGGGGTGGAAGGCCACGCCGAGCAGGCCCTGCTCGTTGCCCGTGCTGACCTCGCGGGACAGGTCGACCACCGTCGCGCCGTCGGAGGTGCGCAGCCGGCCGGTCTGCTCGGCGACGTAAAGGCGGTCGTCGTCCTTGCGCACGGCCATCGCCACCGGCTGCTCCAGCGTGGCGATCTCGGTGAACCGCAGCTCGCCGCTGGACGACGGCGAGGACGACGGCGAGGGGGTGGCGGCCTCGGAGC
The DNA here is from genome assembly GCF_040677005.1 of Nonomuraea sp. NPDC049421. NCBI lineage: Bacteria > Bacillati > Actinomycetota > Actinomycetes > Streptosporangiales > Streptosporangiaceae > Nonomuraea > Nonomuraea sp. NPDC049421. The sequence goes on from NZ_JBFAQA010000053.1 coordinate 15,784, forward strand.
TCGCGGAGCTCTGAGCGGCCGACGGCGTCACAGGGGCCGGGGCGGCCGGCGTGCAGGCCAGCAGGGCACCGGGCAGGAGCGCGAACGAGAACACGGCCACGACGAGGCGCACGGCCCTCATCCTGCCACGAACGTTAGGGTTCAGACATGCCTACCGCACTGATCACCGGCGCCACCTCAGGAATCGGCGCCGCTTTCGCCCGGCGCCTGGCCGCCGACGCCTATTCGCTCGTCCTCGTGGCCCGCGACGAGCTCCGCCTGATCCGCACCGCCGACCAGCTCAAGCTGAGGTACGGCGTGCCGGTCGAGGTGCTGCCCGCCGACCTGGCGACGGACGAGGGCCTGGCCAAGGTCGAGTCGCGGCTGCGCGACGGCGTCGATCTGCTGATCAACAACGCCGGGTTCGGCAACCCCGGCCATTTCCCCGACGTGCCGGTCGAGCGCGAGGCGCGCATGCTCAAGGTGCACTGCGAGGCGGTGCTGCGGCTGACGCTGGCGGCGCTACCCGGCATGCGCGAGCGCGAGCGCGGTGCGATCGTGAACGTGGCGTCGGTGGCGGCGTTCTTCACGCGGGGCACCTACAGCGCCTCGAAGGCGTGGGTGGTGAACTTCAGCGAGTCGGCCGCCGCCGAGCTGCGCGACCCGCGCATCAAGATCATGGCGTTGTGCCCGGGTTTCGTCAGGACGGAGTTCCACCAGCGGGCCTCGATGGACTCCTCGACCATCCCCGGCTTCATGTGGCTCAAGGCCGACGACGTGGTGCGCGAGGCGATGCGCGACCTCGCGCTCGGCAAGCGGGTGTCGATCCCCGACCTGCGCTACAAGGCCGTCGTGGCGATCGGGCGGCTCATCCCGCGCAGCGTGCAGGCGATGGTGTCGCAGCGGATCGGACGCTGAAGATCGGCCGCTGAAGATCGGCCGCTGAAGATCGGCCGCCGGCGAAAAGGCGGGCCCCCGCCGCGGGAGGGGGTCGCGGTGGGGGCCCGGACGGTCGCGGGCGTCGCCCGCGGCCGGGAATGGGAGGTCAGCGCCTCAGCGGTTGGCCTCGTGGCCGATGGCCAGACCCGAGGTCGGGTCGAAGAAGTGCAGGTTGTGCGTGTCGACGACCAGGTCGATCTGCTGGCCGGGGCGCACGTGGCTGCGGGCGTTGACGCGGGCGGTCCACAGGGACTTGTCGCCCGCCAGCGGCAGCGTGCTGTCCTCGTCGTCACCGGCGTCGGCGGCGGCCACGGTGTCCTTGTGCTCGACCGGCGGGGCGTCGATCAGGAACAGGACGTTGATCTCGGAGCCCAGTTCCTCGGTGACCTCCGCCTTGACGGGCAGCGTGGCCCAGCCGTTGGCGTGGTTGCCGGCGGAGGCGGCGTCCTCGAAGTCGGAGGGGCGGATGCCGAGGATGATCTTCTTGCCGACGTACTGGTCGAGGCCCGGCTTGTCGGAGAAGGTCGCCTCGGGGATCGACAGCTTGATGTCGGCGAAGGCCACCGCGGGGCCGCCGTCGCCGCGCACCAGTTCGGCGGTGACGAAGTTCATCGCGGGCGAGCCCATGAAGCCGGCCACGAACAGGTTGACGGGCTTGTCGAACAGGTTCTGCGGGGTGTCGACCTGCTGCAGGATGCCGTCGCGCAGCACGCAGACGCGGTCGCCGAGGGTCATGGCCTCGACCTGGTCGTGCGTGACGTAGACGGTGGTGACGCCGAGGCGCTCGTGCATCTGGTTGAGCGAGGCGCGCATGGAGACACGGAGCTTGGCGTCCAGGTTGGACAGCGGCTCGTCCATGAGGAACGCCTGCGGCTCACGCACGATGGCGCGGCCCATGGCGACACGCTGGCGCTGACCACCGGAGAGAGCGGCCGGCTTGCGCTTGAGGTAGGTCTCGAGGCCGAGCATCTTGGCGGCCTCGTTGACCCGCTTCTGGATCTCCGGCTTCGGCATCTTGCGCAGCTTGAGGCCGAAGGCGAGGTTCTCCTCGACCGTCATGTGCGGGTAGAGCGCGTAGTTCTGGAAGACCATCGCGATGTCGCGGTCCTTCGGCGGGAGGTGGTTGACCACCTTGTCGCCGATGGCGATCTCGCCGCCGCTGATGTCCTCCAGGCCCGCGATCATCCGGAGCGCGGTCGACTTACCGCAACCGGACGGGCCGACGAGCACCATGAACTCGCCGTCCTTGATTTCAAGGTTGAGTCCGTTCACGGCCTTGACGCCACCGGCGTAGACCTTGTCGACGTTCGTCAGAACGATGGATGCCATGACATTCCTTCGCGCTCCAGGGCTGTGGCCCGGATGTTGGTCCCGTTTCCCACTCACGTGGATACGTTTTCAAGCATCTCACCCGAAACGGACATGAGTGTCAAGGGTTACGGCGTGACCAGCCCTTGTTCTTCGCACATCTTCCTCTTTACCGGAAACCATGATGGAATCGTTTCCATGGAGAAGCGGGCGACCATCAAGGATGTGGCCGAGGCGGCCGGCGTGGGCGTCGCCACCGTCTCCCGGGTGCTGTCCGGCGGCTCGGCCAGCCCGCAGACCCGCGAGCGCGTCCTGGCCGTCGCGGCGCAGCTCGACTACCGCCCCAGCGCGCTCGGGCGCAACCTGCGCCAGCGCCGCACCGGCGGCATGGGCCTGCTCGTGCCCGACCTGACCGACACCTTCCACGCCCAGCTCGCCGAGGGCGTGCTCGCCTGCGCCCGCTCGGCCGGCGAGCCGGTCGTGCTCGGCTCCACGGCGGGCGACCCCGAGCAGGAGTCCGAGCTGATCGGCATGCTGCTTGAGCAGAGCGTCGACCGGCTCATCGCGGTCCCGTCGGGCGACGAGGAGAGCTGGGCGCCGGCGCTCCGCGCGGGCATGACGGTGGTCTTCGCCGACCGGCTGCCCGCCGTGCCGTCCGCCGATGACGACGACCCGGCGGTGCGGGCGGTCGACGACCTCATGCTGCTCGACGGGGCCGCCCCCGCCCCCGCGCGTCCCCGGTCGCTGGACGTGCCCTCCGTGACGGCCGACGACCGGTCAGGCATCCGTACGGCGGTGCGCTACCTGCGCGGCCTCGGCCACCGGCGCATCGCGTTCATCGGCGGGCCCGGCCATGACCGGCGCGCCGCGGCGTTCAGGGAGGCGGTGGGCGAGCCGGTGGACGAGGAGCTGATCGTGTTCGGCACCGGCAGCCGCGACTCCGCCTACGCCGCCGCCTCCGGCCTGTTCCAGAGCCGTCCCGACCTGTCGGCCGTGGTGGCGGGCGGCAACGTGCTCGGCGAGGCGGCCGTGCTCGCGGCCAGGGAGCTCGACCTGCGGGTGCCGCGAGACGTCTCGCTCATCATGTACGACGACGTCCCCTGGGCCGAGCTGTGCTCACCCCCGCTGACCGTCGTCGCCCAGCCGGGGCGCGACATGGGCTATCGGGCGGCCGAGCTGGTGCTGCGGTCGGGCGGCCGGCGTCCGCGCTCGGTGGTGCTGCCCACGCAGCTGATCGTGCGCGGCAGCTGCGGCCCCCGCCACTGAGGCTCTTTCATCGCGCGGCCCCTTTCAGCTCGCGGCGCGCCGTGGCCTTCCTACCCGGCGCCGCCCGTGTAGCGGCGGGGCAGGACCAGCACCGGGTTGTCGTCCAGGAGCACCTCGGGCGGGCCGAACCTGGCCGCCGCCCGCCTGATCTCCGGCTCGTCGAGCAGCAGCAGCCGCCCGTGCTCGACGAACAGCTCACCGTCCACCACCACGGTCGGCCGGTCCACCTGGCAGTCGCAGTGCGCGAACCCGGGCCCGCTGGTCACCGGCAGGCCGCCGGTCAGCCCGTCGAGCCCGCAGTAGAAGGCGCCCGCGTGCTTCTCCCGCTCGAACTGGGTGCCGCCGGCCAGCCGCACCTTCGGGTTGAGCCCGAACAGCGCGTGCCGCATGTAGAAGCCCTCGGGCGCGTACCTGCGCAGCTGCGCGGCGGCGGCGCCGCCCTCGATCTTGCGGACCAGGTTGCCTTCGAGCGTGATGCGCAGCGGCTCCTCGGGGACGCCGGTGACGGTGGAGTCCTCGACGACGAGCATGCCCTCGGTCTCGGTGGGCCAGAAGTTGACGCCCCCGTACGGGAACGGCCGCCAGTCGCCCGGCCGCAGCCCGCCGGGCCCCGGGTCCTCGAAGGTGAACCCGGCGAACGTCAGGTCGGTGCCCCGCACCGAGGTCACCCTGATCGAGGAGGCCGTGGCGAGCTGCCGCAGCGCCCTGGCCACCAGCGCGTAGAAGACCTCGACCGGCAGCCTGGCCCCGGTCAGCAGCGCGCCGGCCGTGGCGGTCATGTGCAGCGACACGAACCGGGCCGAGCGCGCCCTGATCTGGTCGAAGAACAGCGGCTCGCTGTGCACCTCGCCCCACCAGGTGCCGCCGATCACCACGTCGGCCTCGTGAAAGGCGGCCGCCTCGATCTGCAGCGGCGCCTCGCGGTCCCACCCGCCCGCGCTGAACGGCGGCACCGACAGGATGCGCACGTCCGCGTCGCGCATCGCGGCCGCGGCGGCGATGGCCTGCACGACCACCGGGTCCACCGTGTGCTCCATCATCAGCAGCACCCGGTCGCCCGGAACGACCTGGGCGTATTCGCACAGGTTGCGCGCGCCGGGCATCAACTCGACGATCGCGTACGGCGACACGGAGGGCTCGGCGGCGTAGGTGAAGGGCGATCCCGCGTACGGGTTGCCGGCGTACGGATTGATCGTCATCACGCTCCCCTGCGGGCCGGACCAGCGACAATGGGGATGACTACCCACCGGCCCGCGCGCGTAGCGTCATGACTTCGTAACGCTTGGCGACCGCCGCGTCAGAGCAGCTTCTCGATCGCCGCGACGACCGCCGGGTCGTCGGGCGTGGTGCGGGGGCGGAAGCGGGCGACGACCCGGCCCTCGCCGTCCACGAGGAACTTCTCGAAGTTCCACTGCACGTCGCCGGCCTCGCCCTGCTCGTCGGCGGCCTGGGTCAGCTCGGCGTAGAGCGGGTGCCGGCCCGGGCCGTTGACGTCGGCCTTCTCCAGGAGCGGGAAGTCCACGCCGTACGTGGCGGCGCAGAACTGCTGGATCTCCTCGGCGGTGCCGGGCTCCTGGCCGGCGAACTGGTTGCAGGGCATGCCGACGACGGTGAAGCCGCGGGGGCCGTACTGGCGCTGGAGCTCGACGAGGGCGGCGTACTGAGGGGTCAGGCCGCAGCGGGAGGCCACGTTCACGATCAGCGCGGGGCCACTGGAGGCGAGGGCGCCGAGCGTGGTGGGGGCGTCGTCGAGGGTGCGGAGCGGGATGTCACTGAGGCTCATGATCCGACCCTACAGAACGAGTCAGGGCCAGATTTGTGACACAGTCCTCATTTTTCGGACAAACCCCCTGAAGAAGGTATATATCGTGATCTTTACTGACGATCTTCGTTTTCTTGGTCAATTCACTGTCAAGAGCATCGCTCGGGCACTGTGGCGCGGTCCATGAACCCCCTCGAAAGGGAACCCGCATGCCCATGCTCCGCCGTACCGGCGTCCTGGTGCTGACCGCCACGCTCGTGGCGGCCGGCGGCGCCTCGGCCGCACAGGCGCAGAGCTCCCAGACCAGCGGCAGGAACAAGTCCATCGCTCGGACCATGGTGGCCAAGCGAGGCTGGGACATCGGCCAGTACAGGTGCCTGGTGAAGCTCTGGACCCGCGAGAGCGGCTGGAACCACCGCGCGGGCAACCGCAGCTCAGGCGCCTACGGCATCCCGCAGGCGCTGCCCGGCCACAAGATGGCCTCCTCGGGGCGCGACTGGCGCACCAACCCGCGCACGCAGATCCACTGGGGGCTCGGCTACATCAAGCAGCGCTACAAGTCGCCATGCCGGGCCTGGGGCCACTTCCAATCCCACCATTGGTACTGAGCCAAACCCCAGACTCGCGCGCTTTTTACGGCAAGCCCCGCCCAGCCGGGAGGCGGGCCGGGCAATCCCGCTCCAGCGAGCGGGCCTTTTATCCGCAACGAACACACAAACACCCGTCCTTCGCCTGTCACTGTAAGTGACCGATGGTGACCGTGCGTAATAGGAATCGTGCTAAAGGACACGTCGCGGTGCCCTCCGGGCCGCCCAGCACGATCGGGCGGAACAGGATCCCGGAGGGCCACGCGGACCCTCCGCGCCCGAGCCACGGGCGCGGGCAGGCAGGGCGCGCGCCGAGCGCGCCCGTCCGCACGCGGCCCGATGGCAAGGATCGATTTGGACAGCACACGCGTGCTCACGGGCACACTCATCACCGTCAGCGCATTCACCGTCATCGGCGGCACGCCGGCCAGGGCCGAGACCATGCCGATGCCGATCAAGACCAGGACCTGGACCACGTCGGCCCAGCCGAAGGTCACGGCCGTCCGGCCGGAGAACAGGAACAAGAAGATCGCCCTGGGGCACGTCGTCCAGCGCTCGTGGAACCTGCGCGAGTTCCGCTGCCTCGACAACCTGTGGACCAGGGAGAGCGGCTGGAACCACCGGGCACGTAACAGCTCATCCGGCGCGTACGGCATCCCGCAGGCCCTCCCGGCCGGCAAGATGCGCGGCGCGGGCCGCGACTGGAAGCACAACCCGGAGACACAGATCCGGTGGGGCCTGGCCTACATCAAGGGGAGGTACGGCAGGCCTTGCGGCGCCTGGGGACACTTCAGATCGCACAACTGGTACTAGGAGGCTCAGGAGGGCATCCGGTGCCGAACCACTACCGGGTGCCCTCCCTGCGCCCAGCCCGCTCCTCGACGGCCCTGATCAACATGTCCAGCCCGAACTCGAACTCCGCCTCGTGATCGCACTCCCCCAGCAGCCCCGCCAGTGACGTCACCTCGGGGAACAGCGCGGGATCGACCCCATCCGCGCTGATCGTCCTGGTCTGCGCCGGCGCGAACGTCGGCGTCACCCCCACCTCCCGCAGCAGCGAGCCCACGATGTAGGCGATGAACATGCGCAGCACCCGCACCGCGTCGGCCCCGTCGAACCCCGCGTCGCGCAGCGTCGCCAGCGCCCGCTCGACCGGCAGCAGCCCCGCCGTGGAGTGCAGCTGCCTGCTGACCACCAGCATCGTGCAGCGCGGGTAGTGGTGGGCGATCTGCCGGAACGCCCGTGCCTGGCCGCGTACGCGCTCGCTCCACGGCGCCTCGGGATCGTCGGTGAACTCGATCCCGCTCAGCACCGCCTCGGCGACCCCGTCGAGCAAGGCGTCCTTGTTGGGCACGTGGTTGTAGAGCGACATCACGCCGACCCCCAGCCCGGCCGCCACGCGCCGCATGGAGATCGCGTCGGCGCCCTCCCGCTCGATCAGCTCGACGGCGGCGGCGACGATACGCGCTCGGGTAAGAGGCTCAGTGGGCATGACTCATTCTAGGAACGCGATCACCCCCGACTCCGGCAGACTGGGCGAGTGCGGCAACTCCTCACCTATCGCGACGCCGTAGCCCTCCTGGGCGGCCCGACGGCGGTTACGGGTCTGCTCGACAAGGGCTCTTCCCTGGCGCTGTTCGGGCTCGGCGAGATCGATCTGTTCGACGCCCGCGGCGAGGCGGTCCGGCTCGGTGACACCTTCCTGCGCCGAACGCGCGACAAGATCAAGGGCCTGAGCCGGTACGACACCACGCAACGGCTGGCGGCGGCCCACGCGGTCATCGTGATGGTCGCCTACTTAGAGGCACTCGCCGAGATGGACGTGCTCCGCGAGCTGACTCTTGAGGACCAGCGCCGCATCCTCGGCACCGACGGGCAGATGCGTTCCGTGACCGACAACCTCACCATGCCGATCCCAGATGCCGGCCATGCTTACGAGCACTCGGTGAAGGTCGTCCTCATTCACTACCGCGTGCTCACCAACGCGCTGCTCCACGTCCTGGAAGGGCTCGCGTGTTGGGACCGCTGGGATGAGACCACACGGTCGCGGCTGCGTGACGACACACCGGTCCGGGCTCTGCGGCGCTACGAGGAGCTGTTCCGCCGGATGGTCGCCGAGTTCCCCGAGGTGGCCTGCTGGATCGACCGCGCCGACCACCAGGCCACCAGGGCCGAGGTCAGGAAGCTGGGGCACGGCCTGGCCGGGATCGAGCGGCGGCTGGGCGCGATCCCGCAGGTACGTGGCTTGCCTGACCGCCTTATCGCGCTGATCACATCGAACCAGGCCGCTCTACGGCGCCCGATGTTGTCCTCCACTCGTACACCCCCGGGCATGACCCTCCCCGCTCTCGAACAGGGCTACATCGACCCGCAGTACCGTCTGCATCTGCATTCGAATCTCCACGCCCCCGAGGAGATGTCTGCACAAGTCGAATACCGTGACGACCTCACTTCCGTCCTGGCCGCCTACCTGACGCAGCCCCTGTCCGCCGAGTTGCCGCTGCTCGTGCTGGGGCAGCCAGGTGCGGGCAAGTCCGTGCTGACCCGGGTGCTCGCCGCCCGGCTTCCGGCGAGCGAGTTCCTCCCGCTCAGGGTGGAGCTGCGCGGCGTGCCGGCGGACGCCGACGTTCTCGCGCAGATCGAATACGGCATCAGGGCCGCCCTGGACGAGGACATGTCCTGGCCGGACTTCGTGCATGCGGGCGGCGGCGCGCTCCCGGTGGTCATGCTGGACGGGTTCGACGAGCTGCTCCAGGCGACCGGCGTCAACCAGAGCGACTACCTGGAGCGGGTCGCCGAGTTCCAGCGCACCCAGGCCGAGAAGGGCCGAGCGCTGGCGGTCATCGTCACCTCGAGGACAGCGGTCGCAGATCGGGCCAGGGTGCCGGAGGGCTCCTACGTCATCCGCCTGGAGCCCTTCGACGACGACCAGATCGAGCAGTGGGTCACCGTCTGGAACGACGCCAACCAGGCATACTTCCGCGGCCGCGACCTGCAACCCCTGCCCCTGGAGAAGGTGCTCGCCGTACCGAAGCTGGCCGGTCAGCCGCTGCTGCTGTCCCTGCTGGCCCTCTACGACGCCGACGCCAACGCGCTCCGTCTCATGCGCGAGGACCTGCCCGAGGCCGAGCTCTACGAGCGCCTGCTGCACGGTTTCGCCGCTCGGGAGGTCGCCAAGACCCGCCCGGGACTGCCGGACGACGAACTCGAACGGGCCGTGGAGGACGAGCTGCTGCGGCTGTCGGTGACGGCGTTCGCGATGTTCAACCGCGGCCGTCAGTGGATCGCGGACGCCGACCTTGACGCGGACCTGCGCGTGCTGCTGCCGGGCTCAGGAGAGAAGAGCGAAGGATCCGGTTTCCGCCGCCGGCTGACGCAGGCGGAAGGCGTGATCGGCGGGTTCTTCTTCATTCACACCACCCAGGCGCTGCGCGACCACGAGCGGCTCAGGACGTACGAGTTCCTGCACGCCACCTTCGGCGAGTACCTGGTCGCCCGCCTGGTGGCCAGGGAGCTGGCGGACATGGCGGAGCAGCTGGCCTTCGCCGAGTCGCGCCGCCGCCCGGCCACCCCCGACGACGGCTTCCTGCACGCCCTGCTGTCGTTCGCCGCGCTGGCGGGCCGCGCCCCCACGGTGGACTTCCTGGCCCACCGCCTGACGAGCGACCTCACGGAGGACCGGCGCGAGATCCTCAGGAGGCACCTGTGCGAGCTGTTCGCGCGGACGCTGCAGGCCAGGCCGGGCTCGGCGTACGACGCCTACCAGCCCACCCGAGCGGACGTGACCGCCCGCTGCGCCGCCTACGCCGCGAACCTGATGCTGCTCGCGGTCCTCGCGGCCGGCGGCCCGGTGACGGGGGCCGAGCTGTTCGGCAGCGCCCAGCCGGAGCACGCGAACGAGCTGTGGCGCAGGATGACCCGCCTGTGGCACTCCCAGCTCACCAGGGCCGAGTGGGACGCGCTGATCCGCACGGTCAAGGTCCGCCACGAGCTGCGCGACGGGGTCAGGACGCTGGAGGTGACCTTCGAGCGGGACGCCGAGATCGACGTGGCGGACCTGGTCTTCTTCACGTGGCCGGGCGAGCGGCCGCAGCCGGCCCGCGGGATGCGGTCGAGCGGCTCGATCCCCATGCGCGAGATCGCCTTCCGCGACGACACGCTGCTCGGCCACCTGTACGCCGCCCTCCTGCCCTACGCGGCGGACGTCGATCCGACGCTGGAGTCGTACCCGCGCTCCCCCGTGGCACTGCTGCTCGACCTCCTGCTGAGCGAGACGCCGCACACCGGACGGTACGCCGTCGCGCTGGCGGAGGGCCCGACCTGGAAGTACGTGGACCAGGTGCTGCGCAGGCTGGCGGAGGACGCCCGCGTGCTGCCCGGCCGCGACGTGCTCAACCTCATGCGGACGGCCGCCCGCCGCTGGTCGGGGCCGGACCGGCTGCAGCGGATCCACGAGGTGCTGAGCGCGCGCCCCGACGTCGACGAGCGCGTCAAGGTGCAGGCGGGCCTAGTCGCGGGGCAGGCGGAGGACGAGCCGCGTCTGCGGCCCTTCGATGGCCAGTTCTCCGCCGTGCTCCCTGGCGATGTCCCGGGCGATCGGCAGTCCTAGGCCGCTGCCGCCGAGGTCGCGCGAGCGGGTCCCGTCGAGGCGGGTGAAGCGTTCGAACACCTGCTCCCGCTTCTCCTCGGGGATGCCGGGCCCGTCGTCCACCACTTCGAGCACCGCCTCGTCCCCGCTGCCCCGCACGTGCACCTCCACCTTGGAGTCGCCGTAGCGGTCGGCGTTGGACAGCAGGTTGGTCAGGACGCGGGCCAGCCGCAGCCGGTTGCCGCGCACGTGCACGCCGGGCTCGGCGCGTACGGTGATGGGCAGCCGGGAGGGTCGCCGCGCGACCTCGTCCTCGACCAGGCGGCCGAGGTCGAGGCGTTTCTTCTTGACCGGCGCCCCGGCGTCCAGGCGGGCCATGAGCAGCAGGTCCTGCACGATGTCGGCGAGCCGCTGCGCGTCGTCCAGCGCGGCCCGCCAGTCGGCCTCGCCGCGCTCGTACAGCCCGTCCTCCAGCCGCACCATCAGCCCGGTGATGGGGGTGCGCAGCTCGTGGGAGGCGTCGGAGACGAAGCGCCGGTGCCGCTCCACGGCGTCCTCCAGCCGGTCGAGCGTCTCGTTGACGGTGGCGGCCAGTTCGGCCACCTCGTCGCGCGAGTCGGGCACCGCGACGCGGGAGCTGAGGTCCTCGGCGCTGATCCGCTGCAGGCCCTGCCTGATCTCCTCGACGGGGGCGAGCACGCGGCCGACGCCGTACCAGGTGCCCCAGGCCATCAGCGCCAGCAGCAGCGCGGAGGAGCCGAAGAGCATGACCCGCAGGTACGGCGAGTGCAGCAGGAACGGCTCGCGGACGGCCGCGTAGGCGACGACGGGGCCGTAGACGGTGGCGCGGTTGCTGGTGCCGACGACGGCGAGGCAGCCTTCCGGCCGGCACTCCCGGGTCTCGACCTGCGAGTCACCGCCGGTGGGCCGGGCCTGGGTGATCGGCGGCTCGCCGAGCAGGCCGGCGCTGGCGGCGACCACGCGGCCCTCGTAGTCGACGATCTGCAGCAGCCCGATGCCGTTCATCGGCGGGATGGGGCCCTCGAAGCGCTGGGTGTCGACGATCGTGGTGAGGTGCCTGCTCGCGGTGGCGGCCTGCGACACCAGGTCGGCGCGGGCCCTGGACGGCCACGTCGCCGAGAGCAGGGCCGCTCCGCCCAGCAGGAGGACGCCGAACGACGCCACCGTCGCGAGCGTCATCCGAGCCCTGATGGAGCGGCCGTGCACCATGTGTCCGACTGTGCCACGCGGGCGGCAAACCGCAGGTCAAACGGATGTCGGCCGTCCGCTGTGGTACCTCCTGTGCAGCTCGCGCACCTCGTCGGCCAGCTCGGGCGCGGGGCCCTCGACGGTCACGCCCGGCGCGATCTCGTTGACCGGCAGCGGGCGCACGGGCGGCGGCGGCACGCCCAGCTCGCCGAGCCAGGTGGTGAGCTGGGCCGAGGAGGTGGCGTACACGATGCGGCCGAGCCCGACCCAGGCGTGCGCGGCGGCGCACATCGGGCAGTGCTCGCCCGAGGTGTAGACGGTGGCGGCGGCGCGCTCCTCCGGCGTGAGGTGCTCGGCCGACCAGCGGGCCAGCGCGAACTCAGGATGCCGGGTACGGTCGCCGGACGCGATGTGGTTGTGGTCCTCGGCGAGCACCGCGCCGTCGCCGGCGACCAGCACGGAGCCGAACGGCTCGTCGCCCGCATCGAGCGCACCGCGGGCCAGCTCGACGCAGCGCCGCAGGTGTGCGAGCTCGGATTCGCCGATCATCGGCCGCCCTCCTTCCTGTCGTCAACTACGGTTTACGGACCGGCCGAAAGTGCGTGACATTCACGTTTTCCCACGTCATGTACAGAAAACCCACCCTGAGGCCACAGAAAATCGGTTGATCCGGCGTATTAGCCTAGAAGGGATGCCTCCCGATACGCACCAACCTCGCCCTGCCCTGCCGTCTTCCGGGCCGTCTTCCAGATCCTCCTCCAGGCTCTCCGCCAACTCCCTGTGGCGGATGCGGTCCTACCTCCGCCCCTACGTCTTACGGCTGGTCGTCATCTGGCTGACCGCACTCGTCGGCGTCGGCCTGGTGATCGTCTTCCCCCTCATCATCGAGCAGGTCATCGACGGGCCCGTGGCCGACAAGGACCCCGGCGCTCTGCTGCCGCTCGGCCTGCTGGCGGTCGGCGTGGGCGCGCTCGAAGCGCTGCTGATCTTCTTCCGGCGCTTCATCCAGGTCAAGCCGGTGCTCGGCCTGGAGACCGCCATCCGCGACGACCTCTACGCCCACCTCCAGCGCCTGCCCATGGCCTTCCACGGCGACTGGCAGTCGGGCCAGCTGCTGTCACGGGCGACGACGGACCTGTCGACCCTGCGGCGCTTCCTCGGCTTCGGCGCGCTGTTCCTGGTCATGAACGTGCTCCAGGTCGTCACCGTCACCGTGCTGCTGCTCAACAAGTACTGGCCGCTCGGCCTGCTGGTGCTGGCCTCGGTCGTGCCGATCGTGATGACCTCCCAGCGCTTCGAGCGGCGCTACATCAAGATCTCCCGCCAGGTCCAGGACGAGCAGGGCGACCTCGCCACGTTCGTCGAGGAGTCGGCGATCGGCATTCGCACGATCAAGGCGTTCGGCCGCCGCCACCACGTCTTCGACCGCTACGACGAGGCCGCGCTCAAGGTCTACGGCTCCTCGATGAGCAAGGTGCGGCTGTCGGCGAAGTTCTTCTCCTTCCTGGAGATCGTGCCCAACATCACGCTGGCGCTGGTGCTGCTGCTCGGCGCGCTGGCGGTCGGCTCCGGCGCGCTGACGCTGGGCGCGCTGGTCGCCTTCACCACGCTGATGCTGCAGCTCGTCTGGCCGGTGGCGAGCCTCGGCTACCTGCTGGTCATGGCGCAGGAGGCGATGACCTCCGCCGACCGCCTGATGGAGGTCATGGACACCGTCCCCACCATCGAGAGCGGCTCGGACGTCATCGAGGAGCCGCACGGCCACCTGCGCTTCGAGGGCGTCGGCTTCCGCTTCGCCGACTCCGAGCAGCCCGTGCTCCAGGACGTCTGGCTGGACGTGCGGCCGGGTGAGACGGTCGCCATCGTCGGGGCCACCGGGTCGGGCAAGACCACCCTGACCGCGCTGGTGCCCCGCCTGCTCGACCCCACCTCGGGCCGGGTCACGATCGACGGTCACGACGTCCGCGACCTCGATCTCAAGCAGCTGCGCCAGGTGGTCGCCACCGCGTTCGAGGAGCCCACGCTGTTCTCGATGAGCGTGCGCGAGAACCTCATGCTGGGCCGGCTCGACGCCACCGAGGAGGAGCTGGAGCAGGCCATCCAGACCGCGCAGGCGATGTTCGTGTACGACCTGCCGTGGGGTCTCGACACCCGCATCGGCGAGCAGGGCCTGTCGCTGTCCGGCGGGCAGCGGCAGCGGCTCGCCCTGGCCAGGGCGGTGCTCAGCAAGCCGCGCATCCTCGTGCTCGACGACACGCTGTCCGCGCTCGACGCCGAGACCGAGGCCCTGGTCGAGGAGGCGCTGCGGCACGTGCTGCGCGACGCGACCGGCATCGTGGTCGCCCACCGCGCCTCCACGGTGCTGCTGGCCGACAAGGTCGCGCTGCTGCGCGACGGCACGATCACGCACGTCGGCCAGCACCGCGAGCTGCTGGCACAGGTGCCGGAGTACCGCGCGCTCCTGGCGCAGGACGCCGACTTCGACGACGCGGCGGAAGGAGCCCTGCGATGACCACGACGGCGACCACGACCGCGACGGCTCCTGAGAAGAACGCCGCCTGGCGCGGCGTCGGCTCCGAGGACCAGGACGAGCTGTCGGAGAAGGTGTCGGTGCTGCTGCGGGCCCGCTCGCGGCGGCTGCTCGGCGATCTGCTGCGGCCGTACCGGAAGAAGATCGCGCTGCTCGTCCTGATCATCGTGGTCTCCAACGCGGCCGGGCTGTCGATCCCGTTCCTGGTCTCGGTCGGCATCGACCGGGGCATCCCGCCGATCACCGGCGGCCGGGCCCCGACGGTGCTGCTGACCGTGGTCGGGGTGATCCTGGCCGCGGCGGTCACCCAGGCGCTGGCCCGCCAGGCGTTCCTGCGGCTGATGGGGACGGTCGGCCAGAGCATCCTGCTGACGCTGCGCAGGAGGGTGTTCGACCACTTCCAGCGGCTGTCGCTGAGCTTCCACGAGAAGTACACCTCGGGCCGGGTGATCTCCCGGCTGACCTCCGACATCGAGGCCATCGCCGAGCTGGTGCAGTCGGGGTTCGACGCGCTGGTCAAGGCGGTGCTGACGCTGGTCGGCACGGCGGTGCTGCTGCTGGTGCTGGACGTGCACCTCGGCCTCGTGGCGCTGGTCCCGCTGCCGCTGCTGCTGCTGTTCACCAAGTGGTTCCAGCGGCAGTCGGCGGTCGTCTACCGGCGGACGAGGGAGACGGTCGCCCTGGTGATCGTGCACTTCGTGGAGTCGATGATCGGCATCCGCGCGGTGCAGGCGTTCCGCAGGGAGCCGCGTAACCAGGAGATCTTCGAGCAGCTCAACGACGACTACCGCGACGCGAACGCGCGCAGCATGATCCTCGGCGCGACGTTCATGACCGGCATCAAGCTGATCGGCAACATGACGATCGGCGCGGTGCTGCTCTACGGCGGCTACCTCGCCCTGCACGGCGAGGTGGAGGTCGGCGTGCTGGCCGGGTTCATGCTCTACCTGCGCCAGTTCTACGAGCCGATGCAGGAGATCAGCCAGTTCTACAACACGCTGCAGTCGGCCGGCGCGGCGCTGGAGAAGCTGTCCGGCGTGCTGGAGGAGGAGCCCGGCGTGCCGGAGCCGCGCGAGCCCGCGGCGCTGCCGGGCGGCCGGGCGCAGGGCAAGGTGCGCTTCGACGGCGTCGAGTTCTCCTACGTCAAGGAGATGCCGATCCTGCCGCGCCTCGACCTGACCATCCCGGCCGGGCAGAGCGTGGCGCTGGTCGGCGCGACCGGCGCCGGCAAGACCACGCTGGCCAAGCTGATCTCCCGCTTCTACGACCCGACCGAGGGCCGCGTGCTGCTCGACGGGGTGGACCTGCGCACGCTCGACGAGCCGACGCTGCGCCAGGCGGTGGTCATGGTGACGCAGGAGAACTTCCTGTTCGACGGCACGGTGGCGGACAACATCAGGTTCGGCCGCCCCGACGCCACCGACCACCAGGTACGCGAGGCGGCCAAGGCCATCGGCGCCCACGAGTTCATCTCGTCGCTGCCCGACGGCTACGACACCGAGGTGGGCAAGCGCGGCGGGCGCATGTCGGCCGGTCAGCGCCAGCTCGTCGCGTTCGCGCGGGCGTTCCTCGCCGACCCTGCCGTGCTCATCCTCGACGAGGCCACCTCAAGCCTCGACGTGCCGAGCGAGCGGCTGGTGCAGCGGGCGCTGCGGACGATCCTGGCCGAGCGCACCGCGCTGATCATCGCGCACCGGCTGTCCACGGTGGAGATCGCGGACCGGGTGCTGGTGATGGAGCACGGCCGCATCGTCGAGGACGGGCCGCCGGCCCAGCTCATCGCCGCGTCCGGCCGCTTCGCCGGGCTGCACCAGGCGTGGCTGGAGAGCCTCAGCTAGAGGGTTCCGGCTCCGGCACTCCTCCAGGGGTGCCGGAGCCGGCTCTGGATGGAGGGTCGGGGAGTTCAGTACAGCGGCGGGCGTACCGGGCTGATCAGCGGCGTCTCGTCGGGGACGGCGGGCTCCGCCGCTCTCCTCAGCTCCGGATGGCGTGACAGGTAGCCGTCCGGGAAGGTCGTGGCCCGCTGGCAGCCGCAGTGCGGGCAGATGGCGCCCGAGGAGGGCGGCGAGACGGGCAGCCCGGCGCGCAGCCAGATCTCACCCGCGTTGCCGTGACGGTCCTCCTGGTGCCTGACGACGTATTCCTCCTCCCACACGTGCCAGCAGCGCTGACACTCGAAAGGCACGATCCGCAGTTCTTCTTCCATGAGGTCACCCCCTGCTTCCGAGTGTCCGCCTCCCTCCCGGCGTGCCGCAACCCGGCCCTACCGAACGGTGAACACGAAGGTCACGGCGCCCGCGACCACGCTCAGCGTGCCGAGCCAGGCGACGATCGCGTCGAGCCCCGCGTCGAGGGGGCGGCCGCCGTGCAGGGCGGCCTGCACGCGGCGGAAGCGCTGCCTGGTCCTGATCAGCAGCACCGCGCCGCAGAGCGCGGCCAGCGCGAACGCGGCGATGGCGGGCGCCGGCAGGCCGCTGCGCAGCGCGACGCCGGCGGCGCCGAGCCCGCCGGTGGACAGCGCCACGGCGGTGCGCACCCAGGCGAGCCGGGTGCGCTCGCTCTGCAGGCCCTCGTCCCAGATCTCCTCTTCCGGAGTGATGCCCACGGCGTCCTCGCCGTCAGCCCCGCGCCGACAGGATGATCAGGACGAGGGCGGCCACCGCGACGGCGGCGACGCCGTAACCGAAGACGGCCGCGAGCGCGGGCGGCGGGAGCGGCGCCTGCTTGCGCAGCGCGCGCTGGATGTTGCGCCAGCGGGGGTAGGCCATGCCGGCCGCCAGCGCGGACAGGGTGACGAGCGCGACGGCCAGGCACGTACGCAGCCACGGCACGAACACGTCGGACGGCACCGCCGCGATGGCCACCCCACCCGCGCTGAGCGCCAGCGCCGTGCTCAGCCAGGTGAGGAAGGTGCGTTCGTTGGCCAAGGTGAAACGCGGGTCGGGTTCCATGGAAAAACGGTAATTCGTCCCCATTTCCCCTAGAGATGCCGGGATTGTCCTTGAGGGTCAGCTGCAGGCCTGCGCGACCTGGTTGACGTAGTCGGCGCTCTCGGTGGCGACCTTCTGGGCGGCGTCGACCGCGTCGTTGACGTCGTTGACCGTGATGCCGGTCAGCGTGGTGGCCAGGCTGTCGCTGGCCTCCTTGAGCGTGGTGTTGGCCGCCGAGTCGGCCACGCCGTTGAGCTTGGCCGCGGCGTCGTCGATCGCCTTGTCCATGGCCTGGGGGTCGTCGGTCAGCTTGGTGACCTCGGCGGCCAGCTCGGTGATGATCTTGGGCGCCTCGATGCAGGCCTGGGCCTTGTCGATGGTGTTGTTGACCTCACTGCAACCGGCCGCGAGCACGCACGAGGCGAAGAGGGCCAGGGGCACGAACCGGCTCTTGAGTGAACGCATACCTATGACACTACCCAAGCAGTCGGCCACGTGGCGTGACCGAACGCTCAGGACAGTGTGGCGAGCCAGTCGGCCAGCAGCCGGTTGACCTCCTGCGGGCGCTCCTGCTGCACCCAGTGGCCGCAGCCGTCGATCAGGTGGCTGCCCGACAGGCCGGGCATGGTCTGCGGGAACGCCTCGATGGCGCCCGCCAGCCACCGTACGCCCGCGTCCTGCGCGCCCGCGACGAACAGCGACGGCTGCAGGATCGGGGCGCCGTCCCAGGCCGCGAGGTCCTCCCAGTCGCGCTCCACGTTGCGGTAGCGGTTGAGCCCGCCGGTCAGGCCGGTGCGCTCGAACTCGCCCGCGTAGACGTCGAAGTCCTCCTCACCGAGCCAGGACGGCAGCGCGTCCTTCGGCCAGCGGTCGCGCAACCGGCCGCCGGCGGGCAGGAAGAAGGCGCTCTCGCCCGGTCCGTCCGCCGACAGCGCGGCGTAGCAGCCCGCGAGCCACCCTCGTACGTCGGACTCGATCTCCGCCTCGGCCCGCCCTGGCTCCTGGAAGTAGCTGACGTAGAACTCCTCCTCGCCGCCCATCGCCGCGAACGCGTCGGCGGGCCGCTGCGGGCCGCGCGGCGCGTACGGGACGCTGAACAGCGCGACCGCCCGGAACAGGTCGGGCCGCAGCAGCGCGCTGTGCGCGGCGATGCCCGACCCCCAGTCGTGCCCGGCGATCACCGCCGGCCCTCCGCCCAGCTCCCGCACCACGGCCACGCAGTCGGCGACGAGCTCCAGCATCCGGTACGCCGCCACTCTGGCCGGCTTGACCGACCGCCCGTAGCCGCGCACGTCCATCGCCACCGCCCGGTAACCGGCGGCGGCCAGCGCGGGCAGCTGGTGGCGCCACGAGTACCACGACTCGGGGAAACCGTGCACCAGCAGCACCAGGGGCCCGTCGCCCTGCTCCGCCACGTGGATCCGCCCTGCGGGCCCCTCGATCAGCCGATGCGTGATGTCCTTCATGTCATTCCTCCTTTCCCAGCACTATGGGCCGCTCGCGAAGGCGGCGGGTAACCACGTTGCCGTTCCGGCAAAACGGGCACTGACCTGCAAGGATATGGAAAGCGATATGAATGCTTTCGCGATATCGCTATTAGACATCGCGCTTTCGCGTCTGCTTTGCTCCTGCCCTCTGATCTGATCGAACGACGGCAAGGACTTGGCATGCGACACCTTCGTGCCCGGCGGCTCCCGGCCGCGGCGCAGGCGACTGCGTTGACCCTCTCGCTGCTGGCCGGCGGGGCCGCGACCGCGAGCCCCGCCACCGCCTCGGCGGCCACCGTATCGGCGGTCACCGCCGAGCTCTCCGGCCAGGCGCTGGTGAGCAAGGAACTGCGGGCGCTCGAGTCGTCCTTCAAGGGGCGCATCGGGGCGTACGCGATCGACACGGCGACGGGGAGGACGGTGGCTTACCGTTCGGGCGAGCGGTTCCCGCTGCTGTCCACGTTCAAGGCGGTGGCGTGCGGGGCGGCGCTGCACAAGGCGCGCACGTCCGAGCCCGGCCTGATGAACAAGCGGGTGAAGTGGACGGAGGCAGAGGTGAAGCCGAACTCGCCCACGACCGAGAAGCACGTCAAGGACGGGCTGACGGTCGCGCAGCTCTGCAAGGCCGCCATCACGCTGAGCGACAACACCGCGGCCAACATGGTGCTCAAGCAGCTCGGCGGGCCCGCCGGGCTGACCCGGTACTTCCGCAGCCTCAAGGACCCGGTCTCGCGGCTCGACCGCTGGGAGACCGAGCTGAACGACTGGACGCCCAAGGAGAGGCGCGACACCACCACCCCCTCGGCACTGGCCCGCGACCTGCGCCTGCTCACCGCGGGCAGGGCGCTGCACCCCAAGGACCGCGCGCAGCTCAACCGCTGGCTCATCGCGAACGAGACCGGTGACGCCCGCATCCGCGCCGGCCTGCCGAAGAAGTGGACCATCGGCGACAAGACCGGCACCAACCAGGAGATCGGCGCGGGCAACGACGTCGCGATCGCCTGGCCGTCCGGCCGCTCGGGCGCACCGATCATCCTGGCCGTCTACACCAACCGCACGGCCGCGGGGCAGCCCGCCGACGACAAGGTGATCGCGCAGACCGCCACCGTCCTGGCCCGCGGACTCGGCAGGCTCTGATGCGACGTCGGGGGACGAAGCTCCTGCGCCTCGCCGCGGCCGCCGCCGGGTCGGGCGTGCTCGTGGCCGCGATCGCGATCCCGGCCGTCGGGGGCATGGGGGCCGGGTTCGTGGCGGCGGCGGACGAGGTGAACCTCAAGCCGGTCGATCTCGCCGAGCCGCCGCCCGCCGAGGTGACGATCGTGCGGGACGCCAAGGGCGGCGAGATCGCCCGCTTCTACGAGGAGTACCGCGAGATCGTCGGCCTCGACGAGATCGCCGAGCAGATGCGGACCGCGATCGTGGCGATCGAGGACTTCCGCTTCTACGAGCACGGGGCGATCGACGTCGAGGGCACGCTGCGCGCCCTCGCCACGAACCTGCAGACGGGCCGCACCAGCCAGGGCGGCTCCTCCATCACCCAGCAGTACGTCAAGCAGGTGCTGCTCAACTCGGCCGGCACCGAGGCGGAGCGGAACGCCGCCATCGAGGCCAGCTACGCGCGCAAGCTCAACGAGCTGCGGTACGCGATGGGGATCGAGCAGAAGTACACCAAGGACCAGATTCTCGAGAAATATCTGAACATCGCGTACTTCGGGGCGAGCGCGTACGGCGTCGAGGCCGCCGCCAAGCGGTTCTTCGGCGTGCACGCGGCCGACCTGACCCTGGCGCAGGCCGCCACGCTGGCCGGTGCCGTGCAGGACCCGAACGCCACCGACCCCAACCTCGGCCGCGAGCACCGGGAGCGGCTGCTGCACCGCCGCAACGTGGTGCTGAACCGGATGGCGGAGCTGGGCAAGATCACCGCTGAGGAGGCGGCCGCGGCCAAGGCCACGAAGCTGGGCTACAAGGGCACGCGGCTGCCCGGCGGCTGCGAAGCCAGCAAATATCCGTACTTCTGCCTTTATGTCCGGCACGAGATTCTGAGCAACCCCGACTTCGGCCGTACCGCCAAGGCCCGGCTGGCCATGCTCAACCGGGGCGGGCTCACCATCAGGACCACGCTCGACCCGGTCGCGCAAGCCGCCGCCGAGCGCGCCATCAAGCGGTACGTGCACGCCTCCGACCGGCCCGTGGCCGCCGAGGCGCTGGTCCAGCCGGGCAGCGGGGCCATCAGGGCGATGGCCGCCAGCAGGCGCTACGGCCCCGACGCCGGGAAGAACGAGATCTCGTACAACGTGGTCGCCGACACCGCGCACGGGGGCGGTGTCGGATTCCAGCCGGGCTCGACGATGAAGACGTTCACGCTGATCACGGCGCTCAAGGAGGGCATGAAGCTGGACGACGGGCTGGCCGCGGGGGCGGGCTATCGGGCGCCGGCGTACTCGACGTTCAGGAACTGCGCAGGCCAGAGCATCGGCGACCCCACCCATACCGTCACCAACGACGAGGGCTCGCCCGGCTGGAAGACACTGCGCACCGGCACGTGGAGCTCCGTCAACACCTTCTTCATGGAGCTGGAGCAGCGGGTCGGGCTCTGCGACACGGTCAAGACCGCGAAGTCGCTCGGCATCCGGCGCGCGGACGGCAAGAAGCTGCGCGAGTACGAGACGTTCACGCTCGGCATCAACGAGACCGACCCGGTGACGGTGGCCGCCGCCTACGCGGCGATCGCCGCCCGGGGCACCTACTGCGCGCCGATGGCCATCACCCACATCACCGACAGGGACGGCTCGACCACCCGTTACCGCCCCAAGTGCCGCGAGACACTCGAACCCGCCATCGCCGACGCCACCGCCGAGGTGCTGTCGGGCGTGTTCACCGAGGGGACCATGCGGGGCGCGGGCGGCATCGGCCGGCCCGCCGCAGGCAAGACCGGCACCACCGACGGGTACGCCTCGGCCTGGTTCGCCGGCTTCACCCCCGACCTGGCCGGCGCCGTCAGCCTGGGGGATCCGCGGGGGTCGCAGCAGTACAAGCTGACCGGGGTGACGATCGGCGGGCGCTATTACGGGTCGGTGCAGGGGGCAGGGCTGAAGCGTTCTCATGTGGTGAGACCGAGGAGCTGGAGACCGTCGGCGGGGTGGCTGCGGTAGTGGTCGGTGGCGGCGGTGATGTTGGT